>PCCQ01000025.1 GCA_002731795.1 Fidelibacterota bacterium
TGTTGTTGAAAGAACACCGCTTGCATCAAATACTCCAATTTGATCACCTTCATCTAAACCAGTAATTGTTTCTTGAAAAATAATTAAGTGACTTTCACCAGTACTGACTAAATCAACTTCAAAACCTTCTGCTTCATCATTACCATCCCCAGAATTGAAACAATCACCTACATCAGAATCTACTTGAGTACCTGTAGGGTCTGATAATACTACAGAGCTAAGACAAATTTCTTCAGGGGAACCATTAAAAGATACCTCTAGTAAAGGTCCTTCTCCTGCAGGGATTGTCCCACCTGTAAGGGAAAAACCTAAAACAGTAGTCGAAGATGTGCTGATTAAAAATCCATTGGTTGCAGAAGAGCCTCCTTCAGCTCCAGTGACTTCAACATTTGTTAAATCAAACTGAAATCCTCCTACCGCAACACCATTTTGCATGTGGACTTCTAGTGTACCACTAGAAAGGTCCACATTTTCAATTGATAGTTGATTTGAGAATAAAAATGTAAAAGTTAATAAAAATATTGATAGCTTAAACGACTGTTTGACCAAGGTAATATCCCCCAATAATTAGTTATACTTAATATACTAGATGCTAGGTTATAATTTTATAGAAGAATCAGATGAAATGCTGTAACAAGTTGTAACTATTTCTCTTCGATTAATTCTGAAATATCTAAAATGGCTTTATCAGAATTTTCACCTGTAACTGAAGATATAAAATGTACAGGAACATTCTTGGGAAACTTATTTAAGTTAATTTTATCTTGAAAAACATCTTTTTTTGTGATGATTATAATAGTTTTTTTTTCAAGTATATCTTTGCTATGAGAAACTAATTCTTTTCTTAATTTTTTGTATTGTTCATACACATCATCCTGTGTTGGATCTAGCATAAATGCAAGAACAGATGTCCTTTCTATATGTTTAAGAAACTGACTACCAAGGCCTTTACCTTTAGAGGCATCTTCAATTAATCCTGGGATATCAGCAATTACGAATGACTTAAAATCACTATATCTAACTATGCCTAAGTTTGGAGTTAGAGTTGTGAATGGATAATCTGCTATCTTAGGCTTAGCATTTGATACCTTAGAGATAAATGTTGATTTTCCTGCATTGGGAAATCCTACCAATCCAACATCAGCAAGAACTTTTAATTCTAAATCAATTTCAAGCTCTTGACCAATTTGACCATCGTTAGCGATTCTGGGTGCTGTTTGTACTTTTGTTTTATATCTTGCATTTCCAAATCCACCGTTACCACCTTTTAAAATAACATATTTTTCATTGTTTTTAGTTATATCAACGATAACTTGCTTGGTTTCTGAATTTTTAATAATAGTACCAAGCGGGAGAGAAATAGTAATATTCTCTCCGTTTTTTCCATGCATATTCTTACCCATGCCATGCTGACCATTTTTTGCTTTGTAATGTTTTCTAAGGCTTATATCTAGAAGGGTATTTAGATTATCGTCACCAACAAAAATCACGTCTCCGCCTTTTCCACCATCTCCACCACAAGGACCGCCTTTAGGACGAAATTTTTCTCTTAGGAATGCAATGCAACCATGGCCACCATCTCCAGCTTTAATCCGCAAACTAGCTTGGTCTATAAACTTCATTACATATTATCAACTAATTCCTGGCCAAATTCAGAACATTTAAGAAGCGAGGCGCCTTCCATCAATCTATGAAAATCATAAGTAACTTGTTTTTTTTCTAATGCTTTATTTATTGCTTCTAAAATCAAATCAGCTGCTTCTGTCCAACCTAAATATCTAAGCATCATTTCACCTGATAAAATTACAGAAGAAGGATTTACTTTATCTTGGTTTGCATATTTTGGGGCAGTTCCGTGAGTTGCCTCAAATATAGCTACACCTGTATCATAATTAATATTTGCACCTGGAGCAATACCAATTCCACCAATTTGTGCAGCC
Organism: Fidelibacterota bacterium; assembly: GCA_002731795.1. Lineage (GTDB taxonomy): Bacteria > Fidelibacterota > Marinisomatia > SCGC-AAA003-L08 > D37C17 > TMED161. The sequence continues at coordinate 1,941 of PCCQ01000025.1, forward strand.
AAAGCATCAGAAACATAGTCACCATTTAAGTTCATAGTTGCAATAACATCATATTCTTTGGGTCTTGTTAAGATTTGTTGCAAGAATGCATCTGCTATTACATCTTTAATAATAATTTTACCTGATTTCATGGCCTCATCATATTCTTTATCAGCTTCTGTCTGACCTTTATTTTCTACAGTAAGATCATAATCTCTCCAAGTATAAACAAGGTCACGAAATTCATTCTCAGCAATATCATATCCCCAATTTTTAAATGCACCCTCCGTAAACTTCATGATATTTCCTTTATGAACTAAAGTTACACTCTTACGATTATTATCGATAGCATACTTAATTGAAGCTCTAACTAACCTAGATGTACCCTCTTGTGATATTGGTTTTATACCCATTCCAACTGAATTTGGAAACCTTAGCTTTGCATATTTATCAGGAAATTCAGTTTTTAAAAAATTTAACATTTTATGCGCATCATCAGTGCCTTCTAAAAACTCAATACCTGCATATATATCTTCAGTATTTTCTCTAAAAATAACCATATCAACATCTTCTGGATTTTTTACTGGAGATGGAACATTTTGAAACCATTTAACAGGTCTCAAACATACATATAAATCTAACTTTTGTCTTAAAGCAACATTAATAGATCTAATTCCTCCTCCAATAGGAGTTGTTAAAGGACCTTTTATAGCAATCTTATATTCTTCAATTTTCTCTAAAGTTTCTTCTGGAAGCCAAGTATTTTCACCATAAACATCATTAGACTTATCTCCTGCATAAACCTCTAACCATGAGATTTCTCTTTCCCCATTATACGCCTTTTTAACAGCAGCGTCTAAAACAATCTTAGAAGCATTCCAAATATCAGGTCCAGTACCATCACCCTCAATAAATGGAATTATAGGCTTGTTGGGTACATTTAGATTATTACCATCCATGGTTATCTTTTCTCCCTGAGGTGCATCAATTACTTTATTCATAAATTTTTATTCCTTTTTTGTATCTTTATTTTTTTTAGTTTTTTCTTTTTTAACCGACTTTTTTTCTGTCTTTTTACCATAATCAGTATAATCTGTCAGGTAAAAACCAGAACCTTTAAATACCATACCTGTGCCACCAGTAATCAACCTTTTTAAAGTTCCTTTGCCTCCACACTTATCACAATCCTGCAAAGGAGAATCGTTCATGCTCTGAAAGATTGTCAATCTATTTCTACAAGCATTACACTCATAATTATATGTTGGCATCTTTAGCCCTTTCAGATTGAATCGCTGTTAAAATTGATATAAGTACAATATCCTCAACAGTGGAACCTCTGGATAAATCATTTACAGGCTTTTCTAAACCAAGCAACAGTGGTCCACAAGCAAAGTAAGAAGCAAACCTTTGTACTAGTTTATAACCAATATTACCTGCATCTAAATTAGGGAAAATTAATATATTTGCATCCCCTTTTAATTTTGAATTTTGAATTTTATTTTTTGAAACTATAGGATCTAATGCTGCATCTACTTGTAATTCACCTTCAAATTCAATGTTAGGATGTTTTTTTGAAAATATTTTTACTGCTTTTTGAATGTTTTTAACGCGATAATGATCTGCACTACCTTTAGTTGAAAATGATAAGAATGCTATTTTCGGAGATTCATTCAAAATCGATTCATGCATTAGACTTGATTGATAGGCAATTTCTACTAATTGTTCTGAGGTAGGTTCTGGAATAACTGCACAATCTGAAAAGGTGAAAAAATTCTTTCCATTTTTAGAAACCATTAAAAACATACTTGACAGATTTTTAACGCTGTTTTTTAGACCAATTATTCTAAGTCCCCCTCTTATAACTTCAGCAGTTGATAGCTCTGAACCACAGACAACACCTCCGACCTTACCTTCTTTCAATATTAGTAGAGATTTTATATAAGGATGATTCGCATATTCAATAAGATCTTGCTCTGGCCAGTTTTTTGCAAATTTTAATTTTTTTAATATGGCCAGTGACTCAATATTGTAATTTTCAATATCTTGTTTTTGTGATACATTTATTCCTATCTCACTTAAAATTTCTGATGCCTGAGATACTCTATCATTTGACTCAGGTAAAATGATTTTAATATTCGAAGGATCATTTATTTTTTGAGCAAACTTTTGTAATAGAGAACTATTTTTCAAATGCTTCACCTAATGCTTTATTAACAAATGTAGGGACATATTTAGATATATCTCCTCCATGTGAAGCGACTTCTTTGATTAATGAAGAGCTAATATGAGTATATCTTTCATGGGGCATCATAAATAAAGTAACAATTTCATCATTTAAACTTCTATTCATTAAAGCCATTTTAAATTCAAAATCATAGTCTGATAAAGCTCTTAATCCTCTTATTATGATATTAGATTGATATTTTTTGCATAAATCAACAATTAGGCAATCAAAATCGATTATTTTAACATTATCAATGTCTTTTGTAGCAGAATGTACTAGATCTATTCGATCCTGAACCGTAAATAATTTTGATTTTATAGAACTATCATTTGAAACGGCTATAAACAGATTATCATACAGCTTTGAAGCACGTCTAATAATATCAAGATGTCCATTTGTAATAGGATCAAAACTTCCAGGATAAATAGCGTTATTCATCATTCCTCCATATAATTACTTGTAATCTGCCATATATCTTAACTCGAAAAATATTTTCATCCACAATTTTTTTTTCCATTTCCATACAAAAAATACCACCTTTTTTTATTAATGGCTTACAAAGGGTAAAAATTAATTTATGGTCAAATTTATAATAAGGAGGATCACACATAACTATATCATACATATTACTGTTTGACCTCAAATATCTCATAGCATTTAAACATTTAATTTCATAGTCATCATCTTTACAGATATTTTGAAAATTACTTATGAGATTATTATGATTTTCTCTATTATTATCAATAGATATAACTTTTTTTGCACCCCTACTAAGAGCTTCAATTCCTAATGCGCCGGATCCAGAAAACAAATCAAGAACTTCTTTATCAGAAAATGGTTCTAATATTTCTAACATTGATTTTTTTACTTTAGCTTGGGTAGGTCTAATATCTTTTGATTTTATCTCTTTAAGCTTACGACCTCTATACTTACCTGCTATAATTCTAAGCATAAAAAGAAAAATTTAATATGGGAATCTCAGTGTGAAAAATTTATTTGAATTTTTTATTATGGTAATATTATCAATGAAAATGAGTTTATCAAGGATATCATAAATTATTTTCCCAGAAGATGTAAAGTATATAGACTCTCCATCTGCTCTAAGGAAAACATCTAATCTATTCTCATACTTATCTAATAGTTCAAGCAACAATATATCAAGGTCAACATTTGATACTTTATGATTTAGCGGAACATTAAATGAAGCATTGTAAGAATCTTCATTTTCAATAATTTGCAAAAATTGCAACTCTTTTTGCTTAAGATTTAAATCACTGATTTCATTTATCTTAACTTTAAGAGTTAAATTCTCATCTATATTAATGCTATTTAAATAATTAATTTTATCTGGATTGCTAATAAAATTTATGATTAATGATTTTGCAATATCAATATTTGATGTTGCTGAATTAGTAATATAATTTGGGATTTCATAAACAAAATTTGGGATTTCATAAACAAAGTTTGGAGCATAAAAGTCATCTTTGAATTTAAAAATACCAAATATGATAAATGCAGATAAAATCAGAGTTGCTATAAGCATTGAAAAGAAAGAAGGCTTGCTATTATTAGTATTTTCATTTTTAACAACTTTACTATCTTCAATATTATTAGAGTCTAAATCACCAAATATTAAATCATTTTTTCGCTTCTGATTATCTATCTTGGCCCTAGAGATAATCTTTTGCAAACCAGTTTTATTCATTAAATCAATATCAAACATTTAAATCTCCAAACATAATTCCTAGTTCACAAAAAGATAAGCGGTTGATTGTTTCGGTGACGTTTGAACTTAAAGACTTATGATTTTTGTGATTAAAAAGATCCAACAGAACAATGTCATTATATTTTCTATTGATAAGATTTTTAATCAGTTTACTTTGCCCATTAGATTGATATATAAATACCTTATCAATTTTTGAAAGTGATTTTCGACCTTTTACTATTTGCTCAATAGTTACAGCTATATCATCTATTGACAATTTATCTCCAAATACTTTAATTGGATTAATTTTATTTTTGACTATATTGAATCTACCATATAAAGAAAATAAGCCATCATTGATATAAATTACTTCTATAGAGGATGAGGTTACAAACCTAATAATAGCATACTTACTTAACGACTTGGCTTTAAACATTGATGAAGCTAATTTCTGTGCTGAAAAAATACCTAGTCCGATACCATCTATCTTAAAACCTAATTTATCTACAGAATCAATTATTTTCTGTTTTAACTTATTATCTACATGAATTCCCAAATATCGATCATCACGAGCCCCCATTGGGTAATAATAACTATCTAAGTTTTCTATATCTGAAAAACCTGAAAGATTTCCATGAAAATCTAATGAATCCAGATTATCACAAAAGATTTGATTGAATAAACAAAATTGAGTATCCAAGATTAATGAAATAGAATTTTCAGTTCTTATATCTTCATTTTTAATAATATCTTTTAAAGAGTTAGAAATAGTTCCATTAAGGTCTGAATACTTATAAGTCCCATGATGGGTTACGCATAAATCATTATTGCTCAACTTAGAAGTTCTTAAAAAATTAGCTTTATTTTTATAAATGGAAATTCCTAGCATATACTACTCTTCTCCTGCCCAGCTTTGTACTCCAGATCTAATATATCCATGATCTCCTGGATTATATTCAAAAAAGTAATATTGCGTTTCTATGTTACTCTCGTCAACTGGTGATTTGACAATAAAAATATTTTCTCCACTATTTTGTTGTTCAAGAGCTAAAATATAATCTTTTTTGGAAAGAGGACAAGTTAAAAGATCTGCATTTAAGTGGAATTTTTTTCTTAGATAGTTATTTTTTACTTCTTCCCTTTCACTAATTTCTATTTTACCTGGTATTGTATCTTTTACAACTCTATAAAATCTTTTTTGTTCAAATGACAATAAATTATCATATTCTTCTTCTGTTATTGTTGAATCTCTTTCAGAAAGTAACGATGTATTGGCTGGATTAAATCTATATAAATTCATTCTCTTTTTTATATCAGATGAATTAACATAATTTGTGTCCAATAATGTTTTAGTAGAATCACTATATTCAAGCGTCCAATATAATGTATCAATAATAGTTTTCCTTATTTGCTCAGCAATACTAAATGTTGTATCAGCCCTGTAGTCAAAACCTTTATTTATAGATACATTAAAAATTTTATCATTCAATATAATTTGTTGCTCTCCAACAAATAAAGAATCAGCGAAAGCAGAGTCAATAGCAGCCTCAACTAATTCAAACATCTGTGGCCCATTAATAGTATAGTTGCCAGTTATTTCTTTATAAAATTCTGAGGCATTTGATATCGTACGCATTCTAAATCTACTTTCGTCTCTATCAGACTTTTCTTGAATCCAAATTTGATTGGGGATATATACAATTAAAAGTAAAATTATTATAGCAAACACAAATAGCCAATCTAATACTGCAATTCTAGTTGTAAATTTAATTTTATTCCAATTTTCAAAAATGCTCAAAATATACTTTATCCTTATAGTTTAACTTATAAAATACTAATCTTTAATTTTTTTACATAGAACTTCATTTCCTAGCTCATTTGAGAGTTCATCGAGAATCGACCTCATTTTATTTGATAATCTGCTAGGAGTATTTAGGTTGATTCTGACAAATTGATCTCCATTTCGAGTTGAATTAACATAAGGCAAGCCTTTCCCTTTCAGTCTAAGTAACTCACCTGAAAAGGTACCTGCTGGAACTCTCATTTTTATATCACCTGACAATGTTGGAATTTGAATCTCTCCACCGTTTACTAGTTGATGATAATTAACAAAGCAATCGACATAAACATCTTGCCCATCTCTAGTAAATAATTTATGTTCCTTCTCTTCAAAGTATACAATTAAATCACCATCAGCGATCCCAGCTATTGCTTGATTACCTTCACCTTTAAGAGGAATATAATTACCATTTGAAACTCCACTTGGAACTTTTACTTTTATCGTTGCAGATTTTTTTTCTAGCCCTCCCATATATCCAAGGCCATTGCAGCTCATACATTTTTGGACATTAACAACTTGCCCCAAAAAAGATCTTTGAACTCTTCTCAGCTCGCCCGTTCCGTTACATGAATTACATTTTACAGGCTCTTTACCCGTTCGTTCGAGTCTTTTAATCTTAACTGTTTTACTGGTACCAGTAAAAATTTCTTCCAAAGTTAATGATAGGGATATTTTTAAATGATCAGCTTGACGCTGTCTAGTTTGTCCACCTCCAAAAATATCAGAAAATCCTCCCCCAAAGATATCACCGAATGAACTAAAAATATCTTCAAAGTCCATCCCTCCCATGTTACTATTTCCCATGTTTTGAAACTGGTTATGGCCAAATCTATCATACTGGGCTTTCTTATTTTCATCAGATAAAACTGAATAAGCTTCTGCGGCTTCTTTAAATTTAGATTCTGAATCTTTATTACCGGGGTTTTTATCAGGATGGTGCTTCATTGCAATTCGCCTGTAAGCTCTTTTTATATCAGATGGCGAGCTACTTTTATCAACTCCTAGTATATCGTAGTAATCTCTCATTTATTCTTACCCTTGCTGACTACTACCTTTGAGTGTCTGATGATTTTGTCATGATATAAATATCCTTTTTCGTACTCTTCTATAACTTTTCCCTCTTCAATCGTTGACTCCTGTTGCAATAACGCCTCATGATAAACTGGATTGAAATCTTGTTTCAAAGCGTCAATTTTAGTTATTGAATTTTTTAACAAAAAGCTTTCAAGTTTTGAGTTGATCATACTAATTGCTTCAAGTACTGAATTAATATCTACATCATCTTTATGATTTATAGTTCTATCAATATCATCAAAAATAGGTAATAAATCCTTAATTAAATTTAAACCGTCATATTTTCTTGCGTTTTCTCTTTCAAGAATAGTTCTTTTTTGGAAATTATCAAATTCAGCTAATAATTTTATATTTTTGGTTTTCTGTTCTTCTAATTTCAGTTCTAAATCTTTAATTATAATTAGATTTTTATCATTTTTCTTGTTATTTGTTTTTCTTTTTGTCTTTTTAATAGACTTAGTATTTTTTTTTGTATTCATATTTACTCCATCATGATAAATATTTAGAAACTGCTCTTTTACTACCGATTAATCCAAATATTACACCTAACCCTAAATTTAATAAAATTATTAGCTGAAAATTATAATCATTTACAAGGACTAATGGAACAAAAATATATTCTAGTAGAATTTTCAAAAAATACAATGAAACGATTGACATACAAGCTCCAAACAAACCTTGTATAATGCCTTCAATTAAGAATGGAACTCTAATAAATAAATTGGTAGCACCTAATAAACTTAAGATATTTATACTTTCTTTTTTTGAATGAATCATTAATCTTGTTGTATTTGACACTAAAATGATTGATATCACTACAATTGCAATACCAATTATTGAGAATGTTGTCATTAGTTTATTAATAATATTTTCAAATCGAATTAAAATTTCCTGGTCATATTTAACAATATCAACTGTATTTATTTTTTTTAGATTTTCAGAGATTATCAATAGTGAATCAAGGTTTCGATTATTTTGAGAAATATTAAATTCAGCACTGTATGGTAGTGGATTTTCACCTAATAAATCTTCAATATTTGAACTAAAGTATGTTTTGAATTTTTTAGCTGATTTCTTTTTATTTATAAACTCACCATTTTTAATTGATGGTAGTGATAAAATTTCATTAAAAGACTTTTCAGCATTTTCCAGCGATGTTGATTCATTAAAAAAAACATTTAATTCATAATCTTTTGTAACTGTATCTGTATATGTTATAAAAAGGAAGTAGCTAAAAAAGGATATAGTGATGACAAATAATGAGATTCCAATAGTAATACAAGATAATAATGCAGGAGTCCATGCATAAAAGAAACCTCTAAAACTTTCAGCTATTATAAATTTGATTTTAGATATCATGAGTAATCTGTTTACCTTGATCTATTTCAATAAATCGCTTTTGTCGAGGTCTAATTAAAGGGAAATTATGTGTTGACATTAAAATTGCAGTACCCACAGAATTTGAAAGTTCTTCAAGTAAATCAATTATTTCATCTGCGACGATTGGGTCAAGATTACCTGTTGGCTCATCTGCTAAAATCAAATCTGGTGATTTAACTAATGCTCTTGCTATTGATACTCTTTGCCTTTCCCCTCCGCTCAATTTACTAGGTTGACTATTATATTTATCTAATATGCCAACTCTTTCAAGCATCTCAGAGACTTTTTTCTTAATAAAATTACTCTTTTGCCCAGCTATTTGTAAGGGAAGTGCAACATTATCATAAACAGTTCGGTCTTCAAGCAACTTATAGTCTTGGAAAATCATACCTATATTTCTTCTTAATTTAGGAACTTGACGTTTTCTTATTTTTGAAAGATTTCTACCATTATATAAAATTTTACCTTTATTTATAAAAACATCCATATAAATACTTCTTAATATCGTAGATTTTCCTGAACCAGTGGGGCCCATCAAGAAAACAAATTCACTTTTACCTAATTCAAATGATATATCAAATATCCCAACACCATTTTTATATGTCGCTGATACATTATCAAATACTATTATTTTATTTGATGAGTTTTTCATTATAGGGTCAAATAAATAAAGGTTATATACAAAATAAACAAAAGAGACCCATGATTACGATTCATTTTATCATTTAAAAGTAAAAATAAAAGTAAAAGTAGTGCAGATATGACCATAAAGATAAATGGATAAAAAATACCTAAAAAAGTAACATAGATATCACTAATTATTAGTGAACTTCCTAAAACTAGAAAAATATTAATTATATTTGATCCAATTATATTTCCAATAACAAAATTGGGCTCACCTTTTCTAACTGCTACAATTGAAGTTACAAGCTCAGGAACACTAGTACCAAATGCAACTAAAGAAACTGAGATAACTAACTTAGGGACATTGAAAAAGCTAGCAATTTGAATTGATGAATTTATAAAAAGATGTGATCCATAACCCAAAACTATAGAACCCGTAATAATATATAATATATAAAGAAATTTAAAATCTTCATTTGGTAAACTTGCGTCTAAATCATTGTCCTTCGTGCTTTTAAATTGACTTATCATATAAATGCAAAATAAAATTAACAATACGGAGCCAGCTATATAATCTAACTGTTGATTCAAAATCATTATCATCAAACAAAATGTTGCAATTAAAAGGTATATTGAGCCTTGTTTTAAGGATGGAAAATTAATGTCTATAGGCTTGATAATGACAATGAGACCTAGTACTAAAAGAATATTAGCAATATTTGATCCTACAATGTTACCCAAAACTATTGCCCCTTCACCTCTTAAGATTGCTATAATACTTACAACCAGTTCAGGCAAACTTGTTCCAAATGCAATTACTGTAAGCCCTATTACGATAGGAGAAATATTTAAACTACGAGCAATTAATGTAGAGTTATCAATAAGTAATGAAGAGCCATAAAAAATTAATACTGAGCCCAATATGAATAAAACGAAATCTATCAATTATATAATCCTTTATAATTAATGTATTTTAGGACTCTTTGGTCTAGTATTCCAGATATTTCATTAGTATGAAATATATTTTTTCTTATAAACGAAGATGATGCATCAACATTAATAAGCTTTGTGTGATTAAAACTCATGTTATTATCTATAATTTGTTCGCCTGGCCTTGAAACTACCTGCAAATTAACTAAATTGAGAATATCTTCATAATCTTTCCATAGATGAAATTTATTAAATTGATCTATTCCTATAATTAAATGAATTTTATAATTAGAGTATTTGCATTTTAAATATTTAATTGTATCAATTGTATATTTTATTTTATTATGAATTTCATAATCTATTATTGATAATTTCTCATTATCTGGAAACATCATTTCAAGCATTTCTTTTCTATGTAAAAATGAAGCGATAGGTGCATCATGTTTTAATGGAGATTTATATGATGGGCAAACAATAAGGATATCTGATTGATCAATGAAATGATTAATTATTTCTTTATGGCCTAAATGAGGAGGATCAAAAGAACCTCCGAAGAAATAAAGATTCATTATAGCCTCACATTATTTATATAATCTTATCTTATTTTTAATCCAAGAACTCGCATCATTATAATGAAATAATATTTCTTCTGCTTCTTTTTTAATAGAATCATCTTGAAATTTATTTTCATTTATTTCATAATATTTTTTGGCATCATCAGTTTTATCTTGGAGCATATAGAAAAAAATTATTGATACCCGTGCTTTATCTGAGAATTGAGTATCATAATAATTTTCAACAACATCATTAAAATATATAATGGCAGAATCATACTCTTTTAGCTTGAGATATAGACGACCTGTTTCATAAACTTTTTGTGCTTTTCTTTCTCTTAATAATTGAAGCATTTCTTCAGTTTCAGCAATGAAAGTTGAATTTGGAAATTCATCAATGAAATATTGGAGCTTCATGAAAGCAAATTCATTATTTTCCTGATCTCTACTGTATGTTGTTGATAAATTAAAATAGCTTTTACAAATTTTAAACTTTACATATTCAACTTTGGCTAAATCAGATGAGTATTGCATAAATTTTTCATAACTACTTATTGCTTCATTATATTGTTCAAGTTCAAAATTAGACTCTCCTTGATAAAATCGAGCTTCTACTGCTAACTTTGAACCTCTATCATTTAAAATAATTGAATTAAATTCATCAAGTGAACGAGTATATTTTTTAGATTCAAATAAAGTTATTCCTTTATCCAATTTTTTCATTAATTCATTATCTTGACTTGTGGTATCGATATCTGAATTCAGAGAACAAGAAATAAAAATTGGAATTGTAATATATAAAAAAAGTTTTAAGTTAATCATAGCTTTACTGACAGCCTTACCTGAATACCAATTGGAATATTATACATTTTTTTTTCATAAATAGTTGATGAATTGAGTTTGACATTCCCTCCAAATTTACGTGCTAATATAAAAGCATCCAACATACTTATAAAGTGATTGAAATAGATTGCAGTTAAGGCGGCTTCTCCTATATCTGAAAAACTTTCTGCCTTTTCATATGAATCAATATATTTATTTTTCTTAGGACTTAACGCAATTTGGTAACTTTGATCTGTTATTTCTTCTATAATATTGTCAATATCGCCATCTTTCCAACCTGAAAAAAACTCATTGTATTTTCCAATATTCTCATAAAAATGCTGATCATTATTTATTCTTATATTATGCTGATCATAGATATCGTTCCCATTTTGAATATCATTTATAAGTATTGTATAAATATCGTTAAAATCACTATCAGTGGTTCTTTTTAACTCTCCATTATAGTAAAATTCAACATAATGGCTACTTTCGCCAATTTGAGTATAGTTACCTTGGTCATCTTCCCAAATATACGCATAATCTGTTCCATCGAAGTCATCATAGGTATTTATCCAATTAGCAAAATCCCAATTTTGATCAGCAAAAGCTTTATACATTTTTTTTTGATCATTATGCTTATTTTTAAAATTCAAATGCATGCCTAAAGAAATAACTTCAATACCAAAAAAAATAAAAGCTTTATTTCTTTGATTAAGAATATTTGTTTTTTTGTATAATTGATATTGGCCCAAGCCTGGTACAAATAACGAAAACATAGGATATTTAATTGGTATAGGGTCTATTATCTCTTGTTTTGGATATTTGTCTGAAAAATATAATCTGTCTTGACTTATACCTTGGCAAATTAAAAAAGAGCTTAAAAGTATTGATATAATAATAATCATTCCATGAACTCAAACAAAANTTTAACATAATGCTTATTTGATCCATCATTAGTAAATGGCCTATGAANCTGATAAGATAGCGCAAAGGGAAAAGAATAAAAAGAGGAGCCATTTAGCCTGAACTCAATACCATTTGAATGATAAAATGTTCCACACTCTCCTTGACTACACTTTTGAGCAATTCCTGATTGAAAAATATAGTTTATTGATGCGTTTTGAATTATAAAGTTTAAAAAACCATAACTCTGTTCTAAAAAAACAGGTATTCTTATAGCATTTGTAAATAAATACAATTCAGTCCCTGAAATTTTTCTATCATAAAAAGTATACCCGCGCAATCCTGTTAGACCACCTCCAAAATAATAAAAGAAATCATCAATATTTTTATTTGAAACATATCCTAAGTCAAATTTTTGATTTAATGCAATTCGTCTTGATTTAATAATTGAAATATTATTTTTTAAACTAGCATTAAATCTATACGTATCATGATTTGAAAAAACTAAACTAAGTGTACCATAATCTTCACTGACTTCAAACGATGGATCAAATTGATTTCTTTCTAAAGATAAATCAGCTATAATTTCGTATCCATTCTGCGGAATCATATTAAACGCATATCGATAAGAATAATTTTTCAACATATAACCCAATGTAAACTTATGCCCTCTGAAATAGTCATAGGTTAAATCAAATAAGTATGAATTTTGCACCTCATTATTATGAGAGATTTGAGTAAAACCCTGTGAGTGAGCTGTATATTTTGAATAATTATAATTTAAACTAATATTTTGTCCTTTGTAGGATACCTTTGAACCTAAATCAGCTGAAAACATTATATAGGTATCATCAGATTTAAATTGAACATTATCATACACTTCACCACCTATTGATGTCGGACTATCCTCCCTACTTAGATTTCTGGTAACCCAATAAAAGTTTGCATATAATGTTGGATAGTATTTTTTTAGTTCAAATAACAAAAAAACATCAAGGTCTTTTACTGAATTTCTAGAGGCCCCACCAAATAAAAAGTATTTACTTAAAGGATCAGTGGCATAAAAATAAAAACCAGGCTTGATCGTTCCATAATCATATAAAATTCTTGGAAAAATAAAGGGTTTGGACAATTCTTGGTCATATTTTTCTTCTTTCCACTGATTATTTCCAAATGTAAAATTTTTCATACTATTTAGAGCAAAGATAGAATAATTAGGCTCTAAAGATGTATCGCTTTTGGATAGATTGATAATTGCAATTTTATACTTACCATTATCATACAAGCTATATAAAACTTTATCTTCCAATAATGATGGCATAAAAGCGCCTCCAGATACATCAGTAATGGATGATTGTTGATTTCCATTTGATACATATAAATTATAAATTCCATTTAAATCAGATGAATAAACCAATACACTATCATTAAAAGAAGGATCTCTTTCATCCCATATATCTTGACTATTAGCCTTGAGACTTTTATCTTCATAATTTAAAAGATATAAGTCTCTTCCATGGTCACGATCTAATACATCAAAAATAATATCCATTTTTTTATAGCATAATGAAAATATTTTCTCACCATTACTTAAATTTGTTATCTGTTTGAAGTCAATAGAATCTAGGGAATCAGGATTAAAATCTGCTTCATATATATTTGAGGTTCCATCTAATATCCCTACTGCTGCAATTTTATTACCAGCTTCATTAATTATTGGAGATGTTAATCGCATATCAACTGAAAGCCTTATAGGCTTATTTTTTTTCCCAATAGTTTTATTAGCATATAAATCATAAAACCTTGATCCTTGTTTATTAGGTTTAGATCTTTTGCTATACACTAAGGTTGAATCATTAATCCAAGCTGGAGCGGAGAAAACACCTGAATCTATTTTCTTTGATGAGGAATCAGAAAAATTATAAACGTATAAATCTGTTTGCCCAAAGTAATCTTTTTCTGAATTAGATAAATATGCAAATTGATCATTTTCCGGTGACCATGTAGGATGAATATTTACTGTTCCATCATCAATAAGAATATTGCCTGTAACATTATCTCTTCCTTTAAATGATTTATAATTATTTGAAGTTGAATCATACCAATCAGAGTATATTTGATCAATAGTTATATCTGTAGCTTTTTTAACTGCACTTGCAAATGAATAGTTGATCGGACTAGAGATTGCATCAGTAATTGTTTTAAATATTGAATAACCAAATCGATCAGTTAAGTATGAAGCTATTGAATATCCTTGGTTATATATTTTTTCATTACCAATTCCTTTTTTACCGAAACTACTTATCTGATCTATTGAAAATACTTTATCATTAATAAATGAATCTCTTAAAATCATATCTCTATGCGTATCCCAAATATCATAATTTGCATTATTAAACATATGCTGAGCCACTCCTTCAGCAAACCATGGAGGAATAGTTATAGATGGGATTGCATATGATGTTATAGCATTTGGGTATCCATATAAAACATCTTTACGTTTTTCATCTTCATACCCCATTGATTGCAAATACATAGCAGGAAAATGACGATCATATTTTAATGATGCTCCAAGTTGTATAATATGAACAAATTCATGAGTAATAACATTTTTTATCCAATCATGACTACCCCTTAAATCAAAATCTAGTGGATTTGACCAAATCTCAATTTTATTATCGAAAAAAAATGCTGAGCCATTAGAAAAATCATCTGTATCACGAATTATAATATGAGTTTTACCATCTGGATAAAAATCATATAAATTGGTGATAGGCAAATAAACAAACTCTGCAATTTCTAATGCAGCTACAGCTGTTCTCTTTGTTCCATTGTGATAGTGCACTAGAAAGTGCTCAGATTCAAGAGTATTCCAATCTAGTTCAGGATGGTTTACATTTGAGAGAATAAATGAAAATAGAGTAAATATAAATACAATTTGGATTAACTTATTCATCAAGCACTAAAACCTTAATAATCTTAGAATCTTTCTGCTCATTGTTTAAGAATGAAGTTAAATTAGCAATATAAACTCCAGGATTATATAAACTAACATCTAAATTAATTTCATTATATTGATTCTCATGAATTGAATGAAGATTTATATCTTCAATAAGAAATCCTGAAGAAGTATAAATTTTTAATTTTGCACTACTTGCTGAATTTAAAAAGTATCTAAAAGTAGTATAATCAGTTGTAGGGTTAGGATAGTTATAAAATTCAGATATAGTAGTTTTTGTCTCTGCATCAACTTGATTGTGAATTGAAAGAGGATTGACATGAGGCAGATTATTTGATAGACCACCAGGATTTAACCAATAACCATTGAAAATATCTCTTTGATTAAAAAGTAGGCTCCTATTGCCATCAACTAAGTTAATATAGTTTCCCCAATTAGGCACCAAATGTAAAGGTGTAATTGAATCAGAAGGAATTGAATTTACAATAATACCATTATTTGATAAAATATGAATCAACTCACCTTCTCTAACTATAATTTCAGGAAAAATATCATCAACGATATCAGCAATTATTATATTTTCAAAAAAATTTCCTTTTATAGGGAAATTATTACAACCAATTCCATTAGCTTCATAACATTCAATAGATTCGTTATCAATTAAGATTAATAGCTCATCAAAACCATCTAAATCTATATCACCGATCGCAACTTTATGATAGAACCAATCCTCATTCCAACTTGGATAACTTATTGTAGAGCCTGTATTGTCAAAATAGCCTTTTGGAATATAATTATTAAGACTTACACAATCATTTTCAGTGAGATCATAGTAAAAATCATCTAAGCATGATTGTATATTGAACTCATCATCAATAACTGAAAAATAATTTTCTTCAAAAAGACTTTCTAAGCCAGTAGGAATGGTTGCATTAGAAAATACTCTTTGAAATTCACCTGCATCATGATTATTAATAATAATATATCCTGAGTTATCATACACCCCTGAACCTACCACCTCAAAATTAAGAGAATCTGAAATCATTTCTGGAATGAATAGATCTTGCTCAAAGAGTGGGTAAAATTCTATTCTGGAGGAGTTATTTGTATATTTTATATCATAAAGATTAATGTAAGATCTTACACCTAAATTATTTCTTGATGATGGTAAGGTATTTGAATTAAAACTCAATCTATTTTGTGTTGGATTAACAAAAAAATAAGCTTCATTATCAGGGAACCATAAATCCCACTTCCATCCTAAGCTAGGATTAGCAATCGGATAAAGGTAATTTTCAGATCCAATATCTTGCGCTCCATCAGCTTCAATAATTTTAACAGTTCTCTGGTTTAAGTTATCATTTAGATTTTCTAAATTTGATTCATCAATATGCCAAATTGCAAGACCACTTGCAGGTAAACCGTAATCATAGTTATTTGAGCATATAATTACATTCGTTTCATTATCTACTGTTAAATGAAAGTTTTCATTACATTCGGTATCATATGAGATAACTCCATCTATTAATAATAATTTGTCAAATATTGATACAGCAGAGTCAGGTAATAATATGCCATTTAAACTATCTGCATATTGAATGTCTTCAAATGATAAATTATCTATAATTTTATTATCAATATTCTCAACAAGATAGTATTCTGAATTTGAAATGTTTAATCTAAATAATGTACTATCATTTTGATTTCCAAAACCTGAATATCTCTTATTGATTGATATATGAGAGTTATTTGAAAAATCATTTATAATTGCTTGATTCCAACCAGCTTGTATTCTTGACCATGGATTAGGTGGTGCAGGGATAACTCCTCTCAAATTAAAAGAACCGACGTCCATTAATCCAAATTGTCCAATTCCAGTTTGTCCACTATTTCTATTAAACATTTCAGAAAGGCCAAATTCATAACCTAATAAGTAAGAAAAAAGACCAGTCATACCAATTTGAGCATCACATAAAAAATTTTCTGAACATCCATAAATATCTTCAATCGTTTCATAATATATAAGATTTAATCCTTCTGGAAGTAAAATCCCTTTATCAATATTATTTTGTTTCATCCATGAAGATTCTGGAACCAACCCAAGCATAGTTTCCTCAATATATCCACTTCTAATATCATAATTAGCTGGATCAAGATAACCCTCAAATGTATAGTCTTCTCCAACACCTGCGTGGAACATTACTATAAGAATATCATTAATTTGTTTGCCTGTAGAATTAATATGATCTTCAATTTCATCTTTTGCTAATTCTAGACCATCTGAATAAAGTAATGCTATACTCTGCTCTGGTTCATTATAATTTGATAATTCAGAGTATTCAGCCATTTTTCTATCTAATTGATAAACACTATCAATAACATGATATTCAAAAGAAAAAATATTATTATAGGAAGTATTTAAATAATAATTTTTTACGGCTTCTATTTGACTTTCAAAATATGAACTATTGTGAGGGGGTGGGTCAATTAAAAAACCTGAACATCTTGAATCTTGACTATTAAAACAATTTACCAGTGAATCTATATTTGAATGTTTGAGAAAAGTACCATTTCCAGTAGTTCTAGGATCATCTACTATTTCTGGTTCAAATTCAACCATTATCCCAATTATATATACTGAATTACTTTGTCTTTCTATATCAGTTGAATTTAGAGTTGGTAACAGGTTTGACGAAAAAACTATACCCGAACTTATTATTGATAAAAGTATATATATAAACTTAGAGTTCAATTGGAGTTAGATCCATACTAATTGAGAAGAACATTGTATTAGCTCTCGCATGTCCTTCATCTCCAGCTGTATATCCAAAATCAAATGCGTATTGACCAAATTTAATTCCTGCCCCAAAAGTAGGATTCATTATTTTACCTTCTCGATCATGTATATATCCTGCCCTAAGAACAAAATTATCAGTATACCAATATTCAAGTCCAACATTAGCTATCAATTCTTTTAGTTCGTCAGAAAATGAGTAGTCATCTTTTGATCCTACCTCTTTTTTACCATTTTGATTATTTTTAGAGTAACCTCTATCAAATCCACCATTTTGATTAATATCAACCCATGGTTCTGCCGAAGTATGAGAAGCATCACCATTCCAATCAACAAAAGATTCACCCTCATTGTAGACTTTATCACCGGGATTTATTGCTACTATATCTTGACCATCAGTTTCGACTAATACCATAGCTCCTGGGCTTGAATTATAATAAATCCAATATTGATTATTACCTTGACTGTTACCAATTAACATATGGTTGTAATCTTCAATATCCAATGAATATCCTTCAAAAATCATATTACCTTGATCATCATAAAAAGGTTCACCAACATCCCATTGATTGTTAGAATTTAAATCTGAAAAATTTCCACCAGGCATACTTTGAATTTGAACAAAGCCACTGCCTTCATCATAAAAAGGTTCTGCGGGATTCCAAATTCCATCTGAGTTGAGATCATTAAACTCATCAGCCTGATCTAAAAAATTAAGATCCGTGAACCAATTGTATCCATTATAGTAATATCCACTTTGACTACAAATGCCTGCATTGCAACCAGATGGATTAAATAGTGGGTCATCAAGATCTTGAGTATATCCAGGAATAGTAAGATTTTGATCAACATATTCAAGGCCGTCATTAAAAGCTCTAAATCCACCATTAACTTGGTCGTATCCTCCAATCATTCTATCACCATCATAATCTCTGTTGTATTTGTAATACCAATCATCAAGCCAGCATGTTACAAGAGCTTTATACCATGGGTCAGAGTAGCCCTCTTCTTTAGTTCCTAAATCAATTATACCATCATTATCCCAATCCATTGAAGCATATTTTGCTACAAGAAGTCTATTTATGTCAAAAATTAAACCTACTTTATTATAATCATTTATAATAAACTGTTTATAAAGACCAAGTCTTAAATTCGTAGGAGCAGGATCTGCTTGTTCATTATCTATAAAATCAATTTCTTGACCAATATTAGATATAGACATCCCAAAGTTAAAGATTCCATCTTCAGGCTTTGAGAATTGTTTTAAATAGCCTAGATCAAAAGCAAAATCAGTTGAATATGGCTTACCACTTTCTGAACCAGTTGCTGTATTTGCTAGCTTTTGGTGAAAAACTTTAAAGTTTAAACCTATTGAAGAAGATGATGTTAATTTTGCTCCATAGCTTGCTGATGCAGCCCACATCATACTTTTAAATGTTTCAGTTGGATTACCAAACTCATCCATTCCTTGCTGTTCACCTAAATTTAAATAAATTAAGTGTCCACCAACAGTACCATAACCAATAGGTTGCTTGAAGGCTAAAAACTCATAATATAAATCATCCGCAAGATTAGGAAGCCAGTTAACATGCATGCCTGAGAATCCTGATCTATCTTGAAAACCTAAGCCTGCTGGATTATAGTATGAAGCATAAGAGTCGTCTACCTTAGCAACTTGAGCTTCTCCTGTACCTGCAGCTGATGCTCCTGGAGCTATTAATAAGAAAATAGCACCCGCTTCTCCCACTGCAAAAACATGTGATAATAATAATAATAATGATATAATTTTATTTTTCATCTTAACCTCTTTAAAAAAAAACCGAGCATAATAGTAATCGCCCGGTTAGTTATAAGCAATTATTAATGGATATAAATATAAAAAAACAAACTATGTAAAAATTAATATCCTATAACAATTCTACCTATATATATCTCCTTGTAAATCTATTTTATTTTTCTATCATATTCAAATACTAGTCTTAAATTGATAAGTTCCGTTATTTTTTCTTTTTTTCTTCTTTTTTAATATCTTTTTCTGCTTGACGAGTTGCTTTATAATATTTATAAAAGTATTCAGACTTATTATCTTCAAAGTCATCTACCAAATCACTAAACCCTTTAATTAGATTATTAATATTATCAGAAAGCTCAGAAGTAGATAATAACTTGCCAATACTTCCTTTTCCATTTTCAATATTTTTAACGATCTTATTTAAACTTGCAATTGAACTATTTAAAGCGTTGCCACTCTCATTATAGCTTTTTAATACTTTTTGGCTTTCAATGGTCAACTCATTAATTCCATCAATTGTTGAAATTAGTTTATCCTCAGAAGTTAGTGTTTTTAGGTTTTTACTAGTCGCATTTAAATTTTCAAAAAATTCACTAATGTTTTTTCTATCATCATTAGATATTAAGATGTTTTTCATATCACCCTCAACAATTTCACTAACACCTTTTATGATACTGTCTAACTGAGAGCTTATTGACTCAACGTTAGAAAGGGTTTGTTTGATTTCATCTTTTTTGT
The DNA here is from genome assembly GCA_002731795.1 of Fidelibacterota bacterium. Lineage (GTDB taxonomy): Bacteria > Fidelibacterota > Marinisomatia > SCGC-AAA003-L08 > D37C17 > TMED161. Next base: position 22,262 of record PCCQ01000025.1, read on the forward strand.
TGTCATCTAAAATAGCTCGAAGGTTTCTAGAAAACGCTGCCAAATCATTTGTAATTGGCTGAATATCTGGGATAGCATCTCCCAAACCAACTTCTCTTTTGCCATCAATTACTTCACCATTGGATATACTACTTTTAGTATTTACTCCTGGTTTTATTGAAATAAACCTTGCGCCCATCAAACCATCACTTTTTACTTCAATTTGAGAATCAATTGGTATATTAAATGCAAAACTCTGATCAATTCCTACTTCAACGGCAACCCTACTACCCATTATCCTCGTTGCTCTAACTTTTCCAATCCTTTTTCCAAGCATATTAACATCATCGCCTTCATTTAAACCTTGTACATTATCAAACATTACAGTAAAAGCGACACTTGGCTGGTTTAGTGAAATATCTTGAAGATACATCAAACCAAATACAAAAATTACAAACGAAGTTGTAATTGTTAGTCCAATCCAAAACAATCTTGATAATTTCATATTATTACCTATTTATCCTTTATAAGTACTATCACCATTCAGGAACGCCACAACAGTAGGGTCATTACTATTTAAAAAAGTATCGGTAGTTCCATCAAATTGTATTTTTCCATTGTGCAACATTATTACCCTTTCTGATGCATCTCTAACTGTCTTCATCTCGTGAGTAACTACAACTGAAGTCACATTACCATTACTATGAAAATTATTTATCAACCTATTTATGCTATCTGTCATAATAGGATCAAGGCCAGTTGTAGGCTCATCATATAACATATATTCAGGATTTAAAGCTATTGCTCTTGCTATACCAACTCGTTTTTTCATTCCACCTGATAGTTCTGATGGCATTTTATCCTGAGTATTTTCCATATTGACTTCTAATAAACTATTAGAAATTCTTTCATTTATTTCAAATCTATCACAATTTGTTAACTTCTGCAAAGCTAAACCTATATTTTCTCCAACTGTCATTGAATCAAACAATGCACCAAATTGAAAGACCATACCAAATTTTGAACGTAATTTTTGAAGTTTTTTAAAAGAAATTTTATTGATATCTTGATCATCTATAGTTATGGAGCCGTTATCTGGTCGAAGTAGGCCTATAATAGTCTTTAGAAGAACGCTTTTCCCAATTCCACTTTGACCTATAATTGCAATTTTATCACCATGATTGATTGTAAATGACAAATTATCCAAAATAACTTTATCACTGAAAGATTTAGAAATATTATTAATAGATATCATAAAAGTATTGCAGCTAATAAATAGTTTAGTATTACAATAGTTATGCAGGAGACTACTACAGTTTGTGTTGTTGATTTACCAACACCTTCTGCGCCACCAGTTGTATAATAACCAAAATAACATGCAATTGACGTAATTGCTATACCAAAAGAAAATGCTTTGATAACGCCAAATATTGCATACCAAGGAACAAACCAATCTCTTAAACCATATACATAATCATAAGAGGATATACCTATTGAGGTCGTAGCAGCAAAAAATCCTCCCAGCAATCCAAATAAGTCTGCAATAACAACCATAACTGGAAACATTATTGCTCCAGATATTACTCGAGGCATAATAAGAAATGATACTGGATCAAAAGATAGTGTTTCAAGAGCATCTATTTGCTCACTAACACGCATAGTACCAATTTCTGCCGCAATACTAGCGCCTACCCTTCCTGTCATTACTAATGCTGTAATCATTGGACTCAATTCCATTAAAACTGAAACGCAAACTATTCCACCTACATAAGAGTCAGGAATGAAACCTGACTCCAACTGGTAAGCTGTTTGTACAGATGTTACCATCCCCGAGAATAAACCGGTAACTACAACAATTGGCAGAGCAGATATGCCAAGTTTCATCATATGTTCTGGTAAAAATCCTATATATAAATGCCAAGTTGTAAAGGATCTTAAAGTCTTACTCATTAAGTCAAAATATCTACCTATATGCTCAAATAAGGATATTATATATGTAAAAGGCTGTAGGATTATATTTTTCATTTAATTAGATAAATCATCAATTTGAGATTTAAACTCGCCTAAATCTTCAAATTCTCTATATACTGAAGCAAACCTAATAAAAGCAACTTTGTCAATATTTTTAAGCTCATTCATTACAAACTCTCCTATTTGCCTCGATGATATTTCAACATTATTGAAATTATTTACCATTTCTTCAATCTTCATCATTGATTCTTGGATAACTTTTTCAGAGATAGGTCTTTTAGTGCATGAAATGCGAATACTATTTTCTAGCTTAATTCTATCATATTCTTGCCTTACCCCATTTTTCTTAATTATAATCTTTTTAGCAAAAACATATTCATAGGTTGTAAACCTAAAACTACAGGATTCACAAACTCTTCTTCTTCTTATTGTATAACCTTTTTCTGTAACTCTTGAATCGATAACCCTAGTCCTCATGCTATCACATTTAGAGCATTTCATGTTCGCATTCCTTATGTAGTGGAAAATTTGATGTCAATTCTTTCACTTCAATTGCAATTTTATCAAGCATAGCATCATCATCTATATTTCGTATGGCTTTATCAATCATTACAGAAATTAAATTCATCTCGGTCTCTTTCATGCCTCTTGTAGTAAGCGCTGGTGTTCCAATTCTTATGCCGCTAGTGACAAGTGGACTTTTTTTATCAAATGGAACCATATTTTTATTAGTCGTGATGCCAGCCCTTTCTAGTCTCCTCTCAACATATTTACCAGTTAGATTTTTATTAGTTAAATCAATTAGAACAATGTGTGTATCAGTTCCACCAGAAATTATTTTATAATCAAGCTCAATTAATTTTGATGAAATAAACTTGGCATTTCTAACTACTTGTTCGCAATAATCTTTAAATGATGAGTCTAAGGCCTCTTTAAATGCAACTGCTTTAGCGCATATAATATGCATTAGAGGACCTCCTTGAATTCCTGGCATTACATTTGTATCAATTAACTCAGATACCATTTTTGTTCGTCCACTTTTAGGGGCTACAATCCCCCATTTATTTTCAAAGTCTGCGCCCATTAAGATTATTCCTCCTCTAGGGCCTCTTAGTGTTTTATGAGTTGTAGATGTAACAACGTCACAATATGGCCATGGCGAAGGATGCACTCCGGATGCAATTAATCCCGATGGGTGTGCCACATCTGCCATTAAATATGCATTTATAGATTTTGCGATTTCACTAAATTGCTCAAACTCAATAAACCGAGGGTAAGCTGACCCTCCACATATAATAAGTTTTGGCTTATGATCTTTCGCTAGTTTACTAATTTGACTAAAATCAACACGTCCAGAGTCTTTATCTACTTGATAAGAAACAAAGTTATAACTTTTACCTGAAAAATTAACTTTGCTACCATGGGTAAGATGGCCTCCATGGGAAAGATCTAGTCCCATAACCGTATCTCCATGTTCTAAAAATGTATGAAATACCGCCATATTAGCCTGAGATCCAGAATGGGGTTGTACATTAGCATATTCACAATTAAATAACTTCTTCAAACGATCTCGTGCAATATCTTCGACTTTATCAACTGTTTCACAACCACCGTAATATCTATTTCCAGGGTAACCTTCTGCATACTTATTTGTTAGAATACTCCCAGCTGCTTCCATTACAGCATCACTTGCAAAATTTTCAGATGCAATCATTTCTAAAGTTGACTTTTGTCTATTATGTTCCGCTTCAATTAGCTTTAAAATTTTGTTATCATTTTCACTTATTTTTTGATATTTCATAATTCTATTTTTTCAATCCTATTTTGATGTCTTCCTCCCTCAAACTCAGTATCTAAAAATTTACTAATGATACTAAACATTTCATCAATAGGTGTAATTCTTGCACCCAATGCAATAATGTTTGCATCATTATGTTTTCTTGACATCTCAGCATGGAATTCAGATGTGCATAATGCTGCTCTAATACCTCTATGTCTATTTGCTGCAATGGAAATACCTATTCCTGAACCACAAATTAGTATACCAAAATCATAATTATTATTTTGTATCTCTTTTGCTACTAACCTTGCATAATCCGGATAATCAACTGAATCATTGCTAAAACAGCCAAAATCTTTTACTAAAAAGTTTTTATTTTCTAAATATGTTATCAAATTATTTTTTTCATCAAATGCTGCATGATCACAACCAATAGCTATTTTCATTTTTTCTTTACCTTTGTTGAAATAAATGAATAACAATCCTTTAAAGAATCTTCTATTTTATCATTTTGACAACTAGGACAGACCTCATTTACTCCTGATGCATATTGTGCCCAATCACTTGGAGTCGTTATATAATAATTGTCTTTTTCAAGTTCATTAACTCTCAATTGAGCATTGTAATTTTTAAGTTCATATGCTTTCTTATAATCTTTTAATGCAATCTCGTAAACAATTTTATCCCAAAAACTAATACTTTGATCCTGACAACTTCTACCAAGGTAAAAAAGTACTTCTGCCTTTTGAAAAATTGCTTCGCCTTTTCCTTCTTGATTAGGATTAGATTCTGCTGATTCAACAGCTTCCTTTGCCCATTTAAATGCATCTTTAAAGTTAGAGTCTTCGACAAGTATTTTTGATATATTTACAGCATATTTAAAATCACTAGTGACATCATATAATCTTTCATATGTAGAAATAGCTTCAGAGTACTCAAACTCAGTTTCTTGGGCTGCAGCTTTCATTTCCAAAATACCAATATTACTATTATCATAGAATAACATCTCATCAGCATATTCAATAATACTGTACCAATCTTCTTGATCTCTTAAAGCTTTAAGATAAAAAAGTCCATACTGCATATTACTTTTATCAGCTTCCCATCTTTCTAAATCAACTTCTGAAGTTTCAAGGCCTTGGAATTGATAAGCTCTTTTCTTTTCACTGATTGCTTTTTTATATTTTTTTGGTGTAATACAAACATAATCTTCATCTTTATTAATATCAGAATCAGAGCCACAAATTTCAAAATCAAGCCATAAATCTAAAACTTCCACTTGTTCGTCGTATCTTTCTTGCTTGCCATACAAAGAGCTTAACTTTTCAAGTGCTCTTTGATTATTTGGATAAAGTTCTGATACTTCTTCAAGATAATAAAGCTGATCGTCGATATTATTTGTTTTTTGAGCAATATAAGCACCTAATTCTAGTAAAACTTCAGTTTCACCATTAATATCCATACCAGCCCTTAAAGCCCAGAATGCACTATCTGCTTTCTCTGTAGATAACTCAATAAAAGATCTTGAAAGGTTATAATAATTAACACGATTTTCAGAAAGGTCGCAATTCAAATCCATCATATACATATTACAATATATACAACGCCTATAATTTTTTTCTTTCCAATAATCAGATTGCCAACTAGAATACTGCATACACTCTTTAGTATCGTCATCAGATAGAATACTTGCTTTAGAGTTTATTTGATTTGATCCTTCTAATCCTGATGAGGTATTTGTTGCACAACTAAACAAAACCATACAAATAAATATTAAATAATAGTTTATTGTCTTCATTTCTGCTATCTCCTAGATCTGGTAAACCATTTTTCACCAATATTGATTGATAAACTTCCTTTTACATAATTTTGTTGTTCAAAATTTGGAGCTGCAATACGGCCAAACTTGACTCCAAAATCAACTAAATGCGAATAGTCATTTAGAGAAACACCTAATCCAACAGTTAAAGCCATATCAGTTCCATCATTTTCTACAAAACTATAATTTCTATAATAACCACCAATTCTAAGGTTTATACTGTTAAAAAAACTAGACCTTGAATTTTCATATCTTTTATATAAGCCTAAATGATATGAGTTTGATTTAGGCTGTTTATTGTTTAAAATACTTATATCTTGTTGATTAAGAGAGAAATTCTCAAATAAATCTTCATAGTGGAGTTCGAATATAATCCCTCTATCATTTAAATTATATTGATACCCAAAGGATATATCATTAATTCTACTAAACATGTGTGAAGGAAAAGATTTAAAGTTAATATCGTCTTTGATATTGTCTGAAAAATCTGGATCATACGTAAGTAAATCATCACCTGAAGTTAACTGAAGAAAGCTATAGTCTTGCAAGAAATATCTATCATATGGATCAGAAATCTCATACAAATCATAATATTTTTTTAAGTTTATAGTTATTGGACCCATCATAGTAAATGACATTCCAAAGCTGTGGTCATTAAGAGTACTATTCAAATCACATTGAATTGAAAATCCTGAAAACTGATTTAAAATTATTTGTGAGGTTGAGTCCTGATCTATATATTCAAAATTTGATTGTTCATTTAAACTAGAAAAAGATGGACTAAGGGTTGAAATTATTATCTTATTTGTTTTTAGTTGATTTCCAAATAATCCATTGAATTTTAAACCAAAAGAAATATTCCTGTTAATCTTGGATGAAAAAGCTGTATATAAATTAGAGATACCACCATAAAAACGATATTCAGATCTTGAATTAAGAGCAGAATCTATAAAGTCTGATATACTTTGACCAATTATATCTCCACTTTCCTCAATTAATTTAATATTAGATCTGGTGTAAGGAGCTAAGCCAATCAATAAAGCTTTATTTTTTGAAACCGGAAAGGAAAATGAAAAAAATGACACATTTATATCTTTATTATTATAGCCATCTATATTTGAGTAAAAGTTAGATGAAAAAGATAATCTTGTTAAATCAGAGCGCCATAATGAAGCTACAGATGTACCGCTGAACTTATTCTTGCGATCTGAAAAAAAATAGCTATCACCCAAGCCGATTTCCATAGCATTAAATCCATGAAATCTTTCTCCCGTACCATGGAGCTCTAGAGAGCTTGCAAAAAGTGGGGATAACTGTATTATAAGTATTGCAATTATCAATTTCATCGTGAGTAGAAAACCTCAAGTTTTGGAGATAAATCTTCATTGTTCTTGTGCATTACTAATCTAGAACGATTATCATAAACTCCATCAATATAAAAAACAATGCTATCTGAAAGACTAAGTTCACCATCTATGTAGTCTTGTATTACACTTGAAAATGGAACTAAAATTTCATCATTACTACTTGCAGAAATGCTCGTTAAAAACTTACTATTATCTCCTATTGCTGCCCACAAATTAATTTGATTTTCAAAGAAATTATAGTTAGAATTTTCATGTATAACATTCAATCCAAGGGTAGTATAACTTTCATTTATATGAATCCCAGGATTAGATTCAATAAAATCATTTAGGCCATTAAAAAATAGTGAAAAGCGTATAGCATTTAAATAATCTAGAACTAGAGTGGTATCAGAATTAAAGTCATAGTTAGTAAAAGAATTTTCATAATCAGAAATATCATCAATAATTTCATGCTGGTCTATTTTTCTTACGATTTCATCTCTATGAACTAATTCAGTGGATTCAATTACATATGGGGAATGATTAAGCCTAAATTGCAACGCTTTAAAAGGAGTATTTGCTACTAACTCCAAAATAATCTTATTATCATTTATACTTTTTATATCCAAAACTATATCTTTTGAGAAATCTAAATCATTTGATATATCTGACATATTTTGTCCAATTGTATAAGATATAGTCTGAGGAGCAGAATATGATAGCAGATTATCAGTAGTCAATGCTTCAAGACTATCAGGTAGATGATCATACCCCCAATCATAATAAAATTCATTCATAGATTGATTAAAATCATATTGATTGTTGCCCTCAACTCCTTCGCCTTCATCCCATAGGCCATTGCCCTCTGTGCCAAGAGGATTACCGGTGCTCCAATTATCATTTGATGGATCAGGATTATCTTCTATGTCAAAATCAATTTCATCTTTATCACAAAACCCATCTGAGCCACAATCAAGCCAATTATCATCATTCGGATCTATATTATAATCATCTAAAATATCACCATCATTACATATACCATCTTCACCGCAATCATATTCACTGGGAAAGATTTCGCCAATATCAAATTTATCATTCCGTTCTGTACCATTTGGATTATAACCTGGCTCATCAATAGTAAACAGAGCATCGAGACCAGTATCTTCAAAAGGTTCTCCAAAATCATATATCTGATTATTTTCTGTATTAAAACCATAAGAATCTATATCATTAATACAGTTGAAACAATTATGCTCTTCTGATTCAGGGACACCATTTCTACCCCAATCATAAAATGGCTCACCTAAATCATAAATACCATTACCCTCTTTTCCTTCACCTTCATCCCAGACACTATTTCCCTCCGTACCAAGAAGATTATCAGCGCTCCAATTATCATTTGATGGATCAGGATTATTTTCTTCATCAAAACCAATTTCATCCTCATCACAAAGTCCATCTGAACCACAATCACGCCAATCGTCATTGCTGGGATCAATTGAAAAATTATCTTCATTGGGATCAGTTCCATCTTGATATTCAGGATTAATTTCATCTAAACATGTTGGATTTCCTTGATCATTTAGACCTCCCTCTTTTTCATCTGAACATCCATCGATTCCAGTATCTGCAATTAATGGAAATTCTTCACCAGGATCATGTTGATTATTCCCTTCAGTCCCTGTATCGTTATAGATAATATATTCTTCTAAAATATCGTTACAAGATTCGGGGTTTGCAATAAAATCACATAGACATTCATTATCAAGACCAGATTCATATATATCTGGGCAGAAATCATAACCTAAATCAACAAATATCTCAGTCTCGGTACTATCAGCAGAAATATTGAAAACACCATTACCCTCCGTCCCATTCGGAGAATTGTCTTGAGCTGGATCACCAGTATCCGCAACTACTATGATACTATCTAAAATAAAATCAATTATTGAAATTGAATCCTCTATTTCACTATTAATATTAATTCCTAGTTCAATTTCATATGTACCAGGATTAAAAATTGAACTAGTTAAAGATAAGTCTTTAAGAAATATGTTCTGGCTATTAATTGAATCAGATAACCCATCTGGCATATTATTTAATAAAAATACCTTTGAATGAGTACTTAGAGTGTCATTAGAAACATAAAAGATATCTTCAAGGCTAGAGTTAAGCAGGGCTGAACTAATGATAAACCTATCTTTATAATCAATAATCTGGTTGAATTCATTATATGAAAAAGAAAGTGATGGTCTGTAAGCATCAGAAATCCCTGAAGAATACTGAGATGATGTGAATTCCAAGCATTGAAAATCATGTGAAAGATCAGGTGTATAGGAAATTACAATGAAATATTGTTCATTAGATTCACACCAACTATTATTAAAAGGTAAGTCTAACCTTATAGTATAATCCTCAATTTCAACATAAGAATCATCAAAGGATATCATATTTGATGGCAAGCTAATATTTGTATAAAGAGGTAGACTATCTTCATCCCAATTATCAATTACTCCAAAACCTCCCGAAAAATTTAATGCAGTATTATCAAATAGGACTAGACTATCTTCATTAATTAATTCATCAAAAGATCTTAGAATAATTTTCAAACTATCTAAAGAATGAATAGTTGAATCTGAAAGAGAAACTGAATCAATCATACAGTATTTACTCGATGCCAAAACCTCAGCATCAATTCTTAAAACTATTTTACTATTAACTTCTCCAATATTACCTGAATATAGGCGATAGCTATTTCCAACTCCTGAATGATAATCTTGAAATGTATAGGATTGTGATGGCATGATGTCGAAAGATTGCATGAAAAATGAATTACTATCTGCGAATGAATTATCTACTGAAACAGGATCATTTTCGCATGATAAAATAAATAGCAAAGAAATCATTAATAATAATTGATTTATTTTAGTTTTTAAGCTAAACATATTTCTACAACTATATTTTCCTAAGTAGTGTTTCAATTTTTTTTGAAACATCAGACCATTTTGATTTTTCAGGAACTGTTAAATACATAGTCTTTGTTTTTTTATGTGCATTAAAAAGCTTTTTATGTTTTTTAAATTGTTTTGAAAGATTTTTTTTCTCATCATCAACAATAACTAAATAATCACTATGCAAAATTGCTTGCTCAAGATTATCTATTTCAGATGATCCTCCATCAAGTCCTACATATTTATATGATTCATTAGAATATACTCTATTTTCATCTATACTATGAAGGAAGAATACAGTTTTAATATTCTTGTAGTACTCATCGTTCTTATAAATCTTTTTTAACAATATAGGTAGCATGGACATTTGCCAATCATTGCATACAATAATATCGGGTTGCCAAAATAATCTTTTTATTGTTTCCAAAGCTACTTTACAAAAAAATGAAAATTTCAAATCATTATCTTTATAATATCTTCCATTTTTTGACTTATATAATAGTTCCATTAACGGTTTAAAGTGCTTTTCACTTTCAGTAAAATATATTTGTACTCTTGAGTTTGGTATAAAAGCTGATTTCAGATTAACAGAATCTTCACCAGAATTAAATTCTATTAACATATCTCTTAATCTAATTACTTCTCTGAGAATATATTTTCGTTCGCTTATATATCCATACTTTGGCTGATTAAGTCGAATATCAAAATCTTCAATGTCATGAAGTCTGGAACATACTTTTTGTGAGAACTCTGAAAGAGAATATGTATTAGAAAATGGATCAACTTCAGATGATAGGTAGTATATTTTCTTGGACATTTTATTTGTTTCCTTCAATATATTTTTTCGATTTACTAATTAGGTCCTGATTATTGGGATATTCTTCAATTATATATTTAAAATGTTTAAAGGCTAAATCATTGTTTCCAAGATTAATAAATGATAGTGCAATCTTATAATCTGCATCAGCAGCCTTATTTCCATCACCTAAACTAGATACTTTTTCATATTCACTTATTGCTAGATTATATTTTTTTTGTAAATAATATATTTGGCCAATCCAAAATTGAGCATTATCAGCCAAAGCATGACTATCCTCATTTTTCACTAAGTCATTAAATGCTTTTAAACTATTCTCATAATTTTTATTCATGTAAAGTTCAATAGCTCGATCATAATATTCTTTATAATCAACAATAGTATATGTTGATTCTTGTTGGTCAACTGAATCAAAGTTTTGAGTATTACTAGTTACAATTGAGCTAAGATTAGTCAAGTTATCAATATTTTGATTCAAATCCTCAATCTGAGATTCAATTATAACTAAATCATTTAGCAAATTGAAATATAGACTATCAGAGTAAAAAATTTTATCTTCAATGATATTCAACTTGCTCTGAATACGAATTAATGAATTAATTATATCTTGATCTGAAGATATTGAACCAACTTCTAGTTGACCACTTGTGCTTATTGAATCTCTTAAAGTGTTAATTTTGCTAGTATTTGAATCAATTTTTTCTTTAAGAATTGTAAACCTCTTATCATATTCTGTTAAATTATTATCGTTTGTGATGCTTGATTCTTTATTGGCTAAATATGAATTCTTAATAGATTCTATTTCTTTTTTATTTTCTTGAAGTTGTGATTTTATGTCATCAGAGACCGAAGTGTCCGTAACATAACAACCCAGGGCAGTTAAAATAAAAAGAAGAAGGCATTTATTTCGTATAAAAAGAAAATGTCCCATTATAATAATTTACAAAATTTTTAATATAAAAAGAATCTAATTAAAGATCGTTATTTATAATATTGTTAATAATCGCAATCATAATAAAACATGATAGCATAAAAGAGCCACCATAACTTATGAATGGAAATGGTAATCCAATTACTGGAAACAATCCTGAGACCATACTCATATTAATAATAATATGAAAAAATAGAATTGAACAAAAACCTACTAGACAAAGAGAATAAAACTTATTAAAAAGTCGCTGAGCATAATCAATCACAAAATACAAAAATACTAAAAAAGTAATGACTATTGTAGTTACTAAGAACAACCCCATCTCTTCTGATATGACAGATAAAATAAAATCAGAGTCTTTAATTGGAAGAAATCTTAAGTATGATTGAGTCCCTTCACCTAAGCCTTTACCTAAAAAACCCCCAGACCCTATTGCAACCTTTGATTGAAATGCCTGATAGCCAATCCCCATCAAATTTGAGTTTTCTGGATTAAAAATACTTTGCATGAAATCAATTATTCTTCCTTTATGATAATCTTTGAGTAAATATGTCCAAGCATAAGCATTAAACAAACCAAATGTTATATTAATAATAAAATTAAAAATAATTGTATCAAGTCTGAATTTATGATATACAAGAATGAAAATTAAAAAAACCATCCACATATAGTATGCTAATAAATTCATCGCTGCAAGCATACTTAATATAGGAAATAAATAAAGGGATAAAATTTTAAACTTGACTCCAGACCAATATAACATTGGTAGCATTGGTAGCAAATACATTAATCCTGTACCATAATCTGGTTGCTTAAAAATAAGTAATAATGGCAATAATCCAATTATAAAACTAAAAATAATTAACTGATTATCATTTAACGTATCTTTATAATCTGATATAAACCTTGCCAAAGCAAATATAATTATAATTTTTCCAAATTCTGAGGGCTGGAACTGAAAAGACCCAATTAAAATCCATCTTGTTGAATTATTTATTGCAGGCATAAATAGTGTTGCAGCAATTAATAAAAGAAGAATAAAATACAAGATATATGCATATTCATAAAAAGCCTGATTTCTAATAAATTGAAAAAATATAAATATAAGCAAACCACAAAATAACCAAACAAACTGCTTATAGAATACTGAGTGCTCACCAAGAGTATCAATGCTAGTACTTTTTAGTGCAATCAATCCAATTGCACATAAAAATAAAATAGGTATCATAACTCTAAAATTTATTTTTATAATATTGTTTAGTCTGAAAATATTTATTAAAGCATCCATATTAGTCTTGATTATCTATAAAATATTCAAAAAAATCATGAGCCATATTTGAAGCTACACCAGCGCCACTACCTCCATTTTCAACAAGCACAACTAGTGACATTTTTTTTAAAGTTTTTTTAGATGTTACGTATCCTGCAAACCAAGAATGATCTTCTCCTTGAGGGTTTTGAGCTGTCCCAGTTTTTCCTCTTACAATAGCATCAGAATTTAAAATATCTGCATTTTTACCCGTACCTTCCTTTACTGCATTATAAATTGCATTATCTAAAAATGTCCAAATCCAAGGGGATAATTCAATATCTTTTCTAATAACATTATCTTTATTTTTTATTAAATGTGGAGAATAGATATATCCTTTATTTGCTATGAAATTAATTAAATTGACAACCTGTAGCGGAGTTGCTAAAACCTCTCCCTGACCAATACCCATATTTGCCTTTGCTCCACCAACTGCCCAATTAGTATGCAATACACCTAATTCATCTCTGTATCTATATTTTTTATTCATATACTTTCTTGTTGGAATAAGACCTTTCTTCTCATTTGGAAGGTCAATACCAACTAAATCTCCAAAGTTAAATTCTTTAGAAATTTGAACTAATTCATCAAAAGATAATTTTTCTACTGCTTCATAAAAATAGACATTACATGAGTTAATTAAAGCATCTTTCAAATTGAGTTCGCCATGTCCTTCTGTATTCCAACATTTTTTTACAACATCTTTGGTAATTTGATACTCACCATCACATTTATACTTTACTTCCTCTTTACCGGATTTTAAAATCAAACTAGCTGTAACCAATTTAAAAACTGAACCAGGAGGATATTGCCCGCTAATTGGTCTATTAAGTAACGGATTATTGGGATCACTATTCCACGTATCCCAAATGTCTTGGGGTACTGGGCCTTTATTAAAAGGTTTTAAGTCAAAATCAGGGGAGCTGGCAAATGCTAAGATTTCTCCATTAGTTGGATCCATACAAATAATTGCTCCAACACTATCTTTTAAAAAATTTTCAGCAATTCTTTGAAGATTTATATCTATACTTGTTATTAATGATGGACCATTTATTACATCCCTACCATCTTTATTGTTAAATACTCCCTGATCAACACCTCTATAATCAATTAATCTATACTGTGCACCATTCGCTCCTCGAAGATATGATTCGTAACTTTTTTCTAAACCACTAAATCCATATACGTCACCATAAGAATATTGAAAAAGTGTGTCCTGCTTATTTAGTTTAATTTTTCGCTCATTATCAACTAATCTTACATAGCCAAGAACATGAGATAAATTTACATCTGAAACATGTGTCCTTGCAGGTATCTCAGAGAAAATTACACCAGGAAGGTCTATAATATGCTCCTTAAGCATTACCATATCATTGAAATCAACAAATCGTTTAGCGATAAATGGATGAAATTTTTCAATTCCTTTGTTTCGACTATATATTTTTTTTGTTAACTCATTCTTATTTATACCAATTATTGAATCAATTAATGCAAAGTTGAATTTTTGATAAATTTCTTTACTTCTCTTATCAATTATATCTATAGGCATTATTTCAAAATTATAATTATAAATATTATCTACAAGAGGAATGGAATCCCTATCATATATTATTCCTCTTGGTGCTTTAATTTCTATTGCTCGTAAACTATTATTACCTGCTAATTTTTTATATTTGTTATAATCAATAACTTGTAGTTCAAAGAATCTAAACAGTATTGGAAGAAATATAATTACTGCTGAATAGAATAAGGCTTTTTTTCTAAAATAAGTATTCAATCTATTTAATAATCTTATTATCAATTAGTATGAATCTATTTACAACTAATAAAAGAATAAGCATAAAAATTGATTCAAGAATTGATGATTTAAAAGTAAATGCTAAAGAGGTAATACTTCTATCAAACATCATATAACATGCAAAAATATAATGAATTTGAAAAGTAAGGAATAAATAGCCTAATTTAATTTTGTTGTTCCAGACTCTATCATATTTAGACAATAATCCAAGCATAAATCCAGCTATAGTTTTTGAAAATGCAAATAAACCTATAAGATTGCTCTGAGAAACAAAATCTTGGAATAGACCAAGAACAAATCCAATAATGATTAAATAATATCTCTCATAAAGCAATGAAAGATAAACTAAATATATTAGGACTAAATCAGGAAAAAGCATTATATCTCTAGATATAACATAACTAGGGATATAAAGTTGAGCTATTATCAAAAAAAGCAGTATATAAATTTGTCTTAAAATTCTAATATCTATCATAGAACCACAAATACATGATTAAAGTTAATAAGATCTGCTAAAATTTGAACTTCAATATCTTGAAATGGGCTATCATTATTTTTATTTATCCTAACTACTTTTGCAACTGGAATAGAACTTGGATATATAGTTGAAATTCCAGAAGTATATACAATATCACCAACCTCAATATTAGCAGTTTTTCTTACTCCATAAATGATTCCAAGCCCTTTATGTGTTGCTTTAAATTCCCCCACAACCATATCACTTCCAACTCTAACTGATATTACAAAGTTTTTATCTGTAATTAATTGTACTTTTGATGCACGATCTGAACAGACTTCTATTTTACCTATAAGACCATTGATATCTACTACAGGCAAATTAGATTCTACACCATCTTTTATTCCTAAATTAATTGTAATTGTTCTCATTAAATAAGTATAGTTATCATTAACAACCTTAGCAATCTTCAAAGACCATGGCTGTTCATCATAAAAATCTAATAAATTTTTTAATACAGAGTTTTCATGCTCATAATGAATTAGTTCAGAGTTTAGCATGTTCATTTGTACTAGCTTTTGCTTTAATAACTCATTATCTTTTTTTATAGTCATTAGATTTGAATAATAAGTTTGGGGATAAGTTACTATTGAAATAAAATCAGCTATTTCAGCTTTAACACTATAAACGACAGTTGATTTTGAGGAAAAATATAGTAAGAGTGATAGAAGCAAACAGAGAAATAAAATTATAACATCTCTATTTATATATTTTATCAAGGTTGTATTAAAACGTTTTGAAATTTTTTAAGGCTGTCTAAAACTATGCCAGTACCTTTAACAACTGAATAGCATGGATCTTCAGCTACATGGACTGGTAATCCTGTTTTATTTTTAATATGCTCATCAAGTCCTTTAAGCTGGGCACCACCTCCAGTCATAATAATACCAAAATCAATTAGATCTGATGCATGCTCTGGAGGGGTTTTATCTAAAGCTCTTTTAATTGCTGCTGTTATCTGATAAACTGTTTCTGATAATGCTTGTCTTATTTCATCAGATGAGACTTGTACTGTTTTAGGTATTCCAGTAATCAAGTCTAATCCTTTTACTGCTATAGATTTACCTGAAGTTCTAACTGCAGAACCAACTGTACATTTAATTTCTTCTGCTGTTCTCTCACCAATTGCCAATTTATGATGATCTTTAAACCACTGGACTATAGATTCGGTCTGTTCATCACCTGCAGTATTAATGGTTTCAAGAGCCCCAATTCCATTTAATGAAATTACTGCAATTTCAGTTGTGCCACCTCCAATATCTACAACCATACTCCCAACAGGTCCATTAACATCAATACCAATACCTATCGCTGCAGCCATTGGTTCTTCAATTAAATATACTTCACTTGCATTTGCATGCTCTGCAGATTCTTTAACAGCTCTTTGTTCAACATCAGTTCTTCCTGATGGAATACAAATAACGATTCTTGGCCTTGCAATCCTACTCATATTTAATTTTCTTATAAAGCCTCTAATCATAGCATCAGCCATTTTATAATCAGCTATAACTCCATCCCTAAGGGGTCTAATTGTTTCTATACCTTTATGAGTTCGACCGAGCATTGCTTTAGCTTCTTTTCCGACAGCAATAATTTTATTAGTAATCTTATCCCTAGCAACGATGGATGGCTCATTTAAAACGACCTCTTGATTTTTCATCCATATCAAAGTATTTGCAGTTCCTAAATCAATTGCAATATCCCCTGAAAGCATTTTTCTAATTGATGACATTGAGTAATTTGACATATTTTACACCTTAATGATAGAAGTGTCTAGCTTTAGTAAACAACATTGATAATCCTAAATCATCCGCGACATCTATAGCATCAGAATCTTTTATTGATCCACCAGGTTGAATTATTGATTTTATACCTGCTTTAGCAGCAATCTCAATACAATCTGGGAAAGGGAAAAAAGCATCTGAAGCCATAATTGCTCCTTCTAAACTTAAACCAGTTTCTGAGATTTTCCTAATAGCATTTTTTACAGAATCTACCCTCGACATTTGTCCCGCTCCCGCAGCAAGAACTTGATTGTCATTTGCAAAAACTATAGCATTTGACTTTACATATTTAACTAATTTCCAACCTAACTCTAAAGCATTGATTTCATTTGGTGCAGGTTTCAACTTTGTAACTACATCGCAATTATTGATATCAAAAGATAATTGATCTCTGTCCTGTACTAAATAGCCGCCTAATGCATTTTTAATCATTTTATTTGAAAGTGTAAATCCTTTTGAAGTTTTTATTAATCTCAAATTCTTTTTTGATTTAAAAATCTCTAAACTTTGATCATCAAAATCTGGAGCAACAATGCATTCTAAAAATGGCTTAACTAATATTTCTGCAAGCTCTATTTCAACTATTGAGTTAAAACCCACTATACCTCCAAAATAGCTTACTGGGTCAGAACTAACTGCCCGTTCAAACGCCTCAACTGTATTATCTCCAATAGCAAAACCACAAGGGTTTGCGTGTTTAATAATACTACAAGATATCTGCTCAAAATCATTAACAATTGAAAAAGCAGATTCAATATCTGTATAGTTATTATAAGAAAGTTGCTTTCCCTGAAGCTGACTCCAAGAATTATCATTGTCTTTTAAGGTATAAAAAGCAGCTTTCTGATGAGGATTTTCTCCATATCTTAGCTCATCTTTTTTAACCGCATTTATTGTTATTTTATCAGCAAGCCCCTCATTTTTATCTGACTTTAAATAACTAGAAATTTGCATATCATATTGAGTTGTAATTTCAAATATCTTAGTCGCATACTGTTGCCTATGTTCGATTGATATCTGACCATTTGAATTATCAAATTTACTTATGAAATCTTCATAATCACTAGAATCGCACAAAGGAATAACACTTTCATGATTTTTAGCTGCAGCTCTTAACATAGAGGGACCACCAATATCAATAAATTCAATTGCTTTATTTATTGGTAATTTTTTTTCAATTGCCTGTTCAACAAATGGATATAGATTAACTACAACTAAGTCAATTTCAAATGCATCCATGGCTAACAAGTCAGATATGTGAGAATTATTTTTTCTATCTGCCAAGATTCCACCAAAAACCTTTGGATGAAGTGTTTTAACTCTACCATCCATTATAGATCCGAAACCAGTTAAATCTGAAACAGATGTTACTGGGATATCATTTTGCTCAAGTAAACTTTTTGTACCTCCAGTGGATAGTATTTCAAAACCTCTTTCAACTAGAGATTTTGAAAATTCTACAATTCCAGTTTTATCCCATACACTAATTAATGCTTTTTTATTCATTTTCAACCTTATTTATTATTTGATTTATTATTTTTGAGTACAATTTATGTTCATAGCTTAAAACTCTTTTTGATAAAGATTCTGCAGTATCATTTTTATAAACCTCGATAGGTTCTTCATGTATTGTTAGACCTTTATCATATTCTTCATTAACATAATGAATCGTTACAGCTGTTGAGTTGACTTGGCTGCTTATTACAGCATTATGAACATTCATTCCATAAAAGCCTTTACCTCCAAACTCTGGAAGCTTGCCTGGGTGAATATTTATAATTTTATTTTTAAATGCTTCAACAACTTCTTTTGGAATTAGTTTCATATAACCAGCTAAAATAATTAAATGTGGTTTACATGACAATAACCGATCATTTAAACTTTTTATATATGCTGATCTATTAGGATGTGTTTTTTGATTAACTATAAAAGTGTTAATTGAATTATTTTTTGCAAATGACACTGAACCTGAATTAGAATTATTTGATACTAAAAGTTCAATCTTCGCATTCTCGATTTTTTGGTCTTTAATATTATTATATATAGCTTTAAAATTTGAACCACTACCTGACGCAAAAATAACTAATCTTTTCATTATAATTCTAATTGACTAACTGTTTGTATCTCAGTTAAGGATTCAAGTTCACTAATTTTAGCTTTATCTAGTTTTTCATCAACCTTTATTATAGAATATGCAGATTTATTTTTTATTTCTCTGCTCAAAATATAACTAGCAATGTTAATATTATTATTTCCTAAAAATGTTCCAACTTTTCCAATAACTCCAGGAATATCTTCATTCTTAACAAATAACATTACACCTTCAGGAAATACATCAATTTTATATCCCATTATATTTACTATACGAGGATGATTTTCAGCAAAGACACTACCCCCTATGGAATACTTACCACTAGGAGTTGTGACCGTTGCCATAATTAGATTTGAATAACTAATTTTCTCAGATGAGTAAGAATGAGATATCGAAATCCCTCTTTCTTCTGCTACAGAAATAGCATTGATAAAATTAATTCTATTATCTGTGACTTTATTAAAAAGCCCTTTTAAAAATGAAATTGTAATAGGCTTAACCTCATCAATAGATCCATAACATTCAATTTTTACTGAACTTACCGATTCAAATATTAATTGAGATAAAATTACACCTAACTTTTCACTCATATCTAAATAAGGTTCAATTTTTCTCAATATAGACATATCAGCAATTGGAATATTAAGTACATTTGACATCTTTTGATCTAGCAAATAATCTTTAACTTGTTCACATATACCCTTTGAGACTCCTTCTTTTGCTTCAACTGTAGATGCACCGAGATGAGGAGTAATTAATAAATTTTTGGTTGATAAAAAAGGATGATCATTTTCTATCGGCTCCTTTACAAAAACATCTATCGCAGCTCCAGCAATTACACCATCATTCAAAGCTGCACTTAAATCTTTTTCATTGATTATGCCGCCTCTTGCAACATTAATAATTCTAGATGATGATTTCATCATTTTTAAGCGATTTATATCAAATAAATCCCGTGTCGCATCTATAAGAGGTACATGTACAGTAATAAAATCACTTTCAGTGGTAAGATAATCGATATCAACAATTTTGATTGTATCTGGATCAAACATTTCTTGATTAACAAAGGGATCATGACCTATTACATTCATATCATATGACAATGCACGCTTCATAACTTCTCTGCCAATTTTACCTAATCCAACAATACCAATAGTTTTATCTTTTAACTCATTGCCAACTAACTGATGTCTATTCCACTCTCCTTTCATTAATCCCAGGTGACCTTCATGAACATTTCTTGAAAGCGCTGATAGTAAAGACATTGTGTGCTCAGCTGCAGATATTGTATTGCCATCAGGAAGATTCATAACAACCACTCCTGATGATGTTGCCGCATTAATATCAATATTATCTACTCCAACACCAGCTCTTCCTATAATTGATAATGATTTTGCTTCTTCAATATGTTTCTTTGAAATATTTGTTCCACTTCTTATGATCCATCCATTAATAGTTGGTAATAATGCTTCTAGTTCATCATTAGATATCGATGGTCTATATATTATCTCAAGATTTTCATCTTCAAGTATTTTTAATCCATTATCTGAAATTGGATCTGTAATTAAAATTTTATGCATTCATTGCCTTTTCAAATTCATGTAAGTATTCTTGTAAATCTTCCATGAAAATATTTCCCATATGAGCTATTCTAAATGCCTTTCCCCTAAGTTTCCCATAGCCTCTATCCATCCGAAAACCTTTTTCTAGCAACTTGTTATATATTTTATCAATATTCCAATTCTGAATATTTTTTATACATGTTATTGTATTAGACCTGCATCCTTCTTCAGCAAAAAATGTTTGACCTTTTTCTTTTGCCCATGACATGGTATAATCTTTCATTTCAATATGTCTTTTCCATCTTTGATCAAGACCTTCATCCTCAATTAAATCTAAAATATGCTTCAATCCAAATAGGTGAGGTATTGATGGAGTTGAAGGAGTTTGAAATTTATTATAATATTTTTCATAGACCTTTAAATCTAAAAAATATCCTTTATTTTTAATCGATTCAGACTTTTTTGAAATTTTATCAGATACAGAGCATATTGAAAATCCTGCAGGTAGACCCCATGCTTTTTGAGTTGAGGATAACATGAAATCTATTCCAAGTTTATCTACTTCCACCTTAACACCAGCCATAGAACTTACTGCATCAACGAGCCAAATCACATCTGGATACTTAGATGATAATAAATTAGAGATATCTTCTAAATTACTCATTGTTCCAGTTGAGGTTTCATTGTGAACCATAGCCAATACATTATATTCACCAGTTGAAAGCTCTTTATCAATATCATCTACTTTTACACCTTTACCCCAATTATATTCTATAATTTTATTTTTAAATCCACACGCTTGAGAAACTTTACCCCATTTAGAACTAAATGCGCCATTATCACAATGCAAAACCCCTTTATCAACACTATTACGTAATCCCATCTCCCATAAACCCGTTGCCGCATGAGATATTAAGTAAATATTATTTTTAGTATACAAAACCTTTTGAATACCCTTAGTTATATATTCAATTAAATTAGATATTTCTTCAGTTCTATGTCCAATTTGAGGCGTAGCAAGAGCCTCCATGACACTTTGGGGTACATGAGTGGGACCAGGAATGAATAGCTTTGGAAAAGAATTCATTATAAAATTTTATTATTTGCACACATATGAAGAGTAATAAATTAAGTATTAAATTATCTATGTCAAATATTAAATTTCTTTAAATGAACAACAATAAAATATTAAAAATAAATGAGATCTTCAAAAGCATTCAAGGAGAGTCAACTGTAATGGGAAAACCATGTGCTTTTGTACGACTCACGTACTGTAATCTTCGTTGTAGCTATTGCGATACGGAGTATTCTTTTCATGAAGGCAAAAACATGAAAATAATTGATATAATTGAAGAAGTTAAATCTATGAATACAAATTTAGTAGAAATAACTGGGGGTGAACCAATGCTTCAAAAAAATGTAATTCCTCTGATGAAGGAATTTTTAAACAATAATTTTGAAGTTATGCTTGAAACGTGTGGGGCTATTTCACTGAAAGATGTTCCAAAAAAAGTTAAAAAAATTGTTGATTTTAAATGTCCATCAAGTAATATGAAAGATAAAAATTTATGGTCAATTCTAGATGAGCTTTCATCCCATGATGAAATTAAATTTGTGATTGGCAATAGAACTGACTATAAATGGACATTAAATAAAATAAAGCAATATAATTTAGATTCAAAGTGGACCATTCTACTCTCACCTGTTTTTAATAAATTAAAACTTGATAAACTTGCAAATTGGATTCTTGAAGATAACTTAAATGTCAGGCTGCAGCTTCAAATGCATAAATATATTTGGGATCCAGAAATGCGCGCAGTTTAATTTGAAAATTTTTGCATTTTTATTTTAAAAATGTGATTTACATGACATTCTTCCGCTTTCTTATAAATATTTATTTGATATAAAGTAATTTTCATTTTAATTTTGAGAATGATTCTCATTATCATTTAGAACTTTAGCTATTATCATTTGTTTTCTGTGTCGTAAACAATCTTTTTGGCAAAAAGAATATGTGATGAGCAATCATAAACAGACGTCATAAAAGGGGGTTAAAGAAATACCCCATTGCTTTAACCCCCTTTTTTCTGACATAAATATTAATAAGGAGTTTTAAAGAAATGAATCTATTGAAATCAATTGTAATATTAAATTTAACAGGGTTTTTACTAGCTGTTTGCCCTTCTGGTTTTTACGAAGATGACTGTGGTAACTGCTGGTTACCTTACTGCTATGACTATGTATCCCATAATGTAAGTTATGATTCATCAGAAAGTTCTTGCAATGGTCCTACAGAGATGTGGGTGATACCTGGAGATGAAGGTGATCCTTTCTTCAATAATTACTGTGATTCTTGTCCTGAAGGTTTTACACCAGATAATTGTGGCCACTGCTGGCAAGGATACTGCTATACTCTATTTGCTGATCCTCCCCATACTGTATTTTGGGATTTATCAGAGACTGAATGTATAGATGCAGGCTATGGATTTTACCCTCCAGGATCAAGTGATGGCGACCCGTATTTTGGATATAATTGTGAAGGTTGTCCTGATGGAGAAATTGAAGATGATTGCGGTGTATGCAATACTGGAGAAGATAGTCCGTATTGGAATATGACATGCGGTGATTGTAACGGAGATGCTAATGGATATGCAATGGTTGATGACTGTGGTGATTGTCAACTTTCCTACTGCTATGACTATATAACTCACGAATCTAACTTTGATACACCTTGTGATGGAGCAACAGAAGTTTTAGTCATGCCAGATAGTCCTTCAAACCCTTTATGGAATAGCGGATGTGATCCAAATGCGTGTCCTGATGACCAAGTTGAAGACTGCGCTGGAGTATGTGGTGGATTTGCAATGGTAGATGACTGTGGTGTATGTTCAGACAATTACTACTGCTATGATTATGTAACACATCAAACCAATACAGACTTCCCTTGCGATGGACCAACTGAGATGATGGTTATGCCTGATAGTGACTATAACTCAGATTGGAATGCTTCATGTACAGATTGTGCAGGTGAAGTAAATGGATATGCAATGGTTGATGACTGTGGTGATTGCCAATCAGCATATTGCTATGATTATGTAACACATCAAACCAATACTGACTTCCCTTGCGATGGACCAACTGAGATGATGGTTATGCCTGATGACCCTTCAAATCCTTATTGGAATAGCGAGTGCAGTGGATGCGCACCTGGCGATGTTATAAATGATGGCTCTATTGATGTGCTAGATGTGGTTGCAATTGTAAGTTATATACTAGGTAATAATCCATTAGCCCCTGATGTTATAGATTGTGCAGATTATGTTCAAGATGGTAGTGTCGATGTTCTTGATGTTGTAGCTATTGTTAATATCATAATTGATGGAAGAATTACATCAAGCGCAACAGAAGCTAACCTTAATATAAATGATAACAAAGTAACATTACATGCTAATGGATTTATAGGAGCAGTTCAAATGACTATTAGTCATGACAGCAACTTCTCTATAAATTTAACTAATAAGGCAATGGTTGCTGATTATAATACTAATGGCAATAGTACATCTCTAATTATTGTTGCCCCTGATAGTGAAGAACTATTTTATACAAGTGGTAATTTCATTATTGAGGAAATAATAGTAGCTAATGAAGAGAGCTATATACCTGTAGATATGCCAAGCGAGTTTATGGTAAGCAAGGCATACCCTAATCCTTTTAATCCATCTACAAGTGTTAGTATTTATGTTCCTACAAATGATTTTGTAAATGTTAGCGTATACAATGTCATGGGACAAAAAGTTGCAACTCTTTATAATGGGTCAATGGCTGCAGGAAATCATATCATTAGATGGAATGCATCTAATATGACCAGTGGGATGTATTTCATTCGCACTGAATCAAAATCGGATGCATCAATTCAGAGAGTTTCTTTAGTTAAGTAAAACTATAAGACTGTACAAATGGGCATAATAGTATATTATGCCCATTTGTACTATATAAGGAATAAAACTATGAAAGTTATAATTAAAAGTATTTTAATCACATGGGTTGTAAGCTTTATTTTTGCTTCTCCATCTATAAAATCAGATAATAGATTAGTTACCATTGGAGGTAGCGTGACTGATATAGTTTTTGCTCTGGGTGAAGGAGACTTAGTGGTAGCAGTTGATCAATCGAGCACACTCCCTGAAAAAGTTAAAGATTTGCCTCAAGCTGGATATGTAAGAGCTATATCAGCAGAGGGAATACTTTCTATGCTCCCAACAAAAATATTAGCATCATCTGATATAGGTCCTCCTAATGTTATTAATCAATTAGAGTCATCTGGTGTAGAATTTGAAATTTTTAATTCTCCAAAATCATTTAGAGATGTTATTAATCTTGTAGAACAAATCGCATCATTTTTAAATGTAGAAGAAAGAGGATTAAAACTCAAAGAGAAACTTATATCAGATCAAGAAAGAATTAATGAAATGAAAAAAGATTTAATAGATCCTCCAAGTATTGCTTTTTTCATGAATCCCTCAACTACTGGGAATTATAGTGCAGCAGGCAGTGGAACTAGAGCTGACTATCTAATAGATTTCATTGGTGGTATAAATGTTTTTAAAGATAGTTTTATACGATATAACAAAGTTAATAAAGAAACGATACTTGATTATAACCCAGATATAATATTTGTTGCATCCACAGGAAGTGGGGAAAATAGTAAGTCTGTTTTTCTTGATGATCCAACTTTTAAAAATATAAGTGCTGTTAAAAACAATAAAATTATTTTTCTGGATTTAGGTTATCACCTTACTTTTGGAAGTGTGTTTGGAGAATCAGCTATTCTTGCGTTAAGTTTAGTACTAGGTGATGAGTAAAAAATATGAAAAAAATACAATAATATTTTTAATAGGATTATTTCTCCTTGCAATAATTTCACTAGTTTCAACAACAATTGGTCCCGTAAAAATATCTATACTCCAGATTATAGATATTCTTTTTGAAAGTATTAACATTAATACGAATTTAAGTTCATCTGAAATAAGTCAAGCCTTTAAAACTGTAGTTATAGATATTAGATTACCTCGAATTTTGATGGGTATAATTGTTGGAATTGCGTTAGGAATTTCTGGAGCAATACTTCAAGGACTTTTTAGAAATCCACTTATTGACCCCGGCTTTATTGGTGTTTCAAGTGGAGCGGCAATTGGTGCCATGTTTGTGATTATGTTTTCACAATTAATAGCTATAGAAAATAATTTTTATATTCAATTCCTATTACCAGTATTTGCTATGTCGGGAGGTTTAAGTACTACTATTCTAGTATATAAAATGTCACAAATGTCAGGAAAAACAAATATCATGGCTATGCTCTTATCAGGAATAGCTGTTAATGCATTTTCTGGATCAATTATTGGATTTTTAGTATATAGAGCTTCTGATATGGAATTAAGAAGTTTTACATTTTGGACTCTGGGAAGTCTTGATAATTCAAATTGGCTAATAGTATCAATTGCAGTTGTTGCAATTTTAATACCAATTATTATATCGATTAATTTAAGAAAAAAATTAGATATTTTTATGCTTGGAGATGCTGAAGCTGGATATCTTGGACTAAATATAGAGAAATTAAAAAAAAGAATAATTTTTATATCAGCTCTTATGGTTGGAGTTACTGTTGCATTTTGTGGTATGATTGGTTTTATTGGTTTAGTGACGCCTCATCTTGTTAGATTAATAATGGGGCCAAGTCACAAAACATTAATATTTGGATCAGCGATATTAGGAGCTATAATATTAATTCTTGCAGATTTTATTTCAAGAATTATTATTGCTCCAGCTCAGCTTCCTATAGGTATAATAACCTCAGCATTAGGGGCACCTTTCTTTCTATGGTTAATTGTTTCACAAAAACAAAAAATTAGATATGAAAAATAAATCAACTAATATTTTAACTGTAGTAGATGTCTCTTACGAAATAAATGATATTACAATAAATAAGGGTATCAATTTTAATATAAACCTCGGAGAAATAGTTTCAATAATTGGTCCGAATGGTTCTGGCAAAACAACCTTATTAAGATTAATATCAGGTGATATTGTTCCTTCATATGGAAATATTGAGTTTAGAGAAAAAGATTTAAATAATTATGACCCAAAAGAGATATCAACTATGCGTGCTGTACTTCCACAAAATAGCCACATCTCATTTCCGTTTACTGTTAATGAAATAATTCAAATGGGAAGATTTCCACATCCTGAAAATTATAAATCAGATAAGACTATTGTCGATGATTTAATTAAAACTTTTGATTTAAATGATTTTTTAGGGCGCGATTTTACCTCATTGTCAGGAGGTGAAAAACAACGAGTACAACTAGCAAGAGTTTTTGCACAGATTTGGTCTGAAGATAGCTATAATGGGAAATTACTAGTTTTAGATGAACCAACATCATTTCTAGATATTAAACATCAACTTGATTTTTTTGAAATTATTAATGATTTTAAAAATAATGGTTTGACAATTATTATGGTATTGCATGATATAAATCATGCAAGTTCGTTTTCAGATAAAATAGGGATGATGAAAAAAACAGAATTAATTTATTTTGGAGATACTAGAGATGTAATAAATTCTCAAAATTTAAATGATGTTTTTGATATAAATCTTAAACTTATTAATATTGATTCTAATGGAAGAAAATTAATCTATCTATAATTAAGGATTTAAAAATGAATGAAGTTATAAAAGAAAAAAATAATTTAATTAATAATATGAGCTCATTAATCCTTGGAACTACAAACAATAAGAACCTTCCTAATTCTAGCTATGCTCCATTTGGTATTGATAATGAAAATAACTTTTATATTTTTATTAGTGAGTTATCAAAACACACAAAAAATATAATGTTAAATCCAAATGTCTCACTTATGATTATTGAAGATGAATCTAAATCTAAAACCATTTTTGCTAGAAAGCGTCTAACAATAACTGGTAAGGCGTCAATAATAAACAGGAATGAAAAAGATTGGAATCAAAAAATAAAAATTTTAGAAAATAAATTTGATGATACATTTACTTACTTAAAAAATATGGAGGACTTCCATCTATTTAAAATTACTCCAATATCAGGATTACTAGTATTTGGATTTGCAAAAGCATTTAATCTTGAAGGACCTGAATTAGTAAATGTTGTTCATCTTAATGAAAAAGGTCACAGGCCTAAAAAGGAGAAACAATGAAAAGAATTTTAACTATAATTTTATTTAATTTTATATTTTCAGCACCTGAACTAGTAATTGGTGAAGAACGAATTGCACCAGGTATTAAATTTATTTTTGAAGGTGCAATAAAAGATCATATTATGCCACATAAAATGCATTTAGATGAAAACTTAACTCATGTCCATATTGAAGCCAGGGTAAATTGGGATACTTCAAATATTCCTGAGGGAGCAGTTAAAGGTGGATTTGTACCCTATCTTCACATAACTGCAGTCGTAACTAATGAAAAAACCGGCCTTAGGACTTTTATAGACTTAGTACCACATATCAACTTGATCGATAATTTTCATTATGCTAGAAATATTTCTTTACCTGGATCAATTGATGATAATTATAGCGTAGAGTTCAATATTATACCTCCAACACATATAGATTTAGCTCTACATAAAGATTGGCATGATCTATATGGAGATAATCTAATTTCATCAAACAGTTTTAATTACAAAAAAGTAAATTTCAAAGAAATCGCTAAAGCTAGACGCCATTAACAATTAGTCCAATAAGAAGTATAACGTCAAATATATCAATATTTAAATCTTGATTTATATCATGTAATTCAAAATCTGTAGTTTCTAAATTAGAAGATAGAATAAAATCTAATAGTGAAATAATATCAAGTATATTAATACTTGAATCTTGATTAATATCTCCATCTAGAAGACATGTATTGTTATTTCCTCCACAGACGCCACAATAATCCATCCCAAACGTACAATCTATATCATCATTGTACAATACAGATATACGTCCGCTGCTACCCACATCATTATAATAGTTATATGGCCATATTTTAATAAAATTCTGTCCATCAGCAGTCCTAACTATTAACTGATTATCTGAAGGTACAAGTGTGTAGTTATTATCAAAATCAAAATCTCCCCATGTTTCTAATGAGGGACTTGTTGACCCCCAAGACATTGTGTGTGTTGATAAATCATAAAAAGTTTGTAACATTGTATCCTGATGAAATTCTGTATTCATTGGAACTGCAGTTAAATTATTAAATTGGTCTGCGGTCCATATATTAATAGAATCAACAGATGCTCCACCAAATCCATTACCAGAAGTACCACTATTTGTTTTAATGTGATTCCTCTGAAATGCTATATCCCACCCTAAAGAATTCTCAGGATCAGAAATTACAACCTCTGAATGCAATGCAAAATTATAGTATACCCAAGAGCTATAGCTACTTGCATCAATCTCAATTGAATAGTTTTCAGAGAATATAATAGATAGATATATAAAAGATACCAAGTTTAAATATTTATTCATTTTTCATTTCCTTTTTAAAATTAATAACCAAGTTAAAATAAAATCTTCTACCAGGATCATAACTGGTAAGTATATCTGGGCTTTCGTCGCCTAATCTTTTTGGATCCTTATAATCAAAAAGATTTTTAACTCCCACATTCCAATAAATATTTGGCAAAGAAAATGAAATAAAAGTATTGGAAATAGAATATGCATCCAGATTGTTATCATAAAGAGTTTTACCAGTTAAATATCTGTTAGAAAGTGTGAATTTTATATTATCATTAAACGAATAAGAAAAAATAGTTTTAATTGAATATTTACTAACTCCATCAAGGTAAAATCTATATTTCTCAGGAGCATCCGTTATACTAAAAGTGAACATTAAAGAAGCTTTGTCAATTAAGTTATTAAAATTCCAAGATGTATTTAGACCATATAATACAACCTTATCAAAATTTTTTGATTGGTAGTATGAATCTCCATCAACTTCAGTGTTTGGATCGATAAGTTTATAGCCAATTCTGTTATAATCATTACTATAGTATAATTCTAATGAAGAACTCTTGCTATCTTCATAAGAGAAACTAAAGTAATTAGATGTTTGAGGCTTTAAATCTGGATTTCCATAGATGGGAGGACTGTGCTCAGGAAATTCGTAATATAATTCTTTAACCGTTGGAGATCTATAATTTGAGCTTAAATTGATTCTAAATATATGATTATTGAAATCTTTTTTTATACCAATTGATGGTGAAAATTTAAATTTATATGAGTTATTATAGTTTATTCTTATTCCACTATTAATAAAAAGATTATCACTTTGCTTAAAGTTATCAGCAACATAGAATGAATATCTACTTGATGAAAAGGTTGTATCAATATTAAAAATTGAAGGGTAAGTTACATTATTCTGCTGGTCGATAATATTTTTACTTGAAGTTTCGTTATAGATAGCTTCAAAACCAGTGATTAAAATATGATTATTTAAAGATGCTGTTTTATATATAGCATTAATTGCACTAAAATTAGACTCTCCCCAATCAAAAACTTCTTCATCTATAATTTGTTGATCATAATCGCCATAATAGTATGGATATCTAATGTTTTTTGTATACAATTCATTCTGAATAGAAATTGTAAAATTAGTTTTACTATTAATTATCTTTGAGTATTTCAATATATAATTTACGTCTCTATAAATGGGAAGTTCAGGTGCATCTACTATACTACCTGTAGGTATACCATAAAAAACTTCCTGCGCTCCACTTGTTTTAACTTTTTTAAATATATTTCTATCATATTTTTTTAAATAAAAACTCAAATTACTATCTTTATCAATTTTAAAGTTGAAATTACTTGATATTATATTACTTTCATTTTCATCAAGAGTCTTATCAATTCTATTCGACGTTGATTCTTGTGCAGGAGTTAAATCATATCCATTAGAATATTTATTGCTAAAGCTTAATGCAAAACTAATTTTTTTATAATCAAAACCAAGATTAAATGAGTTATTTATTACCATAGGATCATCATAATTTTTTGAATACTCAAGCCAATAACTGTTTGTTTTTTGTTTAGATATTAAATTAACTACTCCACCTACAGCACCTGAGCCATATAAAGTTGACATTCCACCGCGAACGACTTCAATATTTTGAATATTTGATAAATTAATCATTTCAAAATCTACATTTCCTGCATGCTCTCCAGAGATTCTTTGACCATCTATCAGGAATGCTATATTATTAGTTTGATATCCTTGTATTTTCATTGTTGGTACACCATGAGGGTCCCAAATGAATTGAATATTAGGAATTGTATTTTCAAGTACTTCAATAACATTTGAAGAACCCGAACTCTTTATTTTTTCCTCTGTAATAACATGGGTAACTACAGGAGTATCTTTTAAATTCATAATACTAGTATTTTCACTAATTTGAATTTCTTCTGATGCTATGGGATCAAGTTTTAGAATAATTTTTTTTAACTTAGAATTTTGGGGATTATAAATAATTTCTTGATCTCTATATCCTATATGTTCAATAATGACCTTGTATTCTTTTTCTTGATCAATACTTATTGAAAAATATCCATCCTGATTTGAGATTGCATATAATGAAATTTCAGGAATGATTACTGATGCATTCGATATAGGGTTATTATTTATATCATAAATGAAGCCCTCTATATTCTGGACTGCAAATATTAAATGAATACATAATATAAAATATAATTTACTTTTCATGCTTCTAAATGAGAATGATTCTCAAAATCATTTACTTAATTTAAAAAGGGAATGATTAACTATAAAGTTAATTCTCTAAAAAATAAGACATTTTTTAGGATAAAATTATATTAACAACTTGGACAATATCTAAGATATTAAGTATGCCATCAGAATTGATGTCTCCTGCCTGAAACTCTAAATCAGAAGGGTTAGTACTTTCAAGTACAAAATTTACTAAAAGAACAATATCCAAAACATCAACATTAGCATCAAAGTTCAAATCACCAGAAAGTATTGGCTCGGATTCAACATATGAATACAAAATAAAACTATCAATGAACGCCGCATCATCACAGTTTGTATTACTACAATCTGTAGATCCCCCACCACCATCTTTACTATATGTCCAAGTTAATGTATATTCTCCTGGATCTAAAGAGGTACTGTAATTTATCCAAGGGCTTTGCCCATTAGCATCAGGTTGATATTGACCAATTTGTTCGCCATTTATAGAAAAAGTTAATCCATCATAAAAGTTACTTCCAGAGGGACTATATTCTGATGACACTCTATATGAAAACTCTAGAGTACTCAGTGTAGTTGCAAGTAGTGTTAATGATGCTGTAGACTCTTGATTATCTCCTATAGCACCTGATCGAAATGAGTTAGATCCAGAATTAGAAATATCTGAAGTAGTATACCAATCTGAATTTCCTGATAAATTCCATTCACTCAGATCTTGGTTGTTTTCAAAATCGTATACAATTACTGGCTCAGGAACTCCTACTATAAGACTGATTGTAGATGTGGATTGTGAACCATCAGGCAATGTCATAACTAAAGTTATCTCCATTTCAGAACCTGATGGGACAAATGGAGATATATAAAATTCATTTATACCATCTAAATTGATAAATGACCTGGGATCAAGATCTGAAATTTCAATATTGGGATCCAAGAAATCAATACCTGGAGTAGCTAAAAATTCTAAATTAATATTGCCATTTGTTGATGATAAGCCAGTATTAGCTAATGATATATCTATTGAATAAGAATCATCAGAGGTATATGGACCAGCCTCAACATTTACAATTGATGATACTAAAGCACCAGCATAAAGAGCAGTCCTAATATTTGGATATAAATTTTCTTCAGCAAGTGGGACAATTCTATTTGTTGGTGGCCAAAATCCATCACTTGAATTACCTACCTCCGGAGTATATGCAAAAATACCATGTTCGCCATACATCCAATCACACGCCTCTCCATTAACAGGATACAATATATCTGGACCAGTTCCCCATACATAGTTATTATATTGAGTCATATCTTGAGCATATTCAATAAATGTATTCAAATCATCTTGATCCATATTGTTTTCATACGAATAGCCAAAAGGATATATCAATAGATTACTATAACTATGGTAATTCATAGCTATCTTAAAATCTCTTTGTTCAACAAAGTTCTTTACAGCTTGTGTTTCAGATTCTGAGAATGGACTCGTTCCTCTATAAGTTTCACTGCAAGGGTTAGAACTAGAACCTTGATCATCCAATCCCCACATATAACCATAGTTTCTATTTGGATCAATTCCATCTGCAGAGCCATTACATGTTTCTCTCATATTTTTTCTTTGCATACCACCACCATTAGGTGCAATTGATCGATTATATTCATAACCGTCAGGATTAACTATTGGAACAAACCACAATTCACGATTATCAATAATATTTCTAGCCTCATCATTTATCTCATAATTCTCTAAAAGCCAATATATATAATAATATAAATTCATAAAACTCATAGGTTCTCTAGAATGATGCATACCAGTAAATAGTACTTCCGGTTCATTCTCATCTAAATTAGGATTATTGCTAATTTTAATTGCCCAAATATCTCTTCCTTCGAAAGTTTGTCCCAGTGAAAATTTTTCTGAAACAAATTGAGGGTATTCATCATGGATATAATCTAATCGTTGAATAGCCTCATCAAGAGTATAATATCCTCCCATAGACCCAAGGCCAAATTCTCTTGTATAATTTGATGTCAACCTACTCTCATAATGCTTCTGAAGATCATGATGCACTACTTGATATTCATATCCTAAATTATTTAAAATAGATAAATCTCTGTTCGAAATTGCAAATTCTATATACTCACCTCTTCTGTAATCAGCATGGTCAAATTCTATACCACTATATTGAAATAATGAGATATCATCATCTGATACATTATCAACTTTTATTTGGTGGTAAATTTCATTTGAAAATAAAAAACTTACAATGCATATATATATTAATCTTAATATCATTTTATTATCCTGTAATTTGATTTACTAATGAAATAACATCTAAAATATTTAAAATACCATCATCATTAGAGTCGCCAATTTGGATCTGAGTGCTAGATGCTTCTACCGCACCCAAAACAAAATTAACTAGAAGTACAACATCTAAAACGTCAATAGAGTCATCCATATTAACATCTCCATCAGCATATGATGTATAAGTTAAATCGGGTATACCCTTAACTCTACAATGAAGTGCATCTGTAGATTGCCATGAACCTGTAAAACCAAGTATTTCATGATCAGGCATAGCTGCCTGATAAACCTCAAGAGCATCATCATCCCATTGACTGTTCATAATTGGAACGAATACTTTATTATTCAAAATCAAGGAATTTGTATAGGGTTGATCATTAGGAGTATAAACTCGAAAGACTTCCCATTCAGTCCCAGATGCTGTAAGTGTATTTTCAAAATAAGTTGCCACTTCTTCAATTTCATTATATTGAGGATGAGATATTGGCACTTCTCTAATTAACATTCTAGAAGGAGATAAATATTTACCCCAACAATCAATATGGTCAATATATTCATCGTTTGGGTCAGCAACTACATGATATGTATCGATTCCATAATAATCGTACATAATATTATCAACATAAGCACACGGAGCAAGAGGAACACTTGACTGATCATTAGTTCCACATTGACTATTTTCAGTATATGCTATTTGAGTTGCAGCAGCAATACCATTTCCATCTGTCATGTAATTACCCCCAGTAGATACCACATCTGCTGAAAAGTATGGTACGTCTAAATGTTGTGATACTTTATAAGGAGCAGCATTATCATTAGGTCGAGGTCGATTATAAGTAAAATCTACGATACCTATATCACCATTCCCATCAACTACCCACCATGGGCCATAATCACGAGTCCAATAAGAATCTGTTGAGCCAATAATAAATTCAACATTATTCATATCAACATCTGCATTATTCATAGAATTATAAGCAGAGCTTTGCTGGTTGGATGAAACTAAACAATAAATAACTACATCCTCAGCCATTTCCCTAATTAAGGAAGTTGATATACCAAAAGGATATCTTATTAGAACTCCCTGCATAGGCTCATATTCTGCAATATTTCTAATAGGAGTCTGCGGTGGGTCTGTCCTATACCCCATCTCATCAATTAGATGTCTATTTTCCCATTCCTCTGGCGTAAATCCAATAGGCAACTCATCACCTCTTATATCAGAAAATATTGAAAATCCTAATAACAAACTTAAAACTATATAATTAACCATTTTATTCCTCGTAATATCTGTAAATTAATATATTCAATAACTTAAAATTAGAATTTAACTGTAACAGTATGTTTTAAAAAAATGTCAACAATCTAGACAGGTACCAAAGCAAGAATTGACAATAAGTGTATCAGAGTTTTCAATCAATAGATTTCTAAATCCATTATTTATACAATCTTCTTCTTCTAATTGCTCTTCTATGTACATCCATGAGTCAACACATCCAACTCCTTCAATCCATTCTAAATTTGAAGTTTCACAGGAGGCCTCATCTACTAAATTATTATTAATTGAATTTGGAACCTGCATTGAAAAACTATATTCATATACAATTGAGTTAAGTGAATTTATACATTCTACTATTTCATTATTAGTAAGACTAAAAGTTTCATTAACTAAATCAATACAAGGAAACAATGGAGTAAGAGATTTGTCAATTTCAAATTCACCATTACCATTTGAAGACATTTCAAACAAATGTTTATCTTGGCCCTGAAAACCACCATTCAAAAAGATTTTATAAGAATTTTGAATATCATTATTATTCACTTTAAAATTAACATTTGTACTTTGTGAATCTATCATTAGAATTTCTTGTAAGGCTTGATTGTAATCTTCAATTTGTAAAAATAATTGAGCTCTTAATAAATGTAAACTATTCGAATTTATATTTTCTGGACTATAGGTAAATAAATAATTTGAATCATCAGAAATTACAAGTTCTGAATAATTCAAAGCATTAGCAACAAATTCTTCAGTACTCCCAGTTAGCATATAAGGATCAAATTCATTATATAAAACTAATGAGCTGTAAGTATATGCTAATCCAGCATTAAGATCTAGGATTAAATTGTCTGGTAAGGGCTTTTCTTCAGCATAGCTATCTACTACATCAATCACCTCAAAGAACCAGTCTTTTGCTTGACTTCGCAAATCAAATCTGTTTGCAAATGAGAGCGAATCAGTTCCTAAAATATCCTTTGCTTCAAATAAGGTCGAAAATCCTAAACCCAAATATGCTTCAGAATGATAATAATTAATTATTGAAG
>PCCQ01000026.1 GCA_002731795.1 Fidelibacterota bacterium
CCAGTTAGGGACAGGGTTATGAGAAGTACGATTAGCTTGTTGTCTTTGTTCTTTATTTAGGCCTAAAACGAGGTGATTAGCAGAGCCTTGTGGATCTTCGATAGAGGCACGAAGAAGGTCTAAGAACTCTTCATTACGACGGAAAGCTATCTGTTCTTGAGCTGAGATAGCTAGTACGTCTGTAAAGTATTTAACACCTTGAGCTAAGCAATCAAGTCTATCGTCGTGTTTAACTGCGCCTTTTTCGCGGCACATACGACTCATCTGATAGAAGAGCATGTAAAGGAGTCGTTCTTCTGGTGGAGCGTCTTTGTTGGAGTTGTAGTCCCAATCAATAACAGAGCGATCCACAACAAGACGATGCTGGTTGAGAACGGGTTCCAGAGCGTCGATAATACGGTCTTCTTTTCTGACGTTAGCGCGGACTTCTTCAACATCTACTGATTGTTTAGTTTGTACTAGGTGTTTTTTAAATAGTTCAGCGACGATACCATCACCGAAGTTAGTTTCGATGACTAATTTGGTGACATTATACTTGCGACACCCCTTGAGGATATCGAGAAGCGTTGTATCACTGTACCCATCTCTGTAAGCTCGCATTTCGTGCAAGTACAAGAAACCGTTGCGTTGCGAGATATAAGCTGCTGCTGTTTCATCTGTACCACGACCCGACGGATCAACTGAGCAGATGCTTTCTTGGTAGGGATTCCATTCTCCTTGGAGCTGCATTGGACTGTAGAAATAATCCCCAGGTAGTCCGACAGTCGGTAATTCCTTGATGACATTTCTTGGGTCAGAGCACCAGACGACAGAGTCAGGAGCGGAAGTTGGATTAACAGAGGTGACAACAAGATCTGCCATTTTAAGGGGGAACTTTTCAGCGTCACTAAGGGACGTGTCAAGCATAAATTGGAGCATGAAGTTAGATCGGCCCATTGCCGCTTCACGCTCGATAAGATCTTCTTCATTAAATCTATCTGGGTCAGTTACTTGCCAAGGTTCAGCACCCATATCAACATCTTCTTGAAGTTGAGGTGCTATGAGACCTTCGTAGTTAGTTAATTTACGTGGGTAACGTGCAGGCCAAACAAAAGGTCTGTAGTTACGTTCTGCTAGTTTTCTGTAAACGGTAAAGACAGTCTGTGGTGTACCAAGGTACATGATACGACTGTCATCTTTAGGAGTAAGAATTGACTCAGCTTCTGTACAGAGTTGAAGCAATTTCTCCCTCATAAGTTCCGTCATTGAGTTGCCAGGAACCTCCACGTCATCAAGGATCATGAGGTCTGCACGACTACCCGTCAGCTGACCAGTAATACCTACTGATTTGACTGAGGGGGCCTGGTGAGGAGAACAATTAACATCAAAGCTAATACGAGACCAGCGACTATCATCTGATTTAGGTTGTAAGTGAGAGAGCCAAGGCGTCTCAATGATTAGTTTTTGTAGGAAGATTGACATGTTATCTGCACGTTCTTTAGACGCAGAGATAATCATGATCTTCTTTTCTGGGTCTTTAAATAGTGTCCACAGAACGAAAGCACCAGTAATCCAAGATTTACCTACACCACGGAATGCTTGTATCTGTAAACGCTTAGGACCGTGCTGTAAGTAGTCTGCAATAGCGTATTGAGCACGGGTAGGCGAAGGAAGGTCAAGCTGCCCCCAGAGGGCCTGGAGAAACAGCTTGAAGTCTCCTTGTAACGCCTCTACGACGTTATCCATATATTATGCGTATCCACCAATTGCTAAAGCAGCACCTTTTTTAGGTTTTTGGCGATCTAACTGACGTTGTGCAGCTCCCATAGCACCAGGAGCACCATTACTAGAAGCTGGTGTATATGAGGATTTAGATTTAGATTGAGGGGCTTGACCAAGTGCTTTTTTAAGCAAAGCTTTTTGGGTTTTAGTACCTACTTTTTCAATCATTTTACGATTAGACTTAGCCCACTTAGCCAGGTTTGAATCTTTTTCTGACTGTGTTGGCTGAGCCTTTCCTGCACCAGCTTGTGGTGTACGTACACGTTGAGTACGTGCAGGTTGTCTAGTAGTAGCAGCAGGTTGTCTAGTAGTAGTAGGTTGAGTAGGTTGCGTTGAAGTTTGAGTAGTTTGGTAAGGGTTAAATGGTTTACCGTCAACACCTATCAAACCAACACGTTGTTGAGCCTGATTACGTCCTGATCCAGATGGATCGCCGCCTGGGCCAGCAAAGTTTGGATTACCACCTGGAAGACCAGAGAAACCTTGTTGAATACCTGGAGCATTGACACCAGGAATAACTGGTTCTTGCAGAGGGTTTCCATACATATCTTTAGTTGGTGAACCCATTCCAAGCATTCTGCGAAGGTAAGCCGCAGATTCATAAGCAATAGTATTAGTAGCAGGCGCAATGAGTTGATCTGCTAAAAAGTTAGCACCTATAGCTGCAGCACCACCTTTTAGTAAACCACCTCCACCGCCAATTCTAGAAAATGCACCTCCTCTAGCTGGTGGAGTACGTACAGTGCTAGACCGTGAACCTTGGGCTGCCTTATTAAGTTTAGCCCTTGCTTGATCTTGCCTAGTAGATTGAGTGCGTCCATCTCTACGCGAATCTCTGGGAGTATCCCGAGTAGCAGGAGGCAACTGTCTTTGGCCTGTACGTGTGGAATTAGTCCGTGAAGCTTGTTGTGTACCCGTACGTGACTGAGTGCGATTGATATTGGTACGACGTGTACGTGTATTAGTTGTCAATGCACCACCTTGTCGACCAGCAGGGAGCTGTCCTTGTCGACCAGCAGGGAGCTGTCCTTGTGGTTCAACACGTACATTAACCCTTTGTACACGTTGTGAAGTCGGTTTACTAGAACCTTGTCGAACAATTGCACGTTGTTGCTTAAGTAGGCGTTGCTGACGTGCCCGCACTGATTCAGTACGCTTTCTACCTTTTGACTTTTTAGCCATTATTAATTAATATGTGAAAGAATTAGTCCTTCTCTAAGAAGGTTTTGTCCAAAACGCTCTCTCATCCAAGAGCGCCAATGTGTACTTCCTTTTTCCTGATTACATTTAGAGCAGGCACAAACGAGATTGCTTGTAATATCCTCACCGCCAAGGGTGCGAGGATGAACGTGATCCAAAGTAAGTTCGTGTAATTCATAAGTTTCTCCACAATAAACACATGTACAGCCGAAATGTTCTTTGATGCTGCGCCTCCAAAGGCGCTTTGCTTCAGAGGATGTCATGGTTATTAGGTTGTTAAGGTAATGATCAGGAGTTGGAAGTAAAGGGGTCATGCGTATTTGATCTTTAGGCGTGGTCTGCGTCGGTTAGTAGAGGGGTTCTCTAGCTTTCCTCTGTTTGGACCTGTATGTGAGGCGTCTTTGCCGTCACCATTGCCATAAGTACCAAGTTTTCGGTTTAGCTTGTTAGCTGCAACACGAATTTTCTTACCGTGTTTTGATTGGTTGTATTTACGCTGTTGAACACGCCTACGTTGAGCAGCTTCAGGATGCCGTTTGTAGTAATTAGATGTGCTGCTTTTTGCCATAAAGTCTGCTCTGTACAAGTTCAGGGTCAATAGAAGGCATGATGCTGGCAAGTTTGCCCAAGGCGTTGCCTTCCATAGCTACCCCGCTAATGTCGTTAGTTTTAAGCCAGTCACAAGCTGCTTTTAAATCTTGTGTAGTAGCTTCACCCGACTTGATGCGGGTTAAAAACTCTTTTGTAAGAAGGTTATGCAGTTCGTTGAACTGATCTTCTGTTGCTTTTTTATTCGCCATCTGCAGGCTTAGCTTTTTTTACACGCTTTTTAGCTGGTGCATCTTCCTGTAGTTCGACAGGTGCATCACCGCTTTGGTGACTCAGTGCTTTTTCAGCTAGTTCACGGGAGTCGAACTCCTGCAAAACTACGCCACGGATGGTATCGACAAGTTTAAAGGACATAATTAACTATTTCTGAGTACGATTTGATCTAATTTATTTTCAATGCGGATCATGTGATCTTCCATCCGCTTAGTCATGACCGAAAGGTCTGCCTTTGACACATAGTCAGTAGCAACACCTAGTTCGATGGCGTCAATACGACGGTCAAGACCACTAATACGGTCATGCACGTTATTAACTCTTTGATGTAATCTATTATTTAAAGCTGCACCGCCAGCAATAGCAGCGATGACTAGCGTCACTGTTGCTTCGAGCATTACCAGTTGGGAGTCTTAGTTTGTTTTTCTTTTTGTAGAGCTACGATTGGTACGATGTCGTGACAAAGTACTTCAACACGACTGCCAGGTCTAAATGTAAACCCAGCTTTCATAATTTCAGTACATTTAATTGCACGTACTAGCTCGTAATCAAGCCTCATTTTGGCTTCGTGTTTACGGGCGATAGCTTTACAGGTTTCTATCATGCCACCATCTAACGGCACAGAAAAATTCAGCTGTACGCCAAAGTTATTGCTTCTGACATAACCATCTGAATCTCTAGGTACAGTGTCATTACCCATATAAAAGGGTGAGAACTGCATCGTCGAACCATTGCAACTGTTGTTGCCATGAAAATACTGACGTGACGGTGCTCCGTTGTTCTGGAACTGCACCGCCTGGTTAGTCACGTTGCCTGTTGCCGCAGCTACAGGGCTAGATGTGTTTTGTACCTTTGGGTCTTCTGCGTAAGCAGGACTTATTGAGAGAAGACTGACAAGGAGGTAGTGGTAGATACTGACTCGATTGTTTCGTCGATGTCGATTGTCTCTACTACACCTGCTGCTCTGGTCACAACTTCTAGCTGAAATTGATCGCCAGCAGTGTGTACTGAAAATGTTGTGGTTGAATTTGTTATATCTCCACTTGGTGTTACGTTTGTTCCAGACCATGATGAATATGCACCACCATAGATTTCGGTTTCAATCGTCCGATCAATGTCAATCGTGGTGGTAGTAGTTGATTGCATTGAACCCTGAGTAAAGTTCGGGGTTACCTGTTGTGCTGCAGCTGGACTAGCAAGAAGCAAAAGCAATAAAAGCTTTTTCATTGTTTCTTTTCNCGTGANATNGAGAAGGTTGCAAGTGTGCCGCTCAGTATTGAAGCGACATAAGTAGGATCCATCTTTGGCATCCATNCTGCATAGCTTGCAGTCAAGAGACCGGCTGACCAGACGAGGACGACGAATTTAATGAATCCTGCTTTTTTTTCGTTATCTTGTTCCATGCCTGTTTAATAATTGGCTTCGAGATCATTACGATGTATTTGAACAACGAAGTAGCAACTAGGGTGGCACCTACAGAGATAAAAGCTGTAGTAACTGCAGTTGTCATGATGATAGTAGAAGGCATTGGAACCTCTACTTCCGTAAACGGAATCTCCAGTATCTGTGCCTCTGGTGGGAGAGGTGGAGTTATAGGAGCAGGAGGCTTAGGTGTTGGTGTAGTTGTCTCTTTTTTAGGAGACTCATCACTGTTAACACCTTCTACTCCTGCCGGAGCCTTAAGTACGCTAGGAGGCACTACTAAGGGCTTGTAATAGGGTAATTCTGCCCTTGGGATACCAAGTACAGGACCGGGTAATCCAGGGGCTTCAGGGAGGCTTAAAGAGGGTAGTTGAGGTGGGTTAGCCCACTCCATTTAATCTACGTATTCAGGAGGATATGGTTTTGAACCGTACCAAATAACTTCACCTTCAGCATCGAGAATTTGCTGGTAGTAAGCCTCTACCTCTTCATGCTTAAGAATTTTTTGTACTACAGTTCCTTCTTTGTCGGAATGAATAAATTTAACGTCTGGATATTTCATGATAATTCAAATAGCGTGCATTAATTGGTAGTTTCCAGTAGATGTATTTGATTTAATCATCTGTCCTTGCGCTACATATTGGTAAGTGACAACGTAGGATCCTGACGCAACAATAGCTGCATTTTGTGAATTGACAGCGGTATTAGAGGCTACGGGTTCTCCAATGTAAACAAAAATTCCTTGAGATGAATTAAATTTATACACGCCTGAAACTGTTACTGTATCTCCGCTTGTAGACAAGGCAGTTGGGGTTCCAACCCGCATCCACCTCGGATCTTGCATTTCTAATTTAGATGCCATAGTTACTTGTTAGGGAAAAGTCCGTTACGTACAAATTCGACTGCCTTATCATCGATATCATTATCGGTTGTCTTAGCAAGTCGTTCCAGCATTTCCACAATCAACGCTTTGACACGGTCAGACTGCAAAAATTGAAAAAGAATGGGGCGAATAATAGTAATCATGGTGATGTAGGCCACGCAGTGGCAAGATTAGGGTTAGCGATCATGACGGGCTTGTCGTCGCTATCAACGACACCTTTACCGTCAGAATCAGTTTGTTGTACTTCTGCAGCACCGAAGAACAGTTCCTTCAGTGCTTCGACAGTGGTTACAGCAGCGATCTCTGTTTGACGTGCATTGCAAGCAGTCCTTACAGCAGCTCGATATGTCTTCCAAGCAGTCGGAATGTTAGTTCCAGTTTCTTTGGCTTTAACAACACGCCAGTCACTGTCATGTAGCAAAGTACCTGCAGTGTTGTTTTGCTGGTTCGACCAGTTAGTTTTTAGCTGATCAAGATCCTTAGGGTTACCAACACCCCAATAGAACCTCTGGTCATAACTAGGCTCATCAGCAACTTCTGTAATACCTAGTGCGTTACGCTCTTCCAAACTGGACAGTCGCAACCAATTAGCGGGATACTGAATCCCATCATGTGTAAATGCCCGGTCATAAGACAGGGGCTTGTTATCAAGTTTAAGCATAGTAATTAATTAGTGTGCGCGAGCAGTTTTAAATGGGTTTTCAGCCCAGGCGGCATATACATATATATCACCGGCCGCATTATCCGCTCCGTAAGAATTTCTAATCTTGAAGCCATTGCTTAGAATATCGATAGGGTAATTAGCGCCAAAAAAGTTCCATTCAACATCATTACTGTTCGGCGTTAACCTAAGAAATACGGCATTATCTGGATCTCTTTCGGTGTCTATAACTCCCCAATTTTGCGTGTTAGTAACGTCTTTCCAAAAAATGACTTTAGGTTTGAACCCGGTATAAACAAACGGACCATTAGATGAAGCGTTGCCGGTGTACGAACCAAATTTAGAAAATCCATCCACACCTGAAAATAGGAATGCGATCATATCTTCACCGCTTGCATTGACACTTGTATTTTCCGATATGTACATAAAGGTAGAGTCTGGAGCTGTCTCTTGCCAATAAGAGTAACTAGCACTACTTATAGGATCAGCTGTGTTTAAGTCGATTCTACTTCCCGTTCCAACATCTTTGTGATAGACCCGCCAGTTTTTAGAGCTATCTCTTGATTTAAAAATTGCAAATTCTGGGCCAGCATTTAGTCCATGAGCAATGGTGTTACTAGTCGCCGTTCCAGTGAACGAAACGATACTAATTCCAGCACTAGGATTGGCACGTATTGTTGATGTAATACCTGGAGCACCGTTAAAATTACTTGTAAGATTCGGATCTACTAACTGTTTGCCATCTACATAAATAGCACAAAGGTAAGTGCTATTATTGCCCACAACACCAATGCTTGACAAATTTCCAGTAAACGGAATATTTAGATGATGATGACCATTACCAGTAGATGTAGCTATTGTTTCGTCACTTAAGCCTGCATTGATTTTTATTGTTGCGCTTTGGGCAACTCTTACCTCTACACTGCTTGAAACACTAATTGGTGACGTGAGAGTCCAAGTATCGTAAACAGAGCTGCTATTAACATAGAGACATTGAAATGAGGTATAGTAATTGCCAGTATTGAAAACTCCAGGCCAGTGATAGGAAGAAGAAGAATAGTTATTATCAAACGTACCGTAAGTGCTCCACGTTTGACTTGTGTTATAAAACTGGCTATTCAAACTACCCGAAGTAACTGTTGTGTTGGAAGATCCAGCGTCCCAGGCAAAGCCAACGTATGTTTCGTTGGTTGCGTTAGTTCTGCTTTGTCCTCCTAAGGTAAAACCGTCTGAATTAAATGCAGTCAAAGTTGAAGAGCTGGTGCTTTCAGCGGCTGTGCTATTCGTAACTAAATACTTTTCTACTCCGCGAACAGTGTCAAACAGTGCATGATCTCTAGCATTAGAACGTCCTTTTATCCACGCAAAGTCTGGGGCGAAAGCATATCCCGTTATGCTTTGACTGCTTCCGTTGCCGGTCCATAACTTCGCATCAAATGCCGTCGAACCATCCTCAATCGTTGGGTCGGGTAGGTTTGCTGTGCAAAGTGCTTTGTATCCGCTAGGTGCGCTCCTGCTAAAAGGTCTTGCACCAAAGTTATAAAGGTGATACTCATTAGCTATAGGTTGATAAATAGCACCAGCAGGAAACAATGTATTTGTTGATGAGATTGTATGTGTAGCGCCAAGTGTGCCATCTGCTTTGTAAAATTTCAGTGTTTTAGGGCTGCTATCTAAATCAAGAGCTAGACCAATAACATCACCCTCGTTATAGAAATTATTTGCGGCTGTGCCTCCAGAACCGATAGTACCGTGCCAATGACCTACATAACCTGAAGCCCATAATTCAATACCTGTGGAAGGTGCGCCTGATTGACCTATGTAATCAGTATGACTATGACTGTTTTCCGCTACACCTAAATATGTATAATTAACACTAGAAGTTTGTACTTCCCAATACCAACGCCCAGATGTTACGCCAATAGTTGCAAGAAAAGCATAATTGCTGCCTGACGTTCTTGTGACTTTTAAATTACCATCGCTT
>PCCQ01000027.1 GCA_002731795.1 Fidelibacterota bacterium
AGTGTTAATTTAGGTGTTGACCCTAGACATGCTGATCAGATTGTAAGGGGAAC
This sequence comes from Fidelibacterota bacterium, assembly GCA_002731795.1. Lineage (GTDB taxonomy): Bacteria > Fidelibacterota > Marinisomatia > SCGC-AAA003-L08 > D37C17 > TMED161. The sequence continues at coordinate 54 of PCCQ01000027.1, forward strand.
TGTTTCTATGCCGAATGGAACGGGCAAAGACGTAACTATTTTAGTTTTAGCGAAAGGTGATGCAGTTGATAAGGCCACTGCTGCTGGTGCTGATTTTGTTGGCTCAGATGAGTTTCTTGAAAAGATTAAATCTGGATGGACAGATATAGATGTTATTGTTGCGACTCCAGAAATGATGCCAGAGCTTGGAAAGCATGGTCGTGTTTTAGGTCCGAGAGGGCTGATGCCCAATCCTAAAACTGGAACTGTCACTAATGATGTTGAAAAAGCAGTTAAAGAAATTAAGTCGGGTAAAATTGAATTTAAGGTAGAAAAAAATGGAATAATCCATGCTGGTGTAGCTAAGATGTCTTTTGATGAAGATAAAATTGCTCAAAACATTACCACATTTATTGATGCAATTAAAAAAGCAAAACCATCTGGTGTGAAAGGTGTATATATGAAGAAAGTTACAGTATCATCTACAATGGGGCCAGGACTTAAATTAGATCACGAAAAAATTTAATAATTAGGATATATAAAAAAAATTATGCCAAATCAAATTAAAATAGACAAAGTAGAGCAGTCAACAAATAGGTTGAAGGAAGCATCTGGTATCTATTTTGCTTCATATACAGGTATGGATGTTAAACAAGCTACAGAACTTAGAAAATTATGCAGAGAGACTAATGTTGACTATAGTATAACAAAAAATACTTTAATTAAGATTGCTGCAAAAAATGCTGGGTATGATAATCAGTTTGATGATCTTCTAAAAGGGCAAATTGCAATTGCAACTTCAGTAGAGGATCCAGTAGCTCCAGCTAGAATTATTAAAAATTTTAATAAAGACAATAACGATGTTTTAGAGGTAGTAGGAGTTTTTGTTGAAGGCAATCTTTATGATGCTGATAAATATAAAGACTTAGCTAATTTACCTACACGAGAAGAAATGATTGCAAAATTCGCATCAATGCTAAGCCAGCCAATGACTGTTTTAGCTGGTACATTGAGTAGTACGATAACAAAATTAGCTGGTACTCTTACTAGCTTAAAAGAACAAAAACAATAGTTTGATTATAGGGAGTTAAAATAATGGCAAAGCTAAAAAAAGAAGACGTTTTAGATTATTTAGAATCAGCAAGTATGCTTGAAGTATCTGAACTTATATCAGATATAGAAGAAAAGTTTGGAGTTTCAGCAGCAGCTCCAGTAGCAGTAGCAGCAGCACCAGCTGCTGGTGGCGATGGTGCAGCAGCAGAAGCGAAGTCTGAATTTGATGTTGAGCTTACTGGAGTAGGTGAAAAGAAAATTAATGTTATTAAAGTAATTAGAGAAATAACATCTTTAGGTCTTAAAGAAGCAAAAGATTTAGCCGATGGAGCCCCAAGTGTTATAAAAGAAGCAGTTGCAGCCGATGAGGCAAATGAAATGAAATCAAAGCTTGAAGAAGCTGGTGCAAGTGTTACACTTAAGTAAGTGTAGTTAATTTTATTTTTTAATTAATCTCTTTTCATAACATTTCCAATATAGGGGGTATTTATATTGGCTAAGCAATTAGATGCAGCAAATAGCAGACTGTCTTTCGGAACAATTAATACTAAAGCCGAAAGTCCTGACTTATTAGATATTCAATTAAGTTCGATTAAGGAATTCCTGCAGGAAGACGTGCTTCCTGAAAAAAGGAAAAATCAAGGCCTTGAGCAAGTATTTAAGACTATATTCCCTATTGAAGACAATCATAAAAATTATATTCTTGAATATAAGTATTACTATTTAGGTCTACCAAAGTACACAGTTAAAGAGTGTCTTGAAAGACGAATCTCATATGCTATACCATTGAAAATAAAGTTTGTTCTTCATATTACTGATGAAAATGATAAATCTAAATATGTTCAAAGTATTGAGCAGGATGTTTTTTTTGGCAACATACCCTATATGACTGAAAGTGGAACCTTTATAATAAATGGAGCAGAAAGAGTTATAGTTAGTCAGCTTCAAAGATCTCCTGGGGTTTTCTTTGATCAAAGCCTTCATCCAAATGGAACTAAAATATATCAAGCTAGAATTATTCCTTTTAGAGGTTCATGGGTTGATTTTACTACAGATATCTATGATTGTATTTATGCAATCATTGATAGAAGAAGGAAATTTCCGGCAAGCTTACTTTTAAGAGCAATTGGGTATTCATCTGATCAGGACATATATTCCGTTTTTAATCTTACAAAAGAATATAATCTTAAAAAGGATAAGAAAGATATTATCGGAAAATCTACAATTGAAGATATTGTTAGCAGTAAAACTGGAGAGGTTATTGTTGATAAAGGTGTTAAAATTTCAGAGTCTAAGATTAAAGATTTTATTAAAAATAATATTAGTTCAATAGTCTTATTAGCTAATGAAGATTCTCTTAAAACTCAAATTCTAAAAAACACTTTTGAAAAAGACCCTACATCTTCAACTGATGAAGCCCTTCTTTTGCTATACTCACATTTAAGAACAGGTGAAGCTCCTAGTGTTGATGTCGCTCAAAAATTTATTGAAAAAATGTTTTTTTCAAATAAAAAATATGATTTAGGTGCGGTTGGAAGATATCGAATCAACAAAAAGTTTGACTTAGATGCTTCAATAGAAGATTCTGTTTTAACGAAAGAGGATTTTATTGAAGTATTTAAATATCTAATTGATATGAGAAATGGTGAGAGAACTACAGATGATATTGACCATCTCGGCAATAGAAGAATTAGAACAGTTGGAGAGCAATTGGCAAATCAATTCAACATTTCTTTAAGTAGAATGCAAAGAAATATCAGAGATAGAATGAATCAAAGAGAAGCCGAAAGTTTAACTCCTCAAGATTTAGTTAATTCTAGAATCATTACAACAGTACTTAATACTTTTTTTGGTACTAGTCAGTTATCTCAATTCATGGATCAAACAAATCCTTTAGCTGAAATAACACACAAAAGAAGAATTTCCTCGCTTGGTCCAGGTGGATTATCTAGAGAAAGAGCGGGTTTCGAAGTTAGAGACGTTCATCATACTCACTATGGTAGATTATGTCCAATTGAAACTCCAGAGGGTCCTAATATTGGATTGATAAATTCTTTGGCGACTTTCGCCAAAGTCAACAATTTAGGATTTATTGAGTCTCCTTACAGAATCGTAGAAAAAATAAATAATTCACACAAAGTTACTGATGAAATTATATACCTATCTCCTGATGAAGAAGATAGGGCATATATTGCTGAGGCTACAGAAAATTTAAAAAATAATAAGTTTTCGAATGAAAATATAAGGGCAAGGCATGGTGAAGATTTTCCAATTATTTCATCAAATAGTATTGACTATATGGATGTATCATCTAATCAGATAGTGAGTGTTTCAGCTTCGCTGATTCCTTTTTTAGAAAATGATGATGCTAACAGAGCCCTTATGGGATCAAATATGATGAGACAATCTGTTCCACTTTTAAGGCCAGAAACGCCAATCGTTGGAACAGGTATGGAGTCAGTAGTAGCTCGTGATTCAAGATCGGCCTTATATTCAAAACATACAGGTAAGATTGAATACGTAGATTCAAAGTTAATTGTTATTAAAGTTGATTCTAAAGATCAGGATTTAGAAATTACTGATGATCATAACATTGTACATTACAGATTAAAAAAATATCTAAGGACTAATCAAAATACATGTGTAAATCAAGTTCCAAGAGTTAAGGCAGGCCAAAGAATAAAAAAAGGAGAACTTTTGGCTGATGGGCACTCAACCAATCATGGCGAGCTCGCTTTGGGAAGAAATTTAAAAGTAGCTTATATGCCATGGAGAGGTTATAATTTTGAAGATGCAATAATTTTAAATGAAAAATTAATGAAAGAAGATATTTTAACATCATTGCATATAAAAGAGTTCGAAGTTGAAATTCGTGATACAAAAAGGGGTGAAGAAGAGTTAACAAATGAAATTCCAAACGTTAGCGAAGAAGCTACCAGAAACCTTGACGATGTTGGAATAGTTAGAGTTGGCGCAGAAGTACATCCTGGAGATATTTTAGTAGGCAAAGTAACTCCCAAAGGAGAAACTGAGCCTAGTCCTGAAGAAAAGTTATTGAGAGCTATTTTTGGAGAAAAAGCAGGAGATGTTAAAGATGCTTCAAAAAGATGTGATTCAGGTGTTCATGGTGTTGTCGTAGAAACTCAACTTTTTGAGAGAAAAAGTAGTTCTTTACGTCTTGATGAAAAAAGAAAAATTAGAGAATTACAGAAAGAAGGCAGACAAAAAAGAGTAGATTTGATGAAAACGAGAGATGAAAAATTAAAAGAAGCTCTTTTAGATAAACTTTCTGGTGGAATAAGGGATTTTATCACTAATAAAACAGTTCTAAAAGCCAAAACCTTATTAAATAAAAATAGAATTTCAAAATTAAACTTTGAAAACTTATCATTAAAATCTCCATGGGTTGACAGTATGGCAGATTGGAATAAGATCTTAAAAATATGGAAAAATTATAAGAAAAGTTTAAGAATTCTTGAAGAAACTCTCGAAAAGGATGTCTTTAAATTACGAGTAGGTGATGAGCTTCAGCAAGGAGTTATGAAGCTAGCCAAGGTTTACATAGCTCAAAAGAGAAAGGTTTCTGTTGGAGATAAGATGGCTGGTCGACATGGTAACAAGGGAATTGTATCTATTCTTGTTCCTGAAGAAGATATGCCATATACAGAAGACGGTAAGCCGATAGATATTATATTAAATCCATTAGGGGTTCCTTCTAGGATGAATCTTGGCCAATTATATGAAGCGATGCTTGGTTGGGCAGGTCAAGAATTAAATGAAAGATATGCAACTCCAGTATTTGATGGTGCCACATTTAATGATGTAGAAAATAAATTAGATAAAGCTGGCTTGCCTAGAAATAGTAAAATTATGCTTTATGATGGTAGGACCGGTGAAAAAATGAAGCATCCAGTTGCAGTAGGAACAACTTATATGATGAAGTTATCACATTTAGTCGATGATAAGATGCATGCTAGGTCAACTGGGCCGTACTCTCTAATTACTCAGCAACCTCTTGGAGGAAAAGCGCAGCTAGGTGGTCAGAGGTTTGGTGAGATGGAAGTATGGGCCTTAGAAGCTTACGGGGCCGCTCATACTCTACAAGAAGTGTTGACAACAAAATCAGATGATATAAATGGAAGAACTAAGCTATATAATTCTTTAGTAAGAGGCTCTAATACTCCTGAGCCAAATATTCCAGAATCATTTAATGTTTTGGTTAAGGAATTAGAAGGTTTAGGGCTGAAAGTAAAATTGCATTAAAAACTAATTTTTAGGAGAATATCTTGAATAAATCATATTTATCAAAACCAATGAAATCTCGCGATGTTCAGGCAATCACATTAGGTTTGTTATCACCTGAAGAAATATTAGAAAGATCCTTTGGAGAAGTGCTTAAACCAGAGACAATCAATTACAGATCTTACAAACCTGAAAAAGAAGGCCTTTTTTGTGAAAAGATTTTTGGTCCAATTAAGGACTGGGAATGTCATTGTGGAAAATATAAAGGTATAAGATATAGAGGGATTGTATGCGATAGATGTGGGGTTGAAGTAACAAGAAAAAATGTAAGAAGAGAAAGATTAGGGCATATTACATTAGCTGTTCCAGTAGTCCATATTTGGTTTTTAAAGTCTATTCCCAGTAAGCTTAGTTATTTACTTGGATATACAACAAAAGAGTTAGAATCTATAACTTATTACGAAAAATATGTAGTAACTAATCCTGGTGCATCAGGGGTAGAAATAGGTAGTTTAATTGATGAAGATGAGTATTTAGATTTAGATGATGAATTTGGAATTCATGTTGTTTCAGAGCAAGATAAGGATGATGATAATTACTTTAAAGCATATATGGGTGGTAGAGGGATATTAGAACTATTAAAAGCTTTAGATATTGAAAACTTAATTAATGAACTTTCAGCCGTAGTTAATGATCCCAAATCTTCAGCCAGCAAAGTTGAAAGTGCTTTGAAAAGGCTAAGAATTCTAAAACATTTTGATCCTAAGCTTGAAAAAGAATTAATCAATAAGCCTGATTGGATGGTTATCAGTATTCTTCCTGTAATACCACCAGAATTGAGACCATTAGTTCCTTTAGATGGAGGTAGGTTTGCAGCGTCAGATTTAAATGATCTTTATAGACGAGTTGTTATTAGAAATAATAGATTGAAGCAATTAATGGATATTAAAGCACCAGATGTGATATTGAGAAATGAAAAAAGAATGCTTCAGGAGGCAGTAGATGCTTTACTTGATAATAGTAGAGTTCAATCTGCCGTTAGAAGCGGAACTAGAAGACCACTTAAGTCATTGAGTGATTCTCTTAAGGGTAAATCTGGGAGATTTAGACAGAATCTATTAGGTAAAAGGGTAGATTATTCTGGTAGATCGGTTATCGTGGTTGGACCAGAACTCAGTCTTCATGAATGTGGAATTCCTAAAGAAATGGCTATAGAGTTATTTAAACCAATGATTATACATGAGTTAATGAAGCGAGGCCTCACAAGGACTGCTAAAAGTGCAAAAATAATGATAGATAAAAAACAAGAAGAAGTCTTCTCTGTTTTAGAATATGTTGTTAGTAATCATCCAATCCTTTTAAATAGAGCTCCTACTTTACATCGGCTTGGAATTCAAGCATTCCAACCTAAGCTTGTCGAGGGTAGAGCAATTCGGTTACATCCGTTGGTTTGTTCAGCATTTAATGCTGATTTTGACGGAGACCAAATGGCTGTTCACGTTCCTTTATCAGCTGAAGCGCAAACTGAAGCTTGGGTATTAATGCTATCAAGTCACAATATCTTGCATCCAGCACATGGTCGACCAATAGCAATTCCTTCGCAAGAGATGATTTTAGGATGCTATTATTTAACTAGACCCAGAGATAATGAAATTGGAGCGGGTACCATTATAGGTTCATATGATGAAGCTAAGCTTTCTTATGTTAATGACAAAATAGCATTACATGCTAAAGTTAAGTTTAGATTAAATGGTGAACTTATAGATACCACATTAGGTAGAATTATTTTCAATAGTGTTCTTCCTAAAGGATTTGAATATCAAAACAGAATTATTGGAAAAAAGCAAATAGTCGAGATTGTGAGTAAATCCTATCATGAAATGGGTAATTTTAAAACAGTAGAGTTTTTAGATAAACTAAAAGACTTAGGGTTTGAAACAGCATATAAAGGTGGTCTTTCAATTGCTATTGATGATATTCATATTCCTGATTCAAAAGATGAAATAATAAGTAAAGCCGACAAAGTTGTTGATGATATTAGAGCGAAATTCAAGAAGCACATTTTAACAGAAGGTGAAAGGTATAATAAAACAATTGACGTTTGGACTCACGCTACAGCTGAAGTAGCTAATGAAATGTTTAATGAATTAAAGTCTGACGATGAAGGGTTTAATCCTCTTTATATGATGGCAGACTCTGGAGCTAGAGGTAGTCAAGATCAAATAAAACAGTTAGCAGGTATGAGAGGTCTTATGGCCAAACCTAGAAAAAGTTCGACTGGTAGTTCATCTTCAGGTGAAATTATTGAAAATCCTATCAAATCAAATTTCAAGGAAGGTCTTTCAGTTTTTGAATATTTTATTTCAACTCACGGTGCAAGAAAAGGACTTGCAGATACAGCGCTAAAAACAGCTGATGCAGGTTATTTAACTAGAAGGTTGGTAGATGTTGCTCAAGATATAACTATCAGTGAAGAAGATTGTGGTACCATCCAAGGCTTACATCTTGAAGATTTAAAAGAAGGTGAAGAAGTTATAGAACCTTTAGAAGATAGAGTCTGGGGTAGATATACGATTGAAGACGTTATTGATCCTATCTCTGGAGATATTATAGCCAAAAAAGATGAGTTAATTGATTATTCAATTCTTGAAAAAATTAGCTCGAGTAATGTTTACTCCGTAGGAGTCAGATCCGTTTTGACCTGTGAATCCTTATCTGGTGTATGTAAGAAATGTTATGGATTGAATTTGGCTAATAATAGAGTTGCACAAATTGGTGATGCTGTTGGTATTATGGCTGCACAATCTATTGGTGAGCCAGGAACCCAGTTAACTTTAAGAACATTCCATATTGGGGGTACAGCAGCTAGAATTTTAGAGCAATCTAATATTACTGCTAAAAAAGAAGGAATCATTAAATTTTCTAAAAACGTTCAATTAGAAAAAGTTAAAGGTGAAGATGGAACTTTTTCTATGATTTCAACGAATAGAATTGGTGAAATTAGTCTAATTGACAGCAATAAAAGAGAATTAAACAAGTGGAAAGTTCCATATGGTTCTGAGGTTTTAGTTAAAGATGGTGTTAAAGTTAAAACAGGAGACTTGCTTTTTGCATGGGATCCATACACTGACGTTATATTAGCTAGACATGATGGAATAGTCGCATATAAAGATTTAATTGAAGGTGAAACTTATGTCAAGGAAGCTGTAGAAGGTGGTAAGAAAATGGGCGTTGTAACAGAATCTAGAAATAGAAATTTGAGCCCTCATATTGAAATTTTAGATAAAAAAGGTTCGAGCTCATCTAAAGGTTCAAGTAGTATTTTGCCTGTGAAAGCTACTATAGTTGTTAACGAAGGTGATAAAGTTAAATCAGGTGAAATCATTGTAAAAATTCCAAAAGATGTTGGTAAAACTAAGGATATTACTGGCGGACTACCTAGAATCGCGGAGTTATTTGAGGCCCGGAACCCATCTAATCCTGCAGTTGTTTCTGATATCGATGGAAAAGTCGTATATGGTAAAATTAAAAGAGGTATCAGAGAGATAAAAGTTGTCTCAAAAAATAATGAAATGGCATATAANATTCCATATGGTAAGCATATTTTAGTTCATGATGATGACCAAATCTTTGCTGGTGAAAAAATATGTGAAGGCTCGATTTCGCCTAAAGATATATTGAGGATCAAAGGAGCATCTAGGGTTCAAGAATATTTAGTTGAAGCCATTCAAGAAGTTTATCAGGTCCAAGGAGTTGCTATTAATGATAAGCATATTGAGGTTATTGTTAAGCAGATGATGCAAAAAGTAGTTATTGAAAATGGTGGTGATACTGATCATCTTCCAGGTGATAGAGTTAGTAAAAATCAACTTAAGCGTTCAAATATGAAAATTAGCGAAATGTCTTTAGTTAAAGATCCAGGTGATTCTGATTATCAGGTTGGGGATTTAGTTAGCAATAAGAATATTCAAGAATACAACCTTGAACTTAAAGCTGATGGAAAGAAAATTATTAAGAAAAGTAAAGCGAAACCTGCATCATCATCTCCATTGCTGTTGGGAATAACTCGAGCATCTTTGAATACAGAAAGTTTTATTTCTGCTGCCTCGTTTCAAGAAACTACGAGAGTGCTAACAGATGCAGCTGTATCTGCTAAAACAGATCGTCTTACTGGATTAAAGGAAAATGTTATAATTGGTAGACTTATTCCAGCTGGTACGGGTGCATTAAAAAATAGAGATATAATATTGCCTCATAGCGAACAAGAAATTGATAAAAGTTTAGAAGAAGAGGTTGTAGGTTCAAACAGCGAATTATAAAAACTATCGTCCGCAATATCTAATATTTTTAAAAAAAAATAAATTATTTTGCAATAATAAATAATTGTTATGTATATTGACGGGCTATACTGGAGTAAAAATGCCGACGATAAATCAGTTAATAAGAAAAGGCAGGAAAAGACAAACTAAGAAAAATAAGGTTCCTGCATTAGAAAAATGTCCTCAAAAAAGAGGAGTGTGTACACGTGTTTATACAACTACACCTAAGAAACCTAACTCAGCTTTAAGAAAGGTAGCTCGTGTTAGATTATCTAATGGTTATGAGGTAGCTGCTTATATACCAGGAGAAGGGCATAACCTTCAAGAGCATTCGATTGTTCTTATTGAAGGGGGTAGGGTTAAAGATTTACCAGGAGTTAGATATCACGTTATAAGAGGTGTATTAGATCCTGCTGGAGTTGAAGGTAGAAAATCAAGTAGATCTAGATATGGAGCAAAAAAACCTAAATAAGGATTTAAATGAGAAGACGTAGACCAGAGAAAAGAGAAATATTACCAGATCCATTATTTAAAGATTTGGTAGTAGCAAAATTCATAAATAATTTAATGAATGATGGTAAGAAAAGTTTAGCTGAATCAATTTTTTATTCAAGTATAGAAAAGATAAAATCATCAATGAAGATAGATGATGGTTTAGAAGTTTTTAAAAAAGCAATAAATAATGTAAGTCCAATGCTTGAGGTTAAATCTAAGAGAATTGGTGGGGCGACATATCAAGTTCCTGTTGAGGTTCCTCAACAAAGAAAAGTTGCGTTGGCTATGAGATGGATAATTGGATATGCAAAAGCTAGAAAAGGAAATAGCATGTCTGATAGATTGGCGGCAGAAATAGTAGCTGCATATAATAACGAAGGTTCATCAGTTAAGAAAAAAGAGGATACGCATAAAATGGCTGAAGCAAATAAAGCTTTTGCTCATTTTAGATAAAAAATTATGAAAACAACACCATTAAAAGATGTAAGAAATATAGGTATAATGGCTCATATCGATGCCGGTAAGACAACTACTACAGAGCGAATCTTGTATTACACTGGTAGACTTCATAGGTTAGGTGAAGTTCATGACGGCGCTGCAACCATGGATTGGATGGACCAAGAAAAAGAGCGAGGTATCACTATTACTTCAGCTGCAACGACATGTTTTTGGAAAGATCATCGAATTAATATTATTGATACTCCAGGACACGTTGACTTTACAATTGAAGTTGAAAGATCTTTAAGGGTTTTAGATGGTGCGGTTGCATGTTTTTGTGCTGTTGGAGGAGTTGAACCTCAATCTGAAACAGTCTGGAGGCAGGCCGATAAATATAAAGTTCCAAGAATTGCGTTTGTAAATAAAATGGATAGAGCGGGTGCTGATTATTACAATGTTATTGAAATGATGAAAGATAGATTTGGAACAAATCCGGTTCCTCTAAATATTCCTATTGGCGCAGGTGAGACTTTTAAAGGAGTTGTTGACTTAATTGAAATGAAAGCAATAATGTATGCTGAAGATGATGGTCAGAATTTTGATGTTGTCGATATCCCTGATGATTTGAAAGATGAGGCAAATAAATGGCGAGAGCATTTATTAGAAGAAACTGCTTCAAATGATGAAATTCTAATGGAGAAATATCTAGAAGGTAACGAAATATCTACAGATGAGTTAATGCCAGCAATACGTAAATCATGTGTTTCTGGTGATATTATTCCAATGCTTTGTGGTTCAGCTTTCAAAAATAAAGGTGTTCAAAGTCTATTAGATTATATAATTGAATTTTTACCTTCTCCAGTTGATGTAGGTGAAGTTTCTGGAGTAGATGTAGATGATAAAGAAAAAGAATTAACTAGAAAACCTGAAGACGCAGAACCATTTAGTGCACTAGCTTTTAAAATTATGACAGACCCTTTTGTTGGAAGATTGACATTTGTAAGAGTATACAGTGGTAAGATTTCAAAAGGCGATAAGATTTTTAATCCAAATTCTGGAAAAATGGAACGTGTAAGTAGATTAATGTTAATGCATTCCAATAAAAGAGAGGATAGAGATACTATTAATACTGGAGAAATAGCTGGTATTGTTGGATTAAAAGATACTAAGACGGGTGATACGTTGTGCGTCAAGGAAAGTCCTATCATTTTAGAATCTATTGATTTCTTAGATCCAGTTATATCAATTGCAGTTGAACCTGCATCAAATGACGATCAGGAAAATCTAGGTATAGCCTTATCAAAGCTTGCTGAAGAAGATCCAACTTTTAAAGTTCATTCAGATGAAGAATCGGGCCAAACCATAATATCGGGAATGGGAGAATTACATCTTGAAGTTTTGGCCGATAGACTAAAAAGAGAGTTTAAGGTTAATATTAATATTGGAAACCCTCAGGTTTCATATAAAGAGGGAATAACCAAAAGTGTTGAGCAAGATACTAAATATGCAAAGCAGTCTGGTGGTAGAGGTCAATACGGCCATGTTGTTATAACAGTTGAGCCAAATGAACTTGGAAAAGGCTTTGAATTTGAAAACCAAATTGTTGGTGGTGTTATTCCAAAGGAGTATATCCCTTCAGTTAAAAAGGGTATTGAAGAAGCAACTCAAAATGGAGTCCTTGCAGGCTTCCCCATTGAAGATGTTAAAA
>PCCQ01000028.1 GCA_002731795.1 Fidelibacterota bacterium
TTAAGGATTGATCTTGCCCAATAATATTGCTTACATCTTTGTTAATCCAGTTAAATAGATTTTTATCTTTGATATAGTATTCGACAATTGATTTTTCAGGCATGTAATTATCATCATACATTTTGTAGTAGTTGTTTATTTGAAATAATTTAAGAGTATCAAGCTTAGTTGTAACATTTTCTATAACCCACATTGATGTATCGATGGTTACCTCCACGATAGGGTCAAAAGTAATTCTAGAATATTCATTTGGCATATCAAGCTTTAAGCTATCAACAATTAAGCTTCCTGTTAGAATTACTCGATTATCTTTATTCGGCAATATTGTTGATATTTCTATATCCTTGAGATTATCAAAATTATCATTTGGTGATGTAAAAAGCCCTGTCTTTGGAAGAATCCCAAAACCTTTTGCTTTTACTTTTATCTTATTAGGGTTTTTGTAGAAAACTTTATACTTCTTTTTAGGCATTCTAAATGCGGGAACATCCAGCTCTACCAACATATTCACTTTATAGTCTTCTACAGAGTTAAATTGATTATTTGTATTTTCAATAATTTTCTCACTGTAAGTCTGATTTGAGAAAATTAAAGAAACAAAAATCGATATATAGAAAATTCGTTTGCTGATTTTTTTTATGTATTCTGCTAATGACATGTAAATCAATTTAAAATAAAGGTATTGATAATAGAAATACTTATAATAGTTAAGTACTTCATTAGCTTATTTGTTTGATTTTATTATCTATGAACTCTACAATAATGTGAGGAAATGTAAGAGAAGCAAGTCCAATAATACTCGCTGTATATAATGATTCATTTAAAGGGTATTTATAGTAAAGGATAATAAAGGAAATAAAAAACATTAATATCGTTGCGAAGGTAAGTATATATATGTCTTTATGTATTTGATTAATACTTGAAAAATCTAGATTTTTTCTTAAATCTCTAATAGCATTGTAATAATGTCGAGGTGAATGTAAAAAACAAAAATATAAAGTAAATGCTACAAAAGGACTGAAATATACAAAACTGATTAAAATCATTATAGACTCAGCTATAAAAAGTAATTTCATATTTCTAAGTTTAATTTTGTATGAAAAATAGAGAACTGAGAATATCAGTAACAATGATAAGTAATAGTAATAATTTTGAATAAATTCAAAAGAAGATGATGGAAAAGCTAGTCCTACAAGCTCAAATAAATAGAGAGTTAGTTCAGTTTTAATTAAAAGAGGAGTTAGTAAAACAATTATTCCTCTTAAAATATTTTCCGCAAAGTTAGATTTGTAAGAAAGATAGTATTCAAGATCTTCGCCTCCAAAATGATAAACGGAAATAATTAAGAACAGAAATGTTAAAATTTGAGGAATATATAACCATGATAAAATAATAGTAAAAATTGTTGATAAATATAGAAAGTAAAATATAAATGTGCTTCTAATTCTAAAATAATTTAATATTTTTTTCCCTTTGGACTTGTCAAATGAACCATGAGATGCACCAATTGTTATAATAAGGATGAAACAAATAGTATTAATAAGATAATCATTTGGATAGTTACTAAATGCAAAAGAAGAAAGTATTGTAAGTGAACTCACTAGTAAGAATAAAATTGTATGTTGAGAAATAATCATAGTTTTGGAGGAAGGGGTCCTGCTTGTACAGCAGGACCCCCTGAAAGTTAAGCTAGATTTACTTTGAATCCATTTTAGCAGCGGCCCAGATCATCAAACCGAATGCAGTTTTGTTTACTAAATCAGCTAAATTGTAAACAACATTCAATTGAGCGTCTGGGAGCCAGTATCCAATAGGATATATAGCCCAACCAACTAGAACAATTAATCTCATTACTTTAAATGCAAACTGACTAGCTTTATTGCCACTAGCTTCATTTGCTTTTGCTGCATCACCAGCAAAGATTAGATATAAAACACCGATCCAACCTATCATACCAATTACGAAACCCTGAGTTTGCCACCCAGCACAAGTTTCACCGCAGTAACCACCAATTAACATTACTAAACTAGCTATCAGTAGCTTCCAAAATAGCTTTGAGCTTACCAATGTTACAGCAGCCAATATTAGGTAAAATTCAACAATCTGCAGAGGAACGGTAATAAACCAGTCAACATACCTATATGCTACTGGTGAAGCTCCTGCAGCTGCAATTTTACTCATTGTAAGATAATGCCAAAATGCAATACCTGTTACTAAACCAGCAACGGTAAGCGAAGTTCTCCATTTCTTCCCAACATCTTGTCTTTCAACAAAGAAAAACACTGTTGATGCTAGCATCATTGCTGTTGCTAGCCAAAATGAAAAATTTGTAAAGTTCGTTAAATCAACCATAATTAAACTCCTTAAGTTTATTATATATATTTGTTGTGCGCGTTTTGCACGATTGTAAATTATCCTAATGTGAATATCTAATGCAAGTAAAAAATAAAATTATAATTATTTGAAGTTATAAGTGGGGAGTACGTCTTGTATATCTATTCGACAATGTCTCTTTTTGAGAAATTTAAATATCCAACTAAAATAAATAAAATAGTCCAGATCAGGCATACAACAAGACATTGTACGAAAACTTCTTGAGGTACAGGGTAGTAAAAAGCAAGCAGGAAAATATCTATGTATCCAGTAAATAAGTAAGGATCAATCAGCTCAAATATATCAATAGGTATAAAAGATATAGCAGTTCCCACAAAAACAATACTTATAGTTGAGATAATAGGGGTAACACTATTTTTGGAAAAAGACGAAAATAGTAGGCATAGATAAGCTATAGTAAGCATCACAAGATTAGAAAATATACATCCTAAAAAAAATCTCCAAACTACATCATCTTCTGATAATAATAATACCCCCTTATGAAATACGATAAGTTCTCCGGGGCCAAGCATTAAATTGGCAATAAAAAGACTGTAGAAGAAAAAATAAAACATCATTATTGTTGTGTAAATGAATACAACCACAACCTTAGAGAAAAATACTGCCCTTCGTGTTATTGAACGTGTCAAATAAAGTCTAAATGTGCCTTTTGAATATTCACCTGAAATGATTTCAGACGGTATAATGGTAGATAAGAATGGCATATGGGTGATTAGTATTGCAATAATTAGATATGCAGCGAGGTTTCCATTAATAATCGTTCCAATAAAAATAAATGAATCTTGCATTTGACCATAAATTTTATTTTGAAGTGATACAGCTCCATAATCTATTGCATACACAATTACTGGAATTAGTACTGTGATAAGAAGAAAACTAATATAGGTTCTTCGTTTGTAGAGAACTTTAATTAATTCATTATGAATCAGTTTTGCTAGCATCAAAATATCCTATTAAGTTTGATTCTTTACTAATCTTATAAATTTCTATATCAGATAAAATTTCATGAATATCATCAAGTGACTGTATTTCCATAGATTCAATTAAAATATTTTTATTAAAAACACTTATAACTTCAAAAATATCAGAATTTTTAAGTTTTTCTAACGCACTATCAATATCTTTTGTATTTACAATCCACGTCTTGCTATTTTTAATTTGCTTTTCCATGGAGCATGTTTTAGAATTCTTACCATTTTGAAAAACAGTAAAGTGAGTACAAAGCTCTTCAACATCTCTAAGATTATGAGTACTTAGACATATTGTTTTACCTTCAGTCCTTAAATTTTTTATTAGTTTAATCATATCTTGAATACCATTAGGATCAAGACCATTGTTTGGTTCGTCAAGAATTAATATTTCAGGGTTATGAATCAAGCATTGAGCAATTCCTAGCCTTTGCTTCATTCCATATGAATAGGCTGATACTTTATCCTCAGACCTACTCTTAAGGTTAACAAGTTCTAAAATATAATCAATATCCAAAGAATGATTAGGTGATATTCTCGATAGAATCTCGAGATTTTTGCGAGCTGATAGATATTCATAGAAAGTGGGTGCCTCAATTAAGTAACCAAACTTATCTCTAAGCTTTATATTATTTTTCTCTACAAATTTTCCATTATGAAAAATTTCACCGGACCAATTTTGGATTAATCCAGGCAGAATTTTCATAAATGTAGATTTGCCACTACCGTTAGCTCCTAAAATCCCAAATATTGAATTTTTTGGAATATCAAATGATATTTGTTCAAGAGCCACGATGTTTGAATAACTCTTAGAGATATTTTTAAAGGATAGTATTTTATTTGACATTTTTATAAATATTTAATAAATAGCTTCAATTAACATTTAAAATTAATACCAACTAAATGTTATTAATTATAAAAAAATTATAAAAAGAATGAATTAGAACTTGCGTGATGAAAAGTAATAAGAGTAAATTCGGTATTACGACACAGGTGTCTTAATTAAACCAAAATACAATAATAGGAATTAATAATGCGACCCAAAAAATCAAAATGGCTAGATGCTAACATACAAGCAATAGATAAACTAACTCCCCAAACATGGAAATTCACTATTGAATTTGAAGATGATTTTGAATTCATATCTGGTCAGTTTATAACTATTAAATTAAGAGGGATTCAAAGAAGTTATTCTATAGCATCCTTTTCAAAAAATAAAAAAACTCTTGAATTAATAATTGTAAAAGTTGAAGGTGGACAATTAACAACGATTTTGTTTAGTGATGTTGAGCCGGGTGAGAAGATTGAAGTTAAGGGTCCAGTTGGTCATTTTGTGATGCCTGAAGATCTAGATCGAGATTTTTTATTTATATGCACTGGAACTGGCTTAGCTCCATTTAAAAGTTTTCTAGATGAAATGCAAATAACTGAAAAATTCCCAAAACGTACATACTTAATATTTGGGACAAGAACCCAAGAAGATTTATTATTTTTCAATGAGATGAAGGCTCTTGTAGATGAAATTCCTAACTTCAGCTATACACCTGTTCTTTCAAGAGAAAATTGGGATGGTGCAAAAGGCTATGTCCATGAGCATTATGAAAAGATTGTTAAAAATGATAATTTGAAAAACCCTCTTTTTTACATTTGCGGTTGGAGAAATATGATTTTAGATGCTAGGAAGAATATAAAAGCTCTTGGTTATGATTCTCAAGATATTAAGCTAGAAATTTTTGATTAATTAATATCCCACATTCAGGATAGTTTTTTTAAGTTTTATTGAAGTAGTCTTTATTCATATTGATTTTAATGATTAAAGTTAATTTTTCCATTTTTTATTAGTTCATGAGTAGTTTATCTTTATTTTTGAAAAATAATCATTTATAAAATGGAAAATACTTTAATATATATTTTTATAATATTTTTCATACCTTTCATTTCTTTCTTATTGAATACTCAATTTCCAAAAAATCTAAAAAATACTACTGGATATATTTCTATGATAATCCTTTTGCTTTCTGTGATTATCTCAACAATGGTTTTTCATACATTTTATAATGATGCAAATTGGAGTTTTTCAGATTGGAATATTTATAATGGACTGAAATTAATTGAATTTCCATTCATAACTATATCAGATTTTCATATTGGATTTGGTCTAAATTTAGATAAGCTTACAGTTTTTATGTTATGGATATTAAATTTAATTGCCTTTCTATTTCATTTACAATTATTTGAGTCTATTAATGATAAAGATAGATTATCGATATATTTTTCTTATTTGGGATTATTTATGTTTTCAATTAATGGTATCATTATTTCAAATAATTTATTTTTCATGTTTATATTTTGGAAAATTGCATCTTTCAGCTCTTTTTCATTAATTGATTTTTCAAATAATAAAAACCTAATTAGTTCGTTCAGGAAGGTCTTCCTAAACAATAAAGTATCTGACCTTGCAATATTTTCTGGAATAATGATTCTTTATTTTAATTTCGGAACATTTTCGTTTAATTCATTGCAATTTTCAATAACAGATAATGCTATAATGACTATTTCTGAGATGTTGATAATTTTCGGTCTAATGTATAGAATGATCAAATTAATTATATATTATTATATTCCGGATGAAATGAAATTAACTATTCCTATTAGTGAGTTACTTCATACAATTTCTACGATGGTTCCATTAGCCTATTTATTAATCCGCTTTTTCCCTTTTTTAACTGAACAATTTTTACATGTTTTGACATTAACTGGAGTTATGATAGCTCTTTTAGGTTCATTTATTGCCTTAACTCAATATAATTTAGTTAAAATTCTAGCTTATTGTAGTGTTAGTCAGTTTGGTTATATAATATGTGCAATTGGAGTAGGTTCTTTTTTTGGTGCATTCTTTCATCTACTAACTTATATAATCTTCATTTCGTGCCTTTTTATAGTTTTTGCTCCTATTGTAAAAACCATACCAAATGATCAAAATGTATTTAATTTGCGGCAACAAAAAAGTAAGTCCCTAGTTTCATTTTCTATTATATTAATTTCCGTTATGTCTATATGTGGATTTCCTGTATTCTTAGGATTTTTATCTCTAAAGTTTATTTTTGCAGGTGCAATTTCTTACCATCAAAATTTCGGAGAACTTACATTCATCATTCCATTATTTGTTTTTATTTCAACTTTTATCACAAATTTTTATATGGTAAGACTAATTATTATACTCTTTTGTGGTTATAGAAAACCTATATCAAATTTTATTGGTTTAAGTAAATATTCTCATCATTTTGCAGCGTTAATCATTTTATTTTCAATTTCTAATTTTGCATCAATTTTTGTTTTTCCAAATATCAATCCATTTAATTATTATGGTTGGTTTCATAGTATGATGTCAAAAATAGTACCATATGAGACATTAGGATATGATATGTATAGCGTTAATGCACTAACTTCCTCATATATAAATCAGGGCTCTATGTATTTGTTAGTTGCAACTATTGTTGGAACTTGCTTTGGAATAATTAGATATTTACTGGATAAGAATTTTTTTCAATTTGAAAAAAATAAAATATAATTACCTAGTTTTGTTGCTATAAGATTAATTTTAGTATTAATTTTAAGCATATATATATTGTAATTATATACAATTTAAACAGGATAAATTTAAAATTAGTAAAAACTCCAATACTGTTAGAACCTCTCAAGTAACTATGCATGAACTTGTTTTACCTAATGATACTAATAATTTAGGCAATGTATTAGGGGGTAGAGTTATGCACTTGATGGACATATGCGCAGCGATGTCTGCTTACAAACACGCAAGAACACATGTTGTTACTGCCTCTGTAGATAATATGAATTTTTTAGCTCCAGCAAAAAAAGGTTTTATTTTAATACTTAAATCATCTGTAAATTACGTTGCTAATAGTTCCATGGAAGTTGGCGTTAGAATTGAATCAGAGAATCCATTTACAGGAGAAACAAAGCACACTGCATCTGCATATTTGACTTTTGTTTCTCTAGATGAGTCTGGAAAACCTACAGAGGTTCCAGATATTGTTCCTGAGACAGATGTAGAGATTAGAAGATATAAAGAAGGCAAAAACAGAACATTGGAAAGAAAAAAAGAATTAATTAATAAATAATGGCTACAATACACATTACTAAAGGGCACAATTTAGTACTGGCTGGTTCACCCGAAAAAAGTCTAAATGAATTAGATGTCCCTAAAAAAATAAAAATAGTTCCGGACGACTTTTATGGTATCAAACCTAAGTTGCTAGTTAAGGAAGGCGACAATGTATCTATTGGGGATAAACTATTTTTTGACAAAAATAATCCTGAAGTTTTCTTCTGTTCTTATGTATCAGGAAAAATAGATGAAATCAATTTTGGACCACGAAGAAAACTAGAGTACATTCAAATTTCTAATGAAAACAACGATTATTCTTATAATAAAAAAGATATAACTTCTCAAAAAATAGAACGAGATTCGATTATTAATACTTTACTTGAGCATGGTCTTTGGCCCTCTTTAAGGCAAAGGCCTTTTTCAAAAATTGCAAATCCTAAAGATACACCAAAGTCTATCTTTGTTTCAGCGATGCCTACTGCCCCCTTTGCAATGGACATGGAATTTGCGCTGTCAGATGATTGCTCAGGACTTAGCAAAGGTATTGAAATTTTAAATATTTTAACATCTGGAGATGTAAATATAGTTACAGATAAAAACAAAAATTACTCAATTTTTGATGGAATTGATAATTTTGTTCAGCATGAATTTTCAGGGCCTCATCCAGCTGGAAACACAGGCATTCATATACATCATATTGATCCAATATCTAGCAGAGATGATGTAGTTTGGTATATTTCCCTTCAAGATTTAAATGATATAGGTAAATTTTTCAACGAAGGCGTTTATCCTGTAGATAAATATATTTCAGTTGGAGGTTCTCATGTTTCCAAGCCTGCATATTATAAAATTAGAAAAGGAACATTAATTGAAGATATTTTGAAAGAAATAGATGAAGATGATCAATGTATATATATATCTGGAGATGTTCTTTCAGGAATTCGCAAAGAGACAAATATGCCAATTAGTTTCTATCATGAGACGTTATCTGTACTTAATCATGTTAAAAAAAGAGATTTCTTAGGATGGATACTTCCAGGTCTTAAGAAATACTCTTTATCAAGAACATTTCTATCCTCAATTTTTAGTAAAAGTCCAATTCATATGGATACTAGAATAAACGGAAGCAGAAGAGCAATAATACCATTTGGACGATGGGAAGCAATGCTTCCTATGGATTTAATGCCAGATTTTATCGTAAAAAGTATTATCGCTAGAGACATTGAGGATATGGAGAAATATGGTATATATGAATGCGATCATGAAGATTTTGCTTTATGCGCATATGCATGTCAGTCAAAAGTTGAAGTTTCTAAGATTGTCAAAGAAGGTTTAGAATTTATTGAGAGGGAAGGTTAGTGAAATTTTTAAGAAATATACTTGATAAAGTTGGAGAAAATTTCCATGAAGGTGGAAAACTAGAAAAATTATATCCTTTATATGATGCAGTAGATACAATTCTTTATGTGCCTTCTGAAACTGCATCAAATGGTCCTTTTGTTAGAGATCATGTCGATGTAAAAAGGTCAATGATATTTGTAGTTATTGCCCTACTTCCATGCTTATTATTCGGAATTTATAATGTAGGATTGCAAGGTGCAGGTGCTCTTGCTTCTGAAAAATCTTTTTTTGAATTATTTTTATCTGGTGCAATCGCAGTCCTTCCGATGTATGCAGTAGTATTTACTGTTGGAGGCTTGTGTGAAGGGCTTTTTGCAGTAATTAGAAAACATGAAATTAACGAAGGTTTTTTAGTTACTGGNATGCTTATACCATTAACGATGCCACCNACTTTGCCTNTNTGGATGNTNGCTATTGCTACACTTTTTGGNATCATAATTGGNAAAGANATTTTTGGTGGAACTGGTTTTAATATTTTTAATCCAGCANTAACGGCAAGAGCTTTTGTCTTTTTTGCTTATCCAACGACAATGTCAGGCGATAAAGTGTGGGCACTTGAAGGAATGTCAGGAGCTACACCTCTTTTAAAGGTTGCTTCCAGCTCGGGAAATGATCCTTACTCTTTGCTTGGCGACTATTCTTGGTCTGAAATGTTCATGGGCTTCATTCCTGGTTCAATAGGTGAAACATCCACTTTGTGTATTTTGATTGGCGCTATATTTCTAATAATTACAGGGATAGGGTCATGGAGGACCATGTCCGGTGTTATGATAGGTATGATGTTTATGACACTTATTCTTAATCAATTTGGTCAATTAATAGGAAGTACTAATCCGATGCTATATATACCTCCACATTATCATTTTGTTATGGGCAGTTTCGCATTTGGTATGGTTTTTATGGCAACAGATCCTGTTTCAAGTGCTCACACAAAAAAAGGTATGTGGTATTATGGAATTTTGATTGGAGCAATGTGCGTAATAATAAGAGCTATCAACCCTGCATATCCTGAAGGAATGATGTTGGCAATTTTATTTGCTAATGCTTTTGCACCGCTTTTTGATTATTATGTTCTTGAAGCTAATGTTAAAAGAAGAAAGTTGAGATATGGCAAATAACTTAAAAACATATACTTTTATGACAGTAATTACTTTGATTTCAAGTTTACTATTATCTTATTCGTACTCAGCATTAAAAGTTCTAACAGATGAAAATGTTAAATTTGATATAAAGAGGAATATTGTAAAAAGTGCTGGTTATAACATAAGCAGTATGAGCAAAGCCGAAATTATTGATAACTATGAATCAAATGTAAAAGAGATCATCCTGGATTCCAATAATCAAGAAGTTTTTGATGCTTCATGGGAAAATCTTATTGGAATTGAAGACAAGAAAAATGGACTAACTTATTTTGTTGAAAAGAAAGATAAAATAAAGTTCAATCTAATAGAGAATAAAGATATTGATACTTCAATTAGAAAATTTTTACCCTTGTTCTTTCATAGTGAAAAAAATGCTTATATAATTCCGATATCTGGTAAAGGTTTATGGTCAACATTGTTTGGATTTATTTCACTTGGTTCTGATGCGAACACAGTTCAAGGTATAACTTTTTACAAACATAAAGAGACACCAGGTCTTGGAGGAGAAGTTGATAAAAAATGGTTCCAAGATAATTTTGTAGGTAAAGAAATTTTTAGTAATAACGAGTTAGTTTCAGTAAAAGTTGCCAAAGGAAAAATTAATGCTCTTCCTGAATCCGAATGGTCACATTCTGTTGATGGAATAACTGGTGCAACAATTACCTCGCAAGGAGTAACTGATTTTCTTTATAGAGATTTGGCAAGATATGAAACTTTTTTAAGGGATATATATGGCAAATAAAATATTATCTGATCCACTAATTGATAACAATCCAATTACTAAACAAGTTTTAGGTGTGTGTTCTGCATTGGCGGTAACAGTTAAGTTAGAAATGGCTTTAGTAATGGCTATAGCTTTAACTTTTGTGCTAACTTTTTCAAATTTGACGATATCTCTATTAAGAAAATATATTCCAATGAATGTAAGAATAATAGTTCAGCTTGTTGTCATCGCAACACTTGTAATACTTGTTGACCAAGTTTTGCAAGCATATATGTATGATGTCAGTAAGCAGCTTTCAGTCTTTGTTGGTTTGATTATTACAAACTGTATCGTTATGGGTAGAGCGGATGCATTTGCGATGAGCAATACTCCAAGAGATTCAATTCTAGATGGAATTGGTAATGGTATAGGATATGGAACAATTCTAATAATTGTATCAATTGTTAGAGAAATTTTAGGTACAGGTCAAATGTACGGATACCAGCTTATTCCAATGTCATTTTATCTTGAAAATGGAGGGTGGTATATGAATAATGGATTAATGTTACTAGCTCCTGGAGCTTTCATTGTTCTCGGTCTTTTAATATGGGCACAAAGAACTTACACAGGATTTGTTGAAGAATAATGGAATTGCTACAACATTATCTTAGCTTAGCTACAAAATCCATTTTCATTGAAAATA
Source organism: Fidelibacterota bacterium (assembly GCA_002731795.1). Taxonomy (GTDB): domain Bacteria; phylum Fidelibacterota; class Marinisomatia; order SCGC-AAA003-L08; family D37C17; genus TMED161. The sequence continues at coordinate 11,441 of PCCQ01000028.1, forward strand.
TGATTCTTGCATATTTTCTTGGTATGTGCTCTTTTCTTGCAGTTTCTAAAAAAATTGAAACTTCAATTGGAATGGGTAAAGCAGTTGTTTTTGTATGCGGAATAACTGTTCCTCTTAATTGGTGTATCAATAATTTTCTGCTTAAGGAAGGAGCTCTAAGTTGGACAGGGATCAAGGCAATGGAAAGTGTAGATTTGAGTTTTCTTCATTTAATTATGTTTATTGCTACTATTGCAGCATTGGTTCAGCTGGTCGAAATGATTATTGAAAAATTTAGCGCATCACTTTATACATCACTAGGAATTTTCTTACCATTAATAACTGTTAATTGCTCTATTTTAGGAGCTTCATTATTTATGAATGAAAGAGCGTATACTTTTGGTGAATCTGTTGTATTTGGTGTTAGTTCGGGCAGTGGTTTTGCCCTCGCAATTGTGTCAATGGCAGCAATTAGATTTAAATTGAAATATTCTAATATTCCAGATGGCTTGAAAGGATTGGGTATAACTATGATACTTACTGGTTTAATTTCAATGGCATATTTAGCATTCTCAGGTATTCAGCTATGATAGTTTTTGCAAGTATAGCCGTAGTTCTTACTTTAATTTTAATATTGGTTTCTATAATTCTGATAGCTGAAAGGAAGCTAGTTCCTCAGGGTGATGTTAAAATCATTTTAAACAAGGATCAAGATAAATCACCTACCGTAAAACCTGGTGGTACTTTGCTTTCTGCGCTTTCAGCACAAGATATATTTCTTCCATCTGCATGTGGTGGAGGTGGTACTTGTGCAATGTGCAAATGTCAAGTTCATGAGGGTGGTGGGGACATATTGCCTACTGAACTTACTCACATTTCAAGATCTGAAGCTAAGGATAACTGGCGTCTCGCTTGTCAAGTAAAAGTTAGAAATGATATGGATGTGCAAATTCCCGATGAAATTTTTAGTATTCAAAAATGGGAATGTACGGTCAAATCGAATAGAAGTGTTGCAACATTTATTAAAGAGCTTGTTGTAGAACTTCCTAAAGGAGAAACCATAAATTTCCAGTCAGGTGGTTATATTCAAATAGATATACCTAAATATAAGTTACAGTATTCAGAATTTGATATTGAAGATGAATATAGAGAAGATTGGGATAAATTTAAGATGTGGGATTTAGTAGCTGAAAATAATGAAGATGGTGTTTTTAGAGCATATTCTATGGCTAATCATCCTGCTGAAGGAAATATTGTAATGCTAAATGTAAGAATAGCTCATCCACCACCACAAAAGTGGGATGCACCCCCAGGAGTTGCTTCATCATATATTTATAATTTAAAAGCAGGTGACAAGGTAACTATATCGGGTCCATATGGAGAATTTTTTATTAAGGATACCGAAAGAGAAATGGTTTATATTGGTGGCGGTGCTGGTATGGCTCCATTAAGATCACATCTTTTCCACTTATTTCACACATTAAAAACTGGCAGGAAGGTTTCTTATTGGTATGGAGCTAGGTCACTCAGGGAAATGTTTTATGATAGTCACTTTAAAAAGATAGCAGAAGAATTTCCCAACTTTTCTTACAATGTAGCTTTGTCTGATCCCCTAGAGGAAGATAATTGGACTGGATATACAGGCTTCATTCATCAAGTTGTTCTTGAAAATTATTTAGCTGAACATGAAGATCCTACAGAAATTGAGTATTACATGTGTGGTCCACCAATGATGAACTCTGCAGTTACAGGAATGTTGCACGATTTAGGTGTCGAAGATGATATGATTGATTTTGATGATTTTGGCGGATAGTCTTTTCATCACTTCGATTTTACATTCTGTTTAATAATATTTGAGTAAATACAAAATATATCTTTTCTTATTTTTATTTTTATTTTCTTGTTCTGATAAGAAAAGTAAAATTATTATTTCCGGCCAAACAATGGGTACTACATACTCAATTAAGCTGGTAGAAGAAAATATAGACTCTATTTATATACATAATTCTATAGAAAATATTTTGGAAAATATAAATAGTCAAATGTCAACATATATTGATAGCAGTTGCATTAGTAAATTTAATAATTTAGAAGTCGGAGATAGTCTAAATATAAAATCAGACTTTAATCATGTATTTAATAAATCTCATTATTATCATTCATTGACTAACGGATCATTTGAAGTAACTATTAAACCTCTAATTGACCTATGGGGTTTCGAAAAACCTGATTATAGAACCAATATCCCTGATTCAAGTTCAATTAAAAGAGCACTAACAAATATTGGAATTAATAATATAAAAATAAGAGATGGATATATATACAAGATGAATGAAGTTAGCTTAGATTTTTCAGCATTAGCTAAAGGATATGCAGTTGATAAAATCGCGACATTCTTAAAAGATAACTTGATTTATAACTTTATGGTTGAGATTGGTGGTGAATTATCTTTATCCGGTTATAATTCGGAAGATAAAAAATGGAGTATAGGAGTTCAAAATCCATCACTAAATAATATTTCATCTACATTAAATCTTTTACTTACAAATAAAGCTATTGCAACATCTGGTAACTATAGGAATTTTTTTACACATGACGGTAAATCATACAGCCATATTATATCTCCTACAACAGGATATCCGATAGATAAAAATATTTTAAGTGTAACTGTGATTTCAGATCAATGTATAGATGCTGACGCATTAGCAACGTCACTAATTGTTATGAATATCGAAGATGGTATTGATCTTATTGATAAAATTAAAGGTACTGAAGTTTTTTACATTACAAAAGAAAACGAGAATTTATATAGTAAAGGGTTTAAGACTTTTGTTCGCTAATTGGAGTTGAGAATTTACACATTTTCTTTTCTATTGCTGTACATGTGCAAGATTTGTCTTCACCTCCGCAAGATCCTTTAATCGTATTGTTGAAAAAAAGACTTCCTAAGCTAAGAAGAAAAAAAGATGCTCCGATGACAATAAAAGTGAAAAATAATTCCATAATTAATTTTAAATTAAATATGAATTAAATCAAAGAAATATTACTTATGAAACATATTATTATATTATTATTTTTTAGTTCTCTATTTGCTGGAGGAGATTATCAATCTCCGGCCTATAGTCTTCTGCATGCCATCCCATTTGTTGGTATTTTATTATCAATAGCGATAATCCCTTTAATAAATCATCATTTTTGGGAGCATAATTTTGGTAAAATATCATTATTTTGGTCACTATCTTTTATTGTTCCATTTTATTTGCTAGTTCATAGTTTTAGTACGGTTTTTGAGGTATTAGTCCATACACTAACATTTGAATATATTCCTTTTATTTTTTTGTTATTAGCTTTGTTTACTGTTTCAGGAGGGATCTGCTTGAAAGGAAGCTTAGTAGGAACTCCAATATTGAATCTAATGCTTTTAATCTTAGGAACATTTCTAGCTTCGTGGATGGGAACAACAGGAGCAGCAATGCTTTTGATTAGGCCTTTATTAAGAGCTAATAAGTGGAGGATTAATAAGGTTCATATAATTGTATTTTTTATATTTTTAGTAGCAAATATAGGAGGATCATTAACGCCTTTGGGTGACCCTCCTTTATTTCTTGGTTTTTTAAAAGGTATTAATTTTTTCTGGACAACAAAATATATGTTTTTACCAATGCTTTATGTCTCAATAATTCTATTGGTGCTATTTTATTTCATTGATTCATATTACTATAAAAAAGAAATTAATAAACCAACTGAGACTACAGATTTAAAAACAATCGAAGTAACCGGAAAAATTAATTTTTTATTTTTACTTGCTGTTATATGTTCTGTTCTTCTAAGTGGGTTCTGGGATCCTCAATATCCAGTCCATATATATGGCCATGTTTATATGGAACTTCAGAATATTGTTAGAGATATTCTTTTACTAATTATAACATTTTTAAGTGTGAAATTTACTTCTCCAGAAGTAAGATCTCAGAATGGGTTTACTTGGTTCCCTATTACTGAAGTTGCCAAGCTATTCATTGGAATATTTATAACAATTATACCAGTGCTAAGTATTTTGTCTCAAGATGGTGGATCTCTACAATGGATTAAAGATTTATGTTATAACGATATAATGTACTTTTGGGTTACTGGGTTATTATCAGCTTTTCTAGACAATGCTCCAACATACCTAGTATTTTTTGATGTTGCTGGCGGAAATCCTGATATTTTAATGAATAAATTAAGCTCAACTTTACTTGCAATTTCATCAGGTGCAGTATTTATGGGAGCGTTTACATATATAGGAAATGCACCTAATTTTATGGTTAGAGCTATTGCTGAAGAGAATGGAGTGAAGATGCCTAGTTTCTTTGGATTCATGGCTTGGTCATTTCTTATTTTAGGTTTAACTTTTATATCTTATAGTATGATTTTCTTAATGTAGGTATTAGCAATATGTTTAATAAGAATATATTATCGCAAGTTGATATGCAGGGTCGCATTAAAATGGATTTAAACAAAGTCCAAAAAGGAAAATAGTAATGGATCACTGGACCCAATTATCAGAACTCATAAGTAAATCTCATAAAATTATTTTATCTACTCATATTGATCCTGACGGTGATGGCTTAGGTTCTGAAATAGCTTTTTATCTTTATTTAAAAAGTATTAATAAAGATGTTACGATATTAAATATATCGGATACTCCTGATAAATATAAATTTTTAGATGAAAATAATTATATAAATATATTTTCTGAAGATTTTGAACATATCGTTGAAGAATCTGATCTTTTAATTGTTTTTGATTTGGGTGATTTTTCTAGAATTGGAAAAATTGGTGATATTGTTATTGATAATAATATAAAATCTGTGAATATTGATCATCATCACCTTAAAGATGACTCAATGTATGAACTATCAATTGTCGATACTAAATCTCCTTCTACTACGTATATGATTTGGATTTATCTAAATGAATTAGGTCTTGCAGAAAAGCCACTAGAAGATGAAATGGCACTTGCTTTATATTCTGGCCTAGTAAATGATACAGGATCTTTTCGATATTCATCAGTCACAAGTGAGTCTCATTTAATGGCAGCACATCTGCTGAAGTCTAGAATTAATCCAAATCATGTTTTTTCAAATATTTATGAAAATATCAGCCTATCTAAAATTAAATTAAAGGCAGAATTAATTGACAGTATTAAAATGTTTAATAATGGGCAAGTTGCTTATGCAGTAATATCAGAATCAATGTTTACTAAAACAAATTCAAACCATACAGCTTCAGATGGTTTCAGTGAATTTATAAGAGGGATTAAAGGGGTTGAAATAGCATTTTGTATAACCGAAAGGGAAAATGAATATAAGATAAGTTTTAGATCAGATGGAAAATATTCAATTAATGATATAGCGGGCCTATTTGGTGGAGGCGGCCATTACTTTGCCGCAGGATGTAAAATAAAAAAGAATGATTTAAATAGTTCAATTGAAAAAATATTAAATGAGTGTAATAGGAAAATAAACAATGGCAATTAAAAGTGATAAGTGGATAAAAAAGATGTCCTCGGAGAATGATATGATAGCTCCCTTTACAGATGAGCAGATTAAATCTGGCACTATATCATATGGAGTCTCTTCTTATGGGTACGATATAAGAGTTGCAGATGAATATAAAATATTTACTAATGTAAATAATAGTATTATTGATCCAAAAAACTTTGATGCAAATTCATTTGTTGATTTTAAGGGTGATGTATGTATTGTCCCTCCAAATAGTTTTGCTTTAGCAAGAAGTGTTGAATACTTTAAAATTCCTCGAAAAATACTTACCATTTGTGTAGGAAAATCAACTTACGCGAGATGTGGTATTATTGTTAACGTTACCCCATTTGAACCTGAATGGGAAGGTTATGTAACCTTAGAAATTTCTAATACAACTCCTTTACCAGCCAAAATCTATTCAAATGAGGGGTTATGCCAAGTGTTATTTTTTGAATCAGATGAAGATTGTGAAGTTTCTTATAAAGATAAGAGTGGTAAATATTTAAAACAGGTTGGTATAACTTTGCCAAAAATAATAAAATGAAAATTACTATTGCAAAAAGTTCAGGTTATTGTTTTGGAGTAAGAGATGCTGTTAATCTTGCTTATGATGCAGCAGAGAAACATGGTGAAGTGTATATGCTAGGAGATATTGTTCATAATGAAAATGTTGTTAAGGATTTGGAAGAAGCTGGAGCAAAAGTTGTAGATAAATTGGATGATATTCCAAAAGATAAACCTGTTCTTTTAAGAGCACATGGAACAATACAAGACACATGGAAAAACGCAAAGAAAAAGAATTTAAATATAATTGATGCAACTTGCCCGCTTGTACATGAAATTCATCGTGAGGTTAAGATGCTAGAAGATGAGGGTCGAAAAATTGTAATTATTGGAGATCATGGCCATGATGAAGTAATGGCAATTGCTGATCAAGTTAAAAATCCAACAATTATATCTAGGAAAGAAGAAGTTTCTTCCTTAAAACGTACAAGGAAGATTGGAGTTGTATCTCAATCCACTCAGATGATTGAAAATGTGCAAGAGATAATAAATGCTCTAATGATGAGAATCGTAGATATTAGATTTATTAATACAATTTGCTTTCCAACTAAAAGGAATCACGAACAAATAAAAGATTTAGCTAAAACATCTGATTTAATGATAATAATCGGATCATTCACAAGTGCAAATTCTAAGAGATTGACAGAGTTAGCCAAGCAAAGAAATGAAAATACTTTTCAAGTTACTTGTGCTTCTGATCTTAAAATTGAATGGTTTGAAAATGTTAGGTCAGTTGGAATTAGTGCTGGTGCATCTACTCCAGATTATTTAATTAAAGGTGT
>PCCQ01000029.1 GCA_002731795.1 Fidelibacterota bacterium
ATAAAATCTAAAAAAGATCCTACAAACAAAAAACCTTTGCACGATAATTTAATTACCTCTCATGTACATTTATATACATGTAAAATGATGGTTTTAGTAGCATATTTATAGAACACCCTGTTATTTTTAGGGGAAAATCATAACATATTTGGCACATTATGCTTAAAACCAAAAAACCCCGCTTATCACGAGGTTTTTGACGATAAAGCTGTGGAGAGAGAGGGATTCGAACCCTCGATACTGCTTAACACAGTATACCCGCTTAGCAGGCGATTTATAGACCAGCATAGCAAGTTTTGGTAGCACATATATAGCACAGTGTGCCATGGTAAAGGAGCAATTATGGCATCATTATACAAAAACAACGGCACTTGGTATATATCCTTAGGGTATAACGGTAAAAGAAAATCAAAAAGTCTTAAAACCAAAGATTATCATATAGCACTTAAGCTTAAACCTTACGCTGAATCTGTTCTAATTAGTGAGTTAACTAATCTAAATAATCAAAGTAGAGAACTTCCTTTTGAAAAGCTTTCAGATATGTACTTAAAGCAAGTTAGCAGATCTTTAAACACACATAAGATCTATGAGAATGCTTTTAAAAAACACATTGCTAGAAAGCCACTTCCCTCCAACCCAAATTCTAGAAGCATGCACATTAGGGCAATTAATGCTTGCTGGAATTGGGGTCTAAAGAAAGGAATTATCACCAAAGCATATAAACTTGATATGGATACTCGTGGCGAAGCGAGGCAAAGAACATATACTAAAAGTGAGTTGAAATTAATGTTTGAAAACATTGAGCCTCATACCTTCAGTTTGTTTGTGAGATTTGCATACTATACTGGTGCTAGAAGCGGCGAAATACGCTCCATATCGCCAGATAATGTGCAAAACGATTACATTGTTGTTAGAGGAAAAACAGGGCGTAGAATGATCAAATTAAATAGTCAGGCTAAGGACATAATTAAGGTGGTAAATCCTCTTTGGGATTATAATAAAGACTATGTTAGTCATCGTTTTAAAAAAGAGGTTCGCAGGCTAGGTATCAAAAATGCGAGATTTCATGATCTAAGAAGAACATTTGGGCTAAACCTAATCAAGCAAGGAATGTCTATTTATAAAGTAAGTAAGCTACTAGGTCATAGGTCAATTAAAACTACAGAGCAACATTATGCTCCATTAATGACAGTTGACATTGAGGATTTTAGATTATAATCATCAGTCGAGGTTTAAATTTTTCCATTTATCAACAAACTTATTTTCCTCATCAAGAAAGAAACGAGTATTTACTGATGTAGAAGTCCTTTTTACTTTTTTCTTTTTTGATCTTTTTTTATTTGCCTCTACATGTATGGCTCTTGATTGTTTTCCATATGCTTTACTTCTTTTAGCAACTGTACTACTTGAACATATGTGATAGGAAGATGGCGTTAGTTCATTATCAATATCTAACTTTACAAAAACATACCACAAATTAGAATTATGCATTTTTTCACAATTCTTATTTATCTTCCATTTATTTTGTTTATTTGTGGTTGTTTTTACTTGAATATTCTTTGTCTTAGTACCATCTGGGTTGATCACAATCAAATCAATTAAATGTGTATTATCTTTTGCAATCGTAACAGTATAGCCTCTTTTTGTTAATTCAGCAGCTACATAATATTCACCAGTATCGCCGATAGCTTTTGTACCTAATGCTTTTAAATCCATCAAAGTATTTCCTTTCAATCAATTTTAAACAATATTAACACTTAAAAATATTTTCAAAAACATATTTAAGTCTCGTAAGGTATTTCATGATCTGTAACCATGATAATTCGATCAAGCTATAGTTTTGTCATCAGGAGATTCAACTCCATCGATATCGATAACTTTAATCGTATCGTAGGTCTTTTTTTCAACATGTTGAGTTGGTAAGCCGTCTACTCTATTCATGATCATTTGAATAGCTTTAATGTCTCCCTCACATGCTTTAGCATATAAGACATTAACGATGTACTCTAATCTTTGAACACCCATCACAGGATCTACTTCTGAAATAAACGCTCTTAATTCTTTCGTAAATGTTTGGTTTTTAGGTCTACCAGATGGGTTACCTGACTTACCTTTAACAAACTGTCCGTTTAACTTTCTATTTTTCATTGATCACCTCTTTTTTATTTTCATAGATCGGTTCTAGTTCACCACCACAATGATGCATGGTATTAAACCCTCTTTTATCTTGCAAAGAATCAGTATCACCACACTTCATGCATTTAGCTTTATACATACCTGACTTGGTTCTTTTTATCTCCTTTTTCTTACTACTGAACCCATTCTTTTCTGCATGAGTTAACCAATTAATAACATCTTTATGCTTATAGTCAGGGTTTTCTAAGCGAATTCTTTTCATTGCTTTTGGTACATCAAGATCAGGAAACAACTGTTGGTATTCATCGTCTTTTCTAACTGCTGTTAATAATGAATTACTATTATCATTGATAGTACTACTACCATTCAATTCTATTTTATTCTGTTTTATTCTATTCTTTTCTATTCTATCCGAATTTCTATATCGGGAAATTATTTCAGTTCCCTCTTTCTGTGGAAGGCATCTCTCTCTATCTTTCCAACAGGGTCTTAGCTTAGTAACTAGGTTTGGCATCCAGATCTTTTTTTGTCCATACATCTCTGGATCTATGACTTCTCGATAAACTAAATACTCAATTGCATCATCCACTATCTCTTTAGGTGCATTGATATAGTTTCTAAAAGTTAATTCATCATACTTGTTATTAAGGTTGATAAGGTGATCATTAGATGTGGTACAAAACTCATGTAATCTATAATACACCCTATATCCCTCTGCTCCATATTGACCCTCAAGATATTTTAGTTCTGGGGTTATTTCGGTATGATGAGGAAAGTATGCACAATTTCTAGCTTCTGGTCTACCCACTTTATTTTTACTCATAATTAATCCTCCAATGGTATTAATAAAAAATCCCTATATAAATACCAGGAAAAGTCAACCAAATAATGCCATTTTTTTAAAAGCTTTACTTTAAGTAAAATAAATAAATATTGTTATTATAATATTAATATTTTTTAATATAATTTTTTAATGTCAACCTTAAAGCTTGAAAAAACACCAAATTCGTCAACCACCTTTTCACTATACTTTGTGAATTTTAGCAACAAAAAACCCCACGAATGTGGGGCTTGATGTGTTTTATATTTTTATAAAAGTACTATTTTAGAAGTACCATTTTCCTGGTTTGCCTAAACTCCCCTGCTTGAATGGTATAGATATACATTCCAGCTGAAACAGGTTGTCCTATATTATTTGTTGCATCCCATTTAACCGATCTAAACCCAGCTACTTGCTCCTTATTTACCAATGTCTTCACTTCTCTACCCATAAGGTCAAAAACATTTATACTTACAAACTCATTCTTAGGAAGATCATAGCTAATGCTTGTTGTTGGATTAAATGGATTTGGATAGTTCTGATGAAGTGCAAATACCTGAGGAATAGTAGCATCTATATCATTTGAAAGTGTTCCAGCTGGTGAAACTGATACAGTTCCTGTTTGACCATCTACNACAGATAAAGTGATTAAAGGNTTGGATGTCANCTCATATNATTCATCTCCAATGTAAAGTGTAGCAACTAAGGAATCTGGAAAATTATATAGNTCCGTATTAATCTCATAATCCCCTGTACCAACAAATTTTACATCGTATTCTGCAATATTATTATCACCNAGNGAGTTNCTNATGTCGCTTAAGTANTTATCNCCCAATACATTTTCCCAATTTTCGTGAACTATCCTCATATATACATTATTTGTTGGAGGGTTTGGCGGGCACACCAAGTCGAATACATCGTAGTCATTTGAAGCTAATTCGCTAAACCCAAAGGCTAGATTATTTAATGTAAATCCCCAATCGTAAGCAAGGTCATTGACCTCTCTGCCTCCCGTTGGCTGAATAAAATGTCTTGGAAATTCAAATCCAATAGTATGCGTGCCAATATAATCACTCGTCATTACACCTAACCAAAATCCTTGAACAATATTTGTAAAAATCACCGGCATATACATGCCCATAGGTCCAGGCGTCATAGTTGCGTTGTTAACCAATCCTGCAGCAACAGCCTCCTGCCAAGAATGCTGTATTGACTCGCCTCCTAATTCATTTAAATATACTTTGATGCTATCTCTAAAAGTAGGTCTAGCACCAGCTCCAGCCATTATCCAGCCTGGTTTAGCATCATACTCAATGTACATTCTGCCATCAGTATTTATATTTTCATCATAAAGATCAGGATGTTCACCTCCGAAAAAGATGACTTCATTTTCAGATTCATTGCCAAGCCAAAAAGATCTACCGCTTTGTGCAATTTTATCGGTGTTATTTATAAGCTCATATGCCTGATTATCATAATTCCAATCATAGGCTACATACACTCCATTAAGATCACCAGATATTAAATCGTCAATTACATCGCCAGAGTAGTATGGATGTGCGAGACTCCAACGAGGTTGTGACAAAGTAATTCCTACCGTGTCACCAATAATGGTGGCTTGAGCTGCACGATCAACATCTATCAATGCTCCAGCCTCATTGTAACCAATCACAGACAAAGTAATATTTGGGACATGAGAAGCTTGTATTGTAAGCAACAAATCAGCTAAATCAACATTTAGTGTATCATACCCAGATGTGTCATATGCTATATTTTCAATAAATGGAAATTCAGTCGCACTTGACAAACTGTATACCAGGTCATAATCATAGACTTCAGGTGTGAATGCTACATTAAGATCAATCGTAGTATCCCCTTGAAAAATTGAAATCTCATCTAGACCACTTACAGCTATGAAACCAGCAGATTTTTCAGGGTTACCAGCAATTATTTTAATTTGCGTAATTTCTTGTTCAACTACTGGGACACTAAAAGTCGTCTCAAATTCTATTGGAACTAGACTATCATTATTAACCATAATCCAAAGACCAGCAAGATCATCATAGTTTCCAAAAGGCAGTACTTCAATACCTATTGTATCCGTTATGTCTGGATGAATTTCAACATCTACAAATCTATAAAAATAATCCTGATCTACATTATCAACAGATATATATGAAAAATGATTACTTAAAGTTTCACTTCCCCAAGATGGGTTATTGTAGATCATTCTTACACCAGCACTAGGTGGCAATGGTGGTGCTGGAAGATCATAACCAGGATCGTAACCCATGCTTGCCTCGTCATTACCTGCAAAATAAAATACACTGTTAGAGTAGCCACCATCAGCTTGGGTAGTAAAAGTAAAGTACCATTCAGGAGTAGTTGCGTCTCTGGATACCTCTCTGCTCATATTTCCGTTTACATCCACATGAACTATTTCATAATTATAGCTTTCTCCAGGAATCAGAGACTCATCAACGAATTGATTGAAAGTTGAGCCAGATGCTAATACCTGACCGTCTCTTCGTACTTCCGTATAAGCATAATCTTCATCTATAGGCGTATCCCAGGAAAGCGTTGTTGTGTAGGTGAAAGTTTGAAAGCTCACATTAGATGGATCAGCTGGTGCAATATTATCTACTGAATATCCACTCATTGGTTCAGAGACAAAGAAAACATCGTCATCATCGGTATGAGCAACCACTAGAAAATTTGAAGTGAACATGCCAATATGATTTGAATCTGCAATTGTTGGTGCAGTGTAGCCGTAATTGTCAAATTCTTGTGCAGGAGTATCACCAATGTACTCCCAAGCGTTTGTGTTTCTAGTATTTAATCGTAAATACATATCGTCATAAGAAGTGGATTGTGTCGTTTGCTGCAATTCATTGACAATGATAGAGCCAATCATACCTTGTGACGCATGATTTCCAATCGAGCATATATATTCATAGTCACCAGGGGTATTAAACACCAATTCACCTATGGTGCAGGGACCACTGCATGCACCAAGCGAGAGTAATTCGGGGCCAACTGTTACCTCAACATCATGATATCCACCTTCATTAATAAACTGAACAGTATCGCCTGCGTTAATTTCAATTGATGAGGGATTATAGTACATTGAACCTGCGTAAACAGTGTGAGTTTGATTTTCTACTGCAGAACTTGAACCATCTGTGTCTAATTCACGCCAAATTGAATAGTGGGTCACATCATATACATTGCTACTACCATCATAGTGACTACCAGAGAATTGAATTCCAACATAACCACCTTGATCTTGAGGCATGTCTTCAACAACCGTAATGTTTGGTTCACCACCTCCAAGATTAGATTCTTGAGTACCACAATTGTCCATGCCTCCATACATACCAATATCCGCAAAAGAAGATCCTAAACCAGGAGGCTGGCAAGCATCGAAATCCGTTTCATAACCGGCATCAATCAAAGGACTTAAAAGCGGGTGTACATTAAAATTATTATCAACAAAATATGGATCATTTTCAATGTTATTTCCCCCATCAGAAAAAGAGCCTAAAATACCATTTGTAGAAAAATCTTCCACTGATGAGTTTAATATCGAAACTGTTCCTGAAGTATTTTCTATTTGATATTCATCATAAGATGCATTGTTAAAATATATTACAGAATTAATAATATTTACAGATCCACCAATATTGGTTAATCCAGACGACTTGTTTTCCACAATAATAGAATTTTTTATTAGAGTGCTTCCTTCAACATTTTCAATACCTGAAGATGAATTACTTATACTTGAATTTTTAAAATTAAGGCTGCTGTTAGTGTATATGGCTTTATGTCCTATGCCTACTAAAGAAAAGTTGTCTATGTAAACTCTATCATATCCAGATTCTCGAACGAAAAGTTGAAATTTAATTTTTTGAAATTTATAATCATCCAAATTATACCTTACATAAAACCACTGACCATAAGTTGGTGCTATATAATTGTTAAAAACCTCGTTACCATTTACTCTAAAGTTATAACCATGATTTGTACCAGAATATTGCGGGTCATAAATATAAAACTCAACGTATGCTCCTGGATTAATAAATATTGAATCGCTAATGTCTAAACTATATTCATAAGTACCACTGGAGTATCTATAAAACATTTTAGAGTACGGTGGAGATAAATAATAATCAGTAGTGCTCGTAATCCCAGAGCCACCGAAAGAAAAGTTTCCAACATCATCACTATCAAAATATGCAATAATCTTTTGAGGAGATGACATTTCACTATCAATACCATGCAAATTAGTGAAACTAAGATTCACACTGCCCCCAAGGTTGTATATACCGCCCCAACCAAAATTATTGTCGCCAGCTTTGCCTAAATTTATTGTATTATCATAGTCCCCTAATGCATTTAGAGTCCCCTCAACTTTTAACATGTAATCATCTTTAAAAAGCAGATCAACACCTGGCTCGATAGTGAGGGTGTTCCCTTCTTCAATGAAAATTTCCCCTGAAATTTCGTAAGGAGAAAAATCAGCAGATATTGTTCCAGATAAAGAACCCTCTAAATTATTTACTGCAGTAGCCTGAACATTAACCACTGCTGTCCCGAAGGTGCTTCCAGCTAGCACCACTTGAGCATTAAATGTGCCGACTTGAGGAGGATCAAATGTCACAACCACTTGCTGTGTTTGACCATCAGTCATAGCAATCTCTGTGATGTCCACGCTATAAAAACTAGGTGGCGTAATCGTTATAGTCTGATCAAGATTACAATTAATTGTAAAAGTTAATGATGGGGTATTCCCCATTAACACATTTCCAAAGTCTAATGTTGATGGCGAAACTTCAATCGCATCCTGAGAAAATGTTAAAGTTGAAAATAGAGTTAATGATAAAAAAGCTTTTTTCATTTATAAAGTTCCTCTTTGAATTCTTTTAAAACTTAATGAAAAATAAAAAGATGTAAAATGATGGATTAAGTAGCATATTTATAGCACACCCTGTTATTTTTAGGGGTAAACCATAACATATTTGGCACATTATGCTATAAAGCAAAAAACCCCGTTTTACACGAGGTTTTTGACGATAAAACTGTGGAGAGAGAGGGATTCGAACCCTCGATACTGCTTAACACAGTATACCCGCTTAGCAGGCGGGCGCCTTCAGCCGCTCGGCC
>PCCQ01000030.1 GCA_002731795.1 Fidelibacterota bacterium
CTCCAAATCCTAATGAAACTGCCATAGGAATTAGAAATTGCGCTTGTAAGCTTTTTTCTAATAATAATGGAATTAGACCAACAAAAGTAGTAATTGATGTTAATAAAATTGGACGAAACCTCGCTTGACCTGACTCTATTGCAGCTTCCTTAATTGATTTGCCTTTATTACGGTATCTATTTATAAAGTCAACCAATACTAAACTATCATTCACGACCACACCTGATAATGCAACAATCCCTATCATTGATAAAATTGTAAAGTTCATCCCAAGAAGCAGATGCCCAATCACAGCTCCTATAATTCCAAATGGTATTGCTGACATAACTACAAGAGGCTGTATATACGATTTGAATGGTATTGCAAGAAGAATATATACTAAAACAAGAGCAAGTATGTAATTATTAAATAAAGACTCTAAATTTTCATTTTGTTCTCTTTGTTCACCTTCAAGAGAATAGCTAACATATGGATAATCAGATAATAGTGTGGGAAGGAAATCATTTTCTAAGTTTCTAACAATTTCATTGCTATTTGCCTTTGAGATATCTATATCTGCTGTAATATTTATTGCCCTTTTTCTATTAATTCTTGTTATTGAGGGTGAACTAATAGACTCATCAATTTTTCCGACTAATTTGAATGGAATTTCACGACCATCAGGGGTTCTTATGTTCATATTCTCAAGGTTGGATATTTTGACCCTATCATCTTTAGGATATCTAACATTAACCTTAATTTCATCTCTACCTCTTTGAATAGTCTGAATTTCTTGACCATAAAATGCTTGACGTACTTGTGTAGCTAATGATAAATTGGTTATACCATAATTTTCAGCTTCTGGTAAAATAGAAATATTTAACTGATCTTTTCCGTCACTGTAGGAGTCTTTAATATCAAATACTCCAATATAATTTTCTAAATGCTCTTTTATTTTAGCAACCACTATGTTTAAATCACTAAAATCTAATCCGGTTAATTGAATGTTGATAGGCTCACCAGGATCAAATAATGATGCTCTAAATTGTAAATCTTTAACACCTACAATCTCACCTGTTTCTTGCCTCCATTTATTCACAATATCATTTACAGCAACTAGTCTATCTTCTCCACCTATTAACTCAGCCCATATAAATCCTTTGTGTGAACTGTAGGTATAGGTTCCCATACCTCCTCCTCCTGGCCCCCCAGTTTGCCCACTTGTATTTATTGATGCCATTCCAACTGACGTTAAAGTATTTAAAAATAATTTTTGATTTTTTGTGTCTTGGAAATATACATCTGTAGAGATTGCTGCTTTTTGAATTTTATCAATTGCTTCATTTGTTACTTCAATAGGCGTACCCAGGGGGAATGTTACTTCTACTTGAATAACTTCTGCCTCAATTGGAGGGAAAAAACTAAACTTTAACCAACCACCCCCAATAATTCCAATATTAATTAATAAAATAAATACAAAAATTGAAATCGTTAAAAATGGAGTCTTAACTGATTTTTCTAAAAAAGGTTTATATTTATTTTTAATGAATAATTTCAATACTGTTTCTATTTTAGATTGAAATTTCTCCCATTTTTTTGATATGTCACTAAAAAAATTACTTTTAAGTTTGTTTGATTTCATATGAGCTAAATGAGCCGGAAGTATTGAAAGTGATTCAATAAGAGACCAAAATAAAGTTGGTATAACAACTAAAGGAATAATGCGCCAAACTCGACCAACTGAACCTTCTACAAAAAGCATCGGAGAAAAGGTAGCTATTGTTGTTAAAACTGCAAAAATTACAGGAATACCAACTTCATAGGCACCCTTGCTAGCTGCTGTTTTTAAATCTTCACCTTTCTCAATATGTCTATATATATTTTCTCCAACAATCACAGCATCATCAACAACTATTCCAAGCACAAGTATAAACGTAAAAAGAGATAATAAATTAATTGAAACATCTAAATATGGTAACATAATTAATGCTCCCATAAATGAAATTGGGATACCAAGAGAAACCCAAAATGCAAGTTTTGGTTTAAGGAATAAAGCTAGCATTACTAATACTAGAAATAGCCCAAGCTTAGCATTTTTCAATAATAAATCAATTCTTCCTCTTAAAATTTTAGATTCATCGTTCCAGGTTGTTAAGGTAATTCCTTCAGGAAGTATTTTTTTTGTTTTATCAATGTATTCATTTACACTATCAGAAACCTTAATTGCATTTTGCTTTCCTACTCTATAAATATTTATCAGTTTTGTTGGCTGTCCATTAAATGTTAACGTAGCAGAATCTTCTACAAAGCCATCTTTTACTGTTGCAATATCACCTAATTTTAATCTAGTACCATCGGCTTTTGTTAGAATGGTAATATTTTGAAAGTCTAAGCCATTGTTAGCTTGTCCATTAGTTCTAATCAAATATTCATTATTTTTTGATTCAATCTTTCCACCAGGTAAATCTATTGAGGATGATTTTACAGCTNTAATCACTCGATCAAATGTTAATGAATATTTTTTTAACTGACTTTCTGAGATTTCAATTGAAATCTCTTTTGATTTTAATCCTGCGAGAGTAGTTAATGTTATTCCAGGTAAAGTTGAAATTTCATCTTGAATTCTTTTTGCTATAATTGAAAGTGATTCTTCATTTAAATCTCCAGATACCGCAACTTGCATAACTTGAGACTGAACTTTAAATACACTGATTTTTGGTTTTTCAGCTTCATCAGGGAAACTTGTAATAGAATTAACATTAGATATTATTTCTTCCTTTGCCTCAGATATATCTTCACCAGGTAAAAGCTCTACATAGATTCGTCCTTGATTTTCAATCGCTGCAGATCTAATTTTTTTAACACTTTCTATACCAGAAATATTTTCTTCAATTTTTGTACAAATTGATTTTTCTATATCTTCTGGTGAGGCTCCAGGGTAAGGCACAGAAATACTAATTATATCCAGAACTGGAGCAGGAAAAACTTCCATTAAAATTTTAGGCAATGTGAAGTACCCTGAAATCAAAATCAACGCCATGAATAAATTCGCAGCAACAATATTATTTACAAACCAATCTATTATATTTTTCATTATTTCATTGAGTTAATCTTATTTTCATTCCATCATACATTACATCTAAATTGGTCATACATAATAAATCTCCTATGTTTAAGCCTGTATCTATGTATGCCATATCATCAATAAATCGTAAAATATTAACTTGCTTATAAGCGATGGTGCTGTCAACATCATTTATGGTAATCACCTGATTATTTTTAATAAATTCACGATCTAAAACATATAAATCATCAAATTTTCTACCTATTATTTTTGCCTCAACAAATTGACCAACTCTTAATGGAATTTCATATTTATATGGTTGGCTAATTCTAGCAACTAATATTGCCATTCTACTTTTGGGGTCGATTTCAGCTTCCATTCTAACAATATTCCCATCCCATACAATTTTTTTCCCACCTAAAGTTCCAGATAACAAAACTTGTGGTTGCTGATTCTTACCTATTTGAGTACCATCCAAAGGAATATCTAAAAATGCTAAATCTTGATCAGCAACAGGCAGTTTAACTTCTACATAATCGATAGCATATATATTTGCAATTAAATAACCAGGGCCAATAACTGTGCCTCTATCAACATTTTTTCTTCGAACAAGTCCATCATAGGGTGCCTTAATAGAAGTTTTTTCTAAATTCCTTTTTAATTTTTCTAAATTTGCTTCAGCTGCAGCAACTGTAGACTCAGCTTTTTTCAATTGTGGAATCTTTAATCGTAAGTCTGAGGCAATACCTGAATTTGATAATTCCCATTGCTCTTTTTCAAAATTTGATTCTGCTAAAGCTATTGAAAGAGCAGTCTGTGCATCATCTAAACTTGCCTCAGCAGCCTTTATATCAAGCTCATAATCTCGTGAATCAATTCTTAATAATATATCACCCTTCTTAAATGATGAACCCTCATCAAGTTTAGGCGATACATAAACTACCTCTCCTCTAATTTCAGGATATAGTTGGCTTTCAGTCCTAGGTATAATTGAACCTTGTGAGAAAATCTCTATATTTTTTGAAATTGGTTCTATCTTTTCAAATTCTACTAAAGGTATGATTTTTTTAACTTCTTCAGGTTTCACCTCAGGTGAACATTTAATTAATAGCGAACAAATGATAATTCCTAAACTTATTATACCAATAGGGTATACACTTGACATTTTAACTTTATTATTCACTGAAATCTCCTCCTAAACAAATCAATAAATCAATTCTATTATCTATTAATAATTGTTTTGCTAATATCATTCTACTTCTGGTATCAAACATTCTTTTTTGACTATCTATAACTGTAATCAAGTCAACTAAACCCTTATTATATCTCTCCTTTGATAAATCATAAGTATCTTCAGCTTCTTTAAGAGCTTCACTTAATAATACAACCTGATTGGTAAGCATTTGATCAAAGGATAGTTTACTTTCTATTTCTGAAAATGCACTAAGAAGTGAATTTGAATATTCAATCTGAGCTTTTTCATACATAGTTTTAGCTAAATCAATATTAGCATTAATTTTTCCATTTTGAAAGATTGGTAACAATACATTAGCACCCAAGGACCATACAAACGCATCACCATTTATAATATCTATTAAATCTCCAGATGAAGTCCCAAAAGAATTTGTTAGATTAAAACTTGGAAATCTTAATCTTTTTGAATATCCTAATTCCATTAGCGCAGCTTCTATCTTATTATATGATGAAACAATATCTGGTCTTTTCATTATTACATCAGAGGGCATACTTTTAGGAATTTCAGGGAGTGAATTAGTTAATAAATTTTCTACTTCTATTGTACCAGAAGGATATTTTCCAATTGATATTTCAAGTCTTCTTTTATATTGATCAAAACTCATTTTATTTTGTTCAAGTGATGATTTAGAAATTAATAGATTTGATTTGGCAAGCTTATAATCCAACAATGAAGCGCCTATTCCCTTATTGTATCTATCTTCAACAATATTAAATATATCTTGATTTGCATCAACTGAAGCTTTAGACAAATTTACTTGCTCACTTGCTTGAACAGCAGAAAAATATATTTTTACTGCTTGTGAAATAATTGAAAACCTAAAGTATTTAAAGTCATTTTGATTACTTTGAAAATTTTTATCTATTGCTTTATTTTTTGAACGCATCTTATTCCATATATCTACTTCCCATTGACTCGAAAGATTTAACCTATAGTTTTCAGTTATTGAGGTTTCTGCAAATTTGATAGTTTCTCCATCTGGAATAGTAATCTCTATGTCATCAAATTGAGTTCCTTTATTATTAGTTTGCATTGCACTACTTGTAAAGCTTGAAGATATATCAGGAAATAAATTATTTTTATTAATAATTGATAAAGCTTTATTTGCATTTAAAGATAATAAGGCAATCTCTAAATCATAATTATTTGCAATAAATTGGTTCATTATTACATCTAATTTTTCATCCTTAAATAATTTCCACCATTCAGATGAAATATTATTTCCATCAGATAACTCAGTTGTAGATAACCAATTATCAACATCAATATGAGGGGTAATATTAACTTTTAATTTTTCATCATTAATATTTTTTACAGCGCAAGAAGTAAAAAGAAAGCATAAAGTATATAGTATAATTTTTATTACTATATTCAAATTACAGTCCTTAGAATCCAGGTAATCATTGCAATAGCGATGACAATGACTGAAATGGGCTTTATAAATTTATTTTGATACATTAATTCCTTTAAATATCAAATTGCACGTTTTGCACGTTAATATAGTATAATTATATAATTTATCCACCATACTTTTTCATTTTGTTTATAGCTTTATCATTAAAAAAACCATACGATAGAATTTTTCTAAGGTGATCTATAGTTTCGTTCAATTCTAATTCATTATTATTAAGAAAGTCAGGTTGGAATGTCGAATTAATTACATTCATATAAATACTCGCGCAGGTTGAAGGCTCTAAATTGCTTCGTAAGTATGATTGAGATTTAGCTAATTTAAAAATTTCCATATATATAGCTTTTCTATCTAATCTATGCTGTTCAATAATTTCCCATATGTGCGGATGTCTTGCTTTGATGTATGTTAATTTTTTTAAATTTAATTTATTAGCAAATTTGATATGATGATTTCGAACTTCGATAAATTGAACAATAGCATCATCTTGACTTTGAATTATTTCTCGAAATTCATTACTAAGCTTTTTCATCCTAAAGTCTATTATTTTTTTTATCAAGATTTCTTTCTTAGGGAAATAACTATAGATAGTTTTTTTACTCATAGAGAGCGAAGACGCAAGACTCTCAACGGTGAAAGATCTAATGCCATTCCTTATCACAGAGTTAAAACCTTCTTTTAATATAATTTTCTTAGTTTTATCCATTGGAAACGTTTTATGTTTATATCGTTTCCATATATTAAAAAAAGCCTAATGAATTATACAAATAGTTATTTAATTAAATTAACTATCTCTTTTGACTGTGGATTAACTTTAGATGAAAATCTCTTAATCAATTTACCTTTTTCATCAATAAGATACTTTGTGAAATTCCATGAAGGGCTTTGATCGTTCCAACCATTTTGCTTAGAGTCTGAAAGCCACTTATATATATCGTGCATTGCTAAACCCTTAACACTAATCTTTTCAAACATTGGAAATGAAATAGAATAATTTGTTGAACAAAAGGTGGCAATCTCTTTATTAGTTCCAGGCTCTTGGCGTAAAAAATCATTTGATGGAAATCCCAATACGACAAGTTTGTCTGAATATTCTCTAAAAAGCTTCTCAAGCCCGGCATATTGGTATGTATAGCCACATTTAGATGCAACATTTACAATTAAAATCTTTTTCCCTTTAAAGTCACTCATTGAAATTTCTTCACCATATATTGATTTTGCTTTTAAATCATAAAAGCTTGTCACTGGATTCGTTGGTAACTGCTCCTCCTTACTCCCTTTTGCTGCAATGAAAGAAAAGATAAGAATTGTACCTACAATAAGAATTGTTAATAAATATTTAGTTTCCATAATTCTCCTTGATTTTTTTATTTAAATAAAATAAGGCTAATAAGCTAGATGAACATGTAGCTGATAATACAAGTAGTGTATTAAATAAACTATAGTTAAATGTTAAAATATTTAATTTCATCAAAGAAAAATAGCCCAATGGACCGAATATAGCACCACACAAACCTGTTATTATCGACTTATCTTTAAGTAAATTCATTGAGTGATTTATTGTAATTCCTAAACTAACCCACATACATATTGTCCATAGCGGTGGGAATAAATTATTATCAAACAAATACCCAGTATATTTAATAATTCCTGTATTTAAATAAGCTCCTTCATATATTATTGCAATTAACATACAATAAATGATAAAAATAATTTCATATTTATTCTTTGAGAAAAATGTAAAGTGTAAAAAAGAGATAATTAATGTGATTACAATGGGCATGTAAAATAAATTATATATAATGCTAATAATTGTACCCCACCAAATAGTATAAAATAAAACTGCATTAATAATTTTTGATAATTTGATACTCATCTAAGGTATTTTA
This sequence comes from Fidelibacterota bacterium, assembly GCA_002731795.1. GTDB lineage: Bacteria > Fidelibacterota > Marinisomatia > SCGC-AAA003-L08 > D37C17 > TMED161. Next base: position 7,599 of record PCCQ01000030.1, read on the forward strand.
ACTCTTCAACAGAAAATGGAATTTCATTTATATCAAATTCACTAAAATATTTTTTACTCATACAAGAATTACCATCTGAAAGCATAATAAGTTGATCCTTTGTAACCGGAAACCAACTAAATCGATCAAGAAAAGATGCTAATAATTTTATAGCTATAAATGGAACTGGAATACTATACTTACGTTTTTTACATGCCGATGAAATGATTTGCAATATCTCTCTCCAAGAGAATTCATTCGCACCACCTAATTCATAGATTTTAAAATTTGAACTTTCTAAATTAATTGACTTTGCAAAAAACTCTGCAACATTCTTGACATGAATTGGGCTCATTTTCATCGATCCTGCGTTCGATAATTTTATACCATTAAAAAATAGAGGTAAAGGTAGAGGAATATTAATTATATCTCTTTTAACTTGAGAGCAAAACTCAATTTTTCCTCTAGGATTCCCAAATATAATTGAAGGCCTAAAAATAGTCCAATCCATATTACTATTAATCAAATGTTGCTCAGCAGCAAACTTGCTTTTTTCATATCCAGTCCTACATAATTCAACTTTATTTGCTGACATTAAAATAAATTTTTTAATTCCCGCCTTTTCAGCCATTTTCATTGCATGAATCGCAAGATCTTCATGAATAGCCTTAAAATAGATTCCTTCACTTGGGTATTCTCTAATTATTCCAATATTATATATTAGGCAATCAAAATTTTGCAACTCATGGTAAAGGTTATCTGAAAATAAATCGATAACAGATTGTTGACAATTTTGATTAATTAAAGAAACCTTATTTCTGTTTATTAATTTTACGGTATGCTTTTGCTTTAATAGTTCTTGCACTATATAACTTCCAACAAAACCTGAGCCTCCTAATATTGCAATTTTATTCATCAAATATAATTTATTTTAAAGTATTAGGTTGACAATCAATATAATGTCTTGAATGTTAATAATTCCATTGCTGTTCATATCTCCTGCATAATAAGAACTACCAACTAAAATATCATTACCAAGAATATGAGCTACAGTATTAACAATATCTAAAACATCTATATTTTGATCACTATTAACATCACCTAGAATATAAATATAGTTATCTAACTCTTGTATTACATTTTCTATTGTTATTTCTGCTGCATTTCGTGCAGTATCCCAATCTATAAGTCCTCCAACATGAACATGGCCAGATAAAAAACAGGGATTTTCACTATCAAATTCATATAAATCATGATACCAGACTCCATGATAACCCATAAATTCTGATACGAATCTTCCAGGATCTCCATTTATATCAATATAAGAATTGAGTTCTAAATTTGATGAGTTTACTGCATCAACAATAGATTGCATTGGTAAAGTAGAATTTCTCAGAAAATTTACATCTACATTATCATCTGGTGGATTTGGAGTTGGATAAATAGGTGAAAAATAATCACCATACCAATTAGTTCTATTGTAATAATTATATTCAAGTTCCCAACTATAATCAATGTAACCTCTTGAAAATGTAATTATAGATATTGGATTTAAATTTGGAATCAATGACCAAAAGTCCTCCGAAGTATCTTGATAATCAACCTCAAAATTACCATAACCTTGACCACAATTATTGCAATCTGGATCCTCAAATTCTGGGAAAAATGCGATTATATCATAACCTAATTCTCTCCAATTTTCTCCCTGCCACCCTTCTTGATTCAAAGTTGAATCTTGGCTAAAATGCCGTATCATTTCATTAGTTGGGGGCCAAAATCCAGTAACAACAATTACAGGATTATCTCTGTTTCTAGGAATTTGAGAATAATGTTTTTTATTATCTAAATCTAATTCTTCCAACGATGAAACTTTTATTATTTTAATACTATAATCTATCAAATTAAAAGAACTAGGTAAAACACACTGTACAATAAAGTCTGAAGAATGTATAGGTCCTATATCTAATTGTTTTTTATTACTATGAATATAAAATGGACCAATAACTACATCTGAATTACTATCAATTATAAAAAATTTAGATTCATCAGGGATATTGTCATAACTCAATGATACTTTATATGTATCAACAGAATCTGTCAAAATATTTGTTTCAAATATTTGCTTATTTGCTACAAAGATAATGTTTGAATTTTCCTCTAATCTAAAATCTAAATTTTCTCCTAAACTATGATCATCAATATATATAGTCTCAATTTTATCATTTTTTTCAGAAAAAATATTTGAGGTTTCAAAAGGAACTATTTGGGCAAAAATAAAATTGATAAATAGAGCTATTATGATCATTAATATCCTCACTAGATTTTTAGATTTATTGAAATGTTATTATTTAGTGGATTTAGAAATAATGATATGTTTTCATTATTTGTATTAATACTAGTTGTATAAAAGATACTTGAAATTACACTAATTAATGCTCCAGCCAATACATCTTCCCAGTAATGTTTTTCTGCATATACTCTACTATAGCCAACAAATGAAGCTAGAAGTACAGCAGGAATACCCACTTTAGATCCGTATCGATTATTAATAAACATAGCTCCTGCAAATGCCGCAGAAGTATGTCCTGATGGAAATGATTCACAGCAATGTCCGTTTGGTCTTTCTTTTTTGATAGTATATTTTAAAATATATGTTAATGTCAAAGATGAAAGATATGTTCTCCAAAACTGTTTTCTACCAATATTGTCATTAGAATAATATGTATATCCAAGTCCAGATAGTGGGATTGCAATTTGAAATAAGTCACCTGCTCTTTCAACAGGGGTCCTGTTTTTATCATTCAAATAAAGAGGATCAAATCCAATAGATAAGCATATATTGAATAACATTAATATTGTAATTAACCGTACTACCATAACATCAATATATTATTAATTAATTCAACCACATCTAGAATATCAATACTTTGATCATTGTTTAAATCTGATACCAAGATTTGCTCATCACCAAGCGAATCAGGATTTAAAACATAATTAACAATTAATACTACATCAACAATATTTATTGAACCATCATAATTGATATCTCCAATGATGACTTCTTCTGATCCAAGATATAAATTTTCATCTCCCTCTTGGTATGGGACATAAGAAATTGGCAAATAAAACATTTCATCTGTAGTATCATCTCCCCAAAAAACGTACTGAGGGGGACTATTGGGATTATTTGGATTATTCGACGTATTGTCATATGAAGCTTTTGCATGAACAGTTGAACCTGCCGGAATATAAATCATATAATCAGGATAGTAAAAATTTTGCCAATCAAAATCCCAATTTTTAATTTTAATAAATGGAATAGTATCATTTATAGATGTAACAGCAAATACTTCCCAAGACTGCCCTAACAAGTGAGAGTGTGGGAAAAAACTTACTATACTTAAATCATCTGGTACATATACAGTTTCATGAATCTCTGTAATTTGATGGGGAGGTAGTGCAAAAGAAGTATTAATCATTGTAAATGATTCTACTTCTCTTTCAACTAGGTTTGTTTCGGTAGTAAAAATATTTACCTGAGATAAATCTTCCATATCATCTAAAACTGGCGCATAATGCATTTGAACAATTAAATCCCAACCAGCTGGAATTTTTTGAGCTAAGCCATGCTTCCATTTATTTGGTTTGGTCCCTGGAGCATAGCCACCAAGAAAATCAGTCATTATCGGTACTCTAAAATCTCCATAACAATCATAACCATATTGACTATCTTCCATCTCAAGTTGATCAGCGCTATTTGGAGGGACTGCAACTATCAATGTATGATGCACAGCCTCATTATTTCCTGGTCTGACTTCCATCGCAGTAATATATAAATCATCATCAGAAATTGATTCAAATACAAAACATCTATAATAGTCCTCATAATTACCTTCAATAAAAGTACTTTCTTCCATAGTTAGAACATAATCGGGGTTACCTATTGCTGAACCTTCAGGAAATTCTGGAATTGGATATTCTAAAGATGGGTCTCCTTGAGGTGCACCATCATCAATCCAATCTGAAAAAATTTGTACCTCCTCATCAGTTAAAAATCTTTCACCTACCAATGAACTATATTCACGGTCAGGTTGCCAAGGTGGCATTATTGGCTGGCCATGTCTAAGATCTTCTGGAGTTGCTATCGCAGCTAAAATCCAATTTCTATTATTATAGACTTCAGAATAATTTGTTAAATTTAAAAAAGCACCAATTTCACCCTGTCTGTGACATTCAGTGCAATTATTATAAATAATTGGTGAAATATCTTGACTAAAATTGACTGCATCAATTTGATGAAATAGTATGATGACAATAATAGCTAGCTTTATTATTCTATTTTTCATAATATTTTCTTTCATTAAAATAAATTTTTAATCAATGGACATCTATAGAGCTAGTACATTTATTTATAATTTAGCAATTTTTCTTCTATTTTATGCATTTCTATATTCACATGATGAATATAGTATCACTTGGCAAGAAAGTAAACGAGTACATTCAAATTTTAAATGGTATACCATAAAGACAGATAATTTTAATGTACATTATCACGAAGAAATTGAAAAGATTGCCCTTTCAAGTGCAAACATTGCTGAACAAGTTCTTCCGACCCTGTTAAAACAAGTGCAATTATCTGAGATACCAATTATTGATATCATCTTAACTAGTGAAGATGAGAATATGAATGGTTTTGCAACATTTACCAATACTACATTCATATGGGTAGATCAAAATGATGCATCTATTTGGTTAGAAAACCAAAAATGGCTTGAGCAAGTAATTTCACATGAATTACAACATATTGTATACTTTAATAAAGTAAAGACATGGCTTCCAGAACCATACTCCCTAGGTATTGGCAATACACCATCATGGTTTGTTGAAGGCATTGCTGAATACTACACTGAAAATTGGAGACCACATAGATCAGAAATTAAACATAATCTACATGTATTAAAAAATACTACTTCAAGTATGGGTCCACACCATAATGGTTTCTCTAAAGTAAAGCTAATAGCAGAAACATATGGAGATTCTTGCATAGTAAATATTCTCAATTATCGAGATAAATATAAGCTATATAATTTTGAAAAAGCATTCAAACAGTATACGGGTGTCAGTGTGAAAAAATTTGAAGATTTTTGGAGAAGAACTATAAATACATACTACTATGGAATTAGATCTCAAAAAGAAACATATGAAGATATTGGTGAGCTTTACTCTCTTCCAATTTTAGAACTTGGCTCATTAGTTTCGAGCTTTAGATTTAGCTCTGATAGTATAAATGTTGCATTATTAGGTAAAGAAAATAAAAATAATAAATATCAGTCATTATTTATTGCAACCATTGATACAAGCTTAGAACAAAAAAATAAAGTAAAATATAAAAAAGATGAAATTGATTTTGGGGAATTTCATGAATCTATGAGTTGGTCAAATGATAAACAATATCTAGCTTATTCAAAATATCATTACGCAAATAATAATTCTAGAGTATTTGATTTATGTTTGTATGATACAAAAACTAAATCTAAAAAATGGATAACAAATGATTTGAGGGCAAGCTACCCAATTTTTACCAGCGAGAATCATATTATTTTCGTAGCNCATAAGAATTCTGTATCCAATCTATATAAAATTGATATTAATAATATTAATNACATAGNNCAATTAACAAATTTTACGGATGATATTCAAATAGTAACTCCTTCCATTTCTAAAAATGGCAATAAAGTAATTTTTGGGATGTCAAATTTAACAGGAAACCTCGATATTTATATTTTAGATTTAATTACAAACGATTTATCTAAAAAAACTTTTCATGAATCTGTAGATTATTTACCAATGTTTGATGACAGTAATAATATTATTTTCACAAGTCACCGAACTGGTATGCCTAATATTTTTCAAATTGATGAAAATAATTCAATAACACAATTGACAGATTCTTATGAAGGTGTCTGGTCAGCTCAATTAAATCCAAAAAATAATTACATTTTAGCAAATACTTTAAATGACGTTGACTCAGTTCGAATTATAAAAATCAATCCAAAAAGAACCACAAATACAAATGACTTAAACCTTAATCAAAAATTTTACCTTTGGAAATATAAAGAGCCTAAATTAAAAATAAAATATAATGAGATTGATAGAGATAAAATTGACTATACTGAATCAATTCAAAAGTATAAATTAAGGAATAATATTAAACATATATTTTCATCAATTTTTCCACTTCCCGGAATCATCGCAACATCAAATTGGTCTGATAGAATTGGAAGAAATTTATTTCTTTTTTCAGCAGGAACATATAATTATACCCTAGAAAATTTTCAAGAAAATTTTCCACCTTCATTTTTTGTATTTAGCTATACCAATGCACTAAATGGACCACTATTTGGTTTGAATTATTTTTATAACAGTAATTTTTTAGCAAGATTATATGATAATGGTAGTTTATTGGAAAAAAAAGATGGACTACATTTTTGGACTAGTTATTCATATAATAATGGAAACAACTATTATGCTAATCATGACATAAAGATCGAATTAGAATCATCTGAACGAAAATCGATAATGTTCTATGATTCATTGTATGTTGAAAATATAGAAACAGAAGGCGATAGTATATTTATAGCAGATAAGTATGGACTTCCAAACCCTGAAGAGGGATATGAAAATACTCTCACATTCAACTATAAATATAAAAATAAAAAACCTAATTCTAATAATTGGTTCTTGCCAACCCAAGGACATGGGGTTGAAGTTAAAGCTATTTTCGGACAAAAAGGTTGGAATTCTTATTTTCAAAAAATTGCTATTGATAGCTACTTTAATTTCACTTTGGATTTAATCACATTTTATCAGCGTCTTAAATTTCAAACGATGTATGGAGATGTTTTCCTCCAAGACCAAATTTGGTTTTCTCAGGATAGTCCCATTTATGTTTCAGGACAAAGAACTGGAAACATTTTTAATGAAAACCTTTCTCCGAGGGGCTGGAATGGTGGAGCAGTAATTGGCAATAAAATGTTATTTAATACAACAGAAATTAGATACCCACTATCTACCTCATCCTTTCCAATAAATTTTTTAGGAACAAGCCTAGGCCAATCATCCATTGCACTGTTTCAAGATTTTGGTATAATTAATAAAAATAGTATTCATACAATTGGCTATGAGGCAAAGGTTTCTATTTTAAATTCAAATAACCCAATATTGTTTCTAAGTTATGGTGAAGCACAAACTATTAATAGATGGATAGAAAATAAAAAACCATACAGGTATATTCAGATGTCTCTAATTAATCCATTTTAAAAAAACTGGGGCTTTAAGTATGAAAAGAGTATATGAATTTTTGTTAATTCTTTTGGTAGGATTATTTGTATATATTGTTATCGACAATGCTACAGATCAAATAATTTTTAAGAAAAATGTTGATAAATCTAAGGAAGCTATTTTGCATTAGATAGAATATCAAAAGCGGCGTTCAACCCTCTTCCTGTAAAAGTTAATAAATTCATATTTTCATCGATTAAATTTATACAAGGATAACCAGTAGGCTTCATCCATTGATGAATATCTTTATATTCATCTGCTAATATAGCAATTTTATTATTAGGATATTTTTCATGCCAATTAGAAACTGTTTCATAATTTGCAGGCTCTCTCATTTCATCTTCAAATAAAATTGTAATAAATAATATTTCATCATTCTGTATTCTATCATATATAATAGCGTACTCATCCTTCCACCATCTATTTTTCTTTAAATTTGAATAGTCTCCCGAAGAAAGCCAACCAGATAGTCCCTGACATGGGCTACACCATGCTGCACCAAATTCAACTACAATCTGTTTACCTTGCATTGCAAAATCATAAATATCAACATATTCACCATATTGATCAACTCCAATAAATCTTGGAAAGATATCTCCTATTTTAGGGGTACAAAAACTACTACCTCTAGGAGTCTTTTTACAATTTTGATTAATACAATCTTTATTTAACTCACATTCACAACTTACATTATTTGGACATGATATAGGAAAGTCTATACCTTTTATTATTTCTTTGTTTGAATTATATGGCCATGAACCAAGATAGTATTTATCAGAACTATCTTTTGGATTCGTACCAAGTTCTAATTCAACTTTATCAGAATATCCATCACCATCAGTATCAATACATAATGCAAATGAGAGTATAATAAATGTAATAATTTTATAGTATCTATTCATTTTATTTACCTATTTAAAATAATGTTTATACAATTAACAATATCTAAAATATCAATGGTTTCATCTTGATTGATATCACCAGCTAAATTTTGATATTCTGTGGGTATTATAACATCTAATGAAATATTAATTAATATAATGATATCTTGAATATTGATTATAGCATCTTGATTTAAATCTCCAATAAGAATTTCAAAATTCTCATCTAAAATAAAATCCCAAATACCCCTCCCATATGTTCCAAATCTCGCAGTAAGTAATTCAGGAACATATTCAACTGACCAATATGTTTGGTCAGTTCCATTAAGACCAATAATATCTTCCCATAATTGTTGGTCTTCAGAAAAGGCGAAGGCACCTACAGCGGTAGCTGCAAAAATAAAATTTTCATTTTCAGTAGATGCTAAATCATATACTAAAGTACTAGGCATACCCTGGCTCATATTAGAAAAAGAATTCCCATGATTAAAAGTAACAAATACAGGAGGGTTAGAGTACCCACTTCCAGCAATAATAACTTTACCTAAATCTATTTTAGATGGTAAAATCTTAGAACCATAAAAATAGTGAGAATCAGGACCAGAAAATCCTGTAGAAGCACTCCAATTAATACCAGAATCCTCACTATGATAAAAAGTACCATTATATGTTAAAGCATATCTATGAGATGGATCAATTGGAGAATATGCCATAGCCGTAACTGTATTATTAAAATTAAAATCACCTTCACTAACATCTATTGTACTGCCGGATCTTGTTAATTTAATAATATGATTGCCACCAGATAATCCCCCTCCAGCTATATATACAGATGAAGGATCATTAGGATCTTCCATTAAAGGAGGCATCCATAAATGACCTGTCATATCAAAATCCCATGTAATTCCATTTATATTTGTTGAAGCATTAGGGTAATACATTGCAAAACCAGGATAAACTGACCATATACTAACTCCATTATCACCTGAAACTAGATGACCATAATCTCCGCTAATAACCTGTTCAAAATCATAAATATCGTATAGTTGATTTACTGATCTTTGAAAACCTTGATCTTGGCTACCCGCAAAAATTTGATATGGAGTAAATTTCTTTGTGTATGTAGAATAATACTGACTAATACCCAAGCCACTTAAAGATAGATTATTTACATTGATTAGTTGATCCGTAGAATTATATAAACCTCCATCTGTACTAATATATGTTATTTCATCTCCATTATTATTTTTTAGGAATTGTATCTCTGGAATATCAGCATGTAAATATATTTCAGGATTTCCATAATACTCCCACCAATCATTCACTTTTTCCCAATTAGTACCCGCATTAAGACTTTTATATAAATCAATTCCTCCAATTGTAACTAAATTCATATTATCATATGAACAGCTATAACTATTGCGAAAGAATGTATATGATGGTAACTCTCCTTTATCTAACCACAATATTCCATTATTATTTGAAAAGTAAGATCTTGTGCCAATCTTTGCATGAAAATGATATTGATCATTATTTTGTAAGTCCTTACCACCAGAAATAATATTTTCACCTTGGTTCTGAGGGCCAGCATTTGCAATATAATTAATACTATTATCATCTATGTTAATTGAGAATAAATTTCCATTTTTTAGAAAAAATATATCAGACAATTCATATCTATCTGTCCAAATATCATACGCCTTCTCACTTTCTAGGGGAGTTGAATAAATTTCATAAAAACTTTCACCAACATTATCGGATCTAAATATTTTTATTGTTGATCCACTATCCCATTCTTTGGTTAAAACAAAAATAACTGGGCTAGTATTAGTATCATGAAACGTAACAATTGCTCTATAGATCTCGCCCCATGATTCAACTCCATTAAGGCCAGATGATTGATTTATGGTAAATCCTTCATTATCTGAATAATAAAACTTATTTCCTCCGCTTATTAAAAGTCTATTTTGTCTAGTAGATTGATTTTGAATAGACCTTAACATATTTATATTATCAATCTGCATATAATCATTTGCACAGACCCAACCCTCACCATTAATAGAACCGATCCAAATATTTCCACCTGATGATCCGCAATATATTATTCCAGTATCAAAATCAACATCTACAGTATGAACTCTTCCTGCTAAATTATTACTACCTCTCTCCTCCCAAACTCCCTCTAGATCACGATCTAAGAAAGATTCTAAATTATCTTTTATTGTATCTGGATCATAGTTACTTCTGGTTAATGTTAATTGTTTAGCTCTTTCTTCCCTATAAGAGTGATTTACTTTTCCCCAATCAATATCAGAAGATGCTTTGTGCATCATTTCAAAATACTTTTTTCTATTTTCTTTATGAATTTTTCTGTTTTTTTTCTTGATAGCAAACTCTTTTGGGGAAGGCATTTCTTTATTTGACTGGATTGAAATATTTGTATCAGGATAAATATATATAAATGATAAGGTTAAAATTAATAAAAGTGAAAATAAATAAGATGGTCTCATATTATTTTTCGTTTTTAAATTCTTCTACCCTAGTATTAATATTGTTTCTTAACTCAAGAAGCCAATTTGTATTTTTAGACTTTAAATGTTCATCAAAGAAACCAATAACAGCGGTATTTGTTACATTTAAAATTTCTTCGCTTTCAAGCCCACTCGATAATTGAAACGATGATGATAGTTTAGATATGTGTGGTGAATCAGTAAAATCCATGTGGTTGGCCCCCTCAAGACTCAATTTATATCCTTGGATAACTTTAGTATCTAATATTTCATCAAGAATTTGATAATTAACCGGAGTATCCCACTCCACTTGCCCAAGATGCATAAAAGGAATAGTTAGCCCTTTATTGTATATATCAGGATGCACGGGTACATACCAACCATCTAAACTTATACATGACTTTATTCTTGAATCTAATATACTGGATGCTAAACTTGTTCCCCCACCAAAAGAATGGCCAAAAACCCCTATGTTTTCGATATCAAGTGCATTCGCAAAATTTGTTTCTATATTTCCATTATTAATTTTCTCAATTTGATTTAGAATGAATCTAACATCATCGATTCTCGTATTAATTTGTGGAATAAAAACTTCATAAAATTGATCTGCTTCGCAACCGTAACAATATTTTTTAGCATTTGGTATAAGTCTTCCATCCGACATGATTGTTAATGTTGCATCATAGGTGTGGTCTAGGGCAAAAACAATGTAACCATTACTAGCTAACTCCTGAATTTGAGTAGTATTTTGTGATCTAAAGCCTTCAAATCCATGTGAAAATATAACTATTGGAAATTTTTCAGATAAAATTGGTATTGAATTTAAATATGTTCCTGTATCTACCCTATCGATAGCTTTAGCTACAAATTTTGGTACCTTGAAATTTTCCATAATTGCTTCTTCTCTTAAATTAGCATTATCTATCCAAGGATAAGGATCTATTAATTCATTAGGTTTTAGGGCTGGATACCAAACTTGTACCATAAGTTCACGCTTATCTCCTTCTATACTAGAAAACCATTCATCTCTTGTATTATCTGTCCAATGAAATATCTGAGTACCAATTTCGTATTTACCTGAAGGTGATTTAATATCATTAACTGGCACTACTCTGGACGCAATGAAAGCACATCCCTGAAATGTTAAACTCAAAAAAAATACTAAAAATAATTTATTGAAATTCATTTAAGAGGAACTCCTAACTTTTTGTAAATGAAGCTTAGTAGCCATGCTGGCCCAATAAGTAAAAATTTAATATCCTCAAAAAATGAAGGTTTTTGACCTTCTATTTTATGACCTATGAACTGACCAATCCATGCTAAAATGAAAATTAACATTGATAATTTCCAAATTGAGGGATCAATTATTTCAATCCAAGTAACGGATGCAATCATTGAAAGTGCAACACCCAACATTCCAATTGCTATAGTATATGAAAGCCTTAAGTAAAAAATTACAGTAAATGACAAGAAAAGAATCGTCCAATTCAAATTTATATCATTACCATTGAATGAATAGAGTCTTATGTTATCAAAAGGAAAAGGAATTAGTGAAATTAATGATAGCAAGCTCATCATTATTAATGGAACACATATCCAATGAATAGTTTTATTTGTAGGATTCTGATGACTTTGACCATATTCAAATATCCATTGCTCAATTGGTTTCATGACTGAATCCTTTAATTTTAATTTAACTTTTTATAAATTCAGTCTATAATCTAAAAAGAAAATTTTATATTTCAATGATAAAGGAGATTAAATGGAACTTTATGAAAAAATTAAAAATGACATAAAAACCAATCCTGTAATGTTGTTCATGAAAGGAACAAAAAATATGCCCATGTGTGGATTTTCAGCTACAATCGTAAATATCCTAAATGCATATGATGTAGATTATGAGGCAACAAATGTTTTGGAAGATCCTGAAATAAGAATAAAACTATCGGAGTATTCTGATTGGCCAACTATCCCTCAGCTATTTGTAAATGGAGAACTTATTGGTGGTTGTGATATAGCAATGGAACTACATCAAAAAGGTGAATTAAAAGATATCTTAAAAAAATAAAATAATTTATAAAGCGAGTTTGAAATGATTCTAAAATTAATAGTATTAATGTCCACTTTTTTATTTTCGCAAGATCCTTGCACATGTGAAAATGATTTTAATCCAGTTTGTGGTTTTGATGGGTTTACATACCCAAATGAATGTATAGCATCATGCTTTGGAGTATCAGTTGATTACCAAGGTTCATGTACAGATCAAATTAACTGTTTACCAGGTGAATATCAAAATGAAAATGGAGATTGCCAAGTTTGTGAACCTGGAACATTTTCTGATGGTAATGCCAGCCAGTGCGATGCATGCCCAGCAGGAACATTTGCAGAAGGTCAAACAGATTGTTCAGAGATAGGAATGCCAGATATTTTTGATTGTGGTGCTTCATCATGTACAGAATGTCTACCTGGTTATTTCTCATCAAGCTCTTCTTCTGAATGCGTTCCGTGTGAACCTGGAG
>PCCQ01000031.1 GCA_002731795.1 Fidelibacterota bacterium
GAGTTCCTGCTCCTGCTGGAATTACTGAGCCTGTAAATGAAAATCCAAGAACTGCACTTCCACTAGCTGAAACTGTAAAGCCATTTGCAGCAGCATCACCGCCACCAGCACCAGTTACGCAGCCATTATGTGAAAATTGAAATCCTGCTATATCAACACTACTTTCGTAATTAAGATTACCACCATCAAGATTCAATGTGACATCTTGTGAAAAAGTGAAAGAAAATAAGACTGATAAAAATACAGCTTTGAAATAATTAAGGTTTATTGATTGCATTGGTATCTTCCTCCATTAATAAAAAATTTTTAGTAATTAACGATTGTTACTTTTTAAAACAATAAATTTTATATTACAATTTGTTAATAAATATAAACAAATAGTGTGATATAAGCCACTAGATCAAAAAATAAATAATGAAAGGGGAGATCTTTAGATTATGCGGATTTTTTAATATATGTTATGGAAGGCTGCTTTTTACCTTTTATAACATCAGCTGAAATTGAACATGTATCTACATCCTTCATTGAAGGGACATTATACATTATTTCCATCATAGAAGTTTCAATAATTGCTCTCAAACCCCTTGCCCCTGTACCTCTGGCCATTGCTTGAGCAACAATTTCATTAATTGCACAATCAGTAAATTCTAAATTTATACCTTCGATTTTAAACAGTTTTTTGTACTGCTTAATAAGAGCATTCTGGGGTTCTGTTAAAATTTTGTATAATGCATCTTTATTTAGTTTATTTAGAGGTGCTGTAATAGCAAGTCTTCCAATAAATTCAGGAATGAAACCAAATTTCATTAAATCTTCTGGTTCTGATTTATATATTAACTTTTCTTCATCTATATCTAATGTTTTCTTACGATCGAAACCTATATCATTCCCTTTTAATCTTCTCTTTATAATTTTATTTATTCCCTGGAATGCTCCACCGCAAATAAATAAGATATTAGTTGTATCAATAGTAACTAAATCCTGTTCAGGGTGCTTACGTCCTCCCTTTGGTGGAATATTAGCTTTTGTACCTTCAAGCATTTTAAGTAATGCCTGCTGAACACCTTCGCCAGATACATCCCTAGTAATTGATGGGTTGCCATCTTTTCTACAAATTTTATCAATTTCATCGATATAAATTATCCCACGTTCTGCTTTATCTATATCATAATTTGCAGATTGAAATAGACGAACTAGAATACTTTCAACATCCTCTCCAACATAGCCTGCTTCGGTTAATGCAGTTGCATCAGCTATTGCAAATGGTACATCTAATATTCTAGATAGCGTTCGAGCAAGTAAGGTTTTTCCTGTTCCAGTAGGCCCTAAAAGTAAAATATTACTTTTTTCAATATCAATGTCATCTTTAAAGTTTGAATTTAATCTTTTATAATGATTATACACTGCTACAGATAGTACTTTTTTGGCATGGTCTTGATCAATTACATACTTATCAAGCATTAATTTAATTTGCTCAGGAGTGTGTAGATCATGCTTATCTTTATTAGATAGTGCATCTAACTTCTCAACAACAATCTCATTTGCCTTATCAATGCAAATATCACAAATATAGGCCTCATCACCTTCAATTAAAAAATTAACATCTTTTTCTGAGCTGCCACAAAATGAACATGATAAGTTACTTTTTATTTGATCTATATTTTTATCCAAACTGTTTTTCCAAATTATCTAGAAGATACAATTTGATCTATAAGGCCATAATCTAAAGCCTTATCTGCAGACATAAAATTATCTCGATTAGTATCATTTTCAATTGTTTTGACAGATTTCCCAGTGTTATTACTTAAAATCTTATTTAATTTTTCCTTTAAAAATAAAATTTCTTTAGTATGAATTTCAATATCAGTAGCCTGTCCTTGAACTCCACCTAAAGGCTGATGAATCATTACGCGTGAATTAGCAAGAGCAGACCGTTTGCCTTTAGCTCCAGAGCTCAATAATAATGCAGCCATACTTGCTGCTTGTCCCATGCATATTGTTGCAACATCCGGCTTTATGTAATTCATGGTATCAAGTATTCCAAATCCAGATGTAATTACTCCTCCAGGAGAATTGATATACATATATATATCTTTTTCAGCATCTTCAGATTCCAGAAATAATAATTGAGCAATAATTAAACTAGAAATATTATCATCAATTGGTGTGCCTAAAAATATTATTCTCTCTTTTAAGAGCCTTGAATATATATCAACTGCTCTTTCTCCATTTGCAGTTTGCTCTACTACCATTGGAACAAGCATTGAATGTTCTTTATTCATAAAAAGTCCTTATTGTTGTTTTCTCAATTCAGCAGTGCTTTTTTCAGTATCTTTAATTATTGCAAAACTACTCATATAGTCAAAAAGTTTTTCATTAATTAAATTAGAATGTAAAGATTCACGATTTTGTGGCTCAGCAAAGAAATCTAATATTTTCTTTTTATCATCTGCTCCTTCATCAATCATCTTTTTTATTTCTTTATCAAGATCCTTATCAGTAACAGATACTTTAGATTTTTCTAGAATGGAATCTTTAATAATGAACCACTTAACATTAAACTCTGCTATGTTTTGAGATTCTTTTCTTAATTTTTCTTTATCAAGATTATTATTTTTTTTCATTTGATCTTCAATAAACTTATCTAAATATCTACTTACCATTGATTCCGGAGCTTTCAATTTTGTCTTTTCAACGAAATAATTTATTAATTCTTCACGCTTTCTTTTCTCATAATCATCATCAATTGACTTCTGAATATTATCTTTTAATTTCTGTTTTAAATCAGACAATTTCTTTAAATCAGGAGAAACCGTTTTCGCCAATTCATCATTTAACTCCGGTAATAATTGCTCTTCAACTTTATGAATATGAAGCTCATACTTTGATTTTTTGCCTTCACCATAATCAACTGTTATTTTTCTTTTATCATCTGGTTTCGCTCCTATCAACTCTTTTTCTGTAGCTCCAGTAAAAGCACCAATACCCAATTTAATATATTGTTTTTCAAGTTTCTTACCTATTATAGGAAAATCCGAATCATCTAATTCTTGGAAATCGCCCATAATAAAATTACCTGATTTTGCTCCATCATCAACTGTCTTCAAGTTTGAGTGTTGTTGTCTGACTTCTTCAAGCGCATGATCAACATCTTCTTTAGATGATTTATATTTAATCATTTTAATTTTAAATTTCTTTTCATAGTTAGGTAATTTGATTTCAGGGACTATTTCAAAGCTTAATGTAAATTCTAAACTATTTCCCTCTGAAAATTCTAAATTTGAAACTTGCGCTTGATTGATAGGATTTAGTTTTTTTTCTTGAATTGCTTTTTGGTAATATTCGTTTAAAGATTTTTCTGCAAAATTTGCCTCTATTGCTGTTCCATAATTTTTTTTGAATAATTCTAAATCACGGCCAAAGACTTTGCCTTTTCTTCCACCTTTAGGGGTATGGTTAGATTTTACTTTATTAAATTCATTAATAAAAGAATCTTTAATCTCTTCCCAAGAGACAACACATTTCAACTCTTTAGTGAAGTCATTTATTTTTTTTAATTTAATTTCCATTTTACTCTACACTTTTTATATCCGATAACTTACATTATTTTATTATAAATTAATGAAGAAAATTATTAAATATATCCGTGAACAGTTATCTTTATAATAAAAAAAGTAAAAAAGAGCTTGAAAAAGATTTGGCCAAGGAAGATTTCCCTAGAATAACTATCTCGTTCTATAAATACATCCAATTATCAAATTTAAATGAATTAAGAGATATTTTTTATCAGGATTTTATTAATTTAAATATTTTAGGTAGAGTATACATAGCAAATGAAGGCATTAATGCTCAAATATCCATTCCAAAGCATAATTATAATAATTTATTGAATTATTTAAATTCTCATAAAACACTAAACGGCACCAATGTTAAACAGGCGATTGAAGATGGCTTATCATTTTATAAATTAGTTATCAAAGTAAAAAAAGAAATTGTTGCTTTTGGTCTTGATCAAAAAAACTTTGATATGAAAAAAGTTGGAAAGCATCTTGATCCCTTAGAGTTTAATAAGCAACTATCAAATCCTGATTCAGTAGTTGTAGATATTAGGAACCATTATGAAAGTGAAGTAGGACGATTCAAAAATGCTCTAGTCCCTGATGTTGAACGTTCCCAAGATTTATTAAAAGAAATTAAAACAATGTTAAAGGGAAAAGAAGACAGTAAAATTCTTTTATATTGTACTGGAGGAATTCGTTGTGAAAAAGCAAGTTCATTCTTAATTAAAAATAAATTTACTGATGTTAATCAACTTTCTGGTGGTGTAATCAATTATGCCCATGAAGTAAAAAAAAATAATTTAGAATCAGAATTTATAGGTAAAAATTTTGTTTTTGATGCTAGAATGGGAGAAAAAGTAACTAAAGAAATTATTAGCAATTGTCATCAATGTGGTACTAAAAGTGATTCACATACCAATTGTGCAAATGATCTATGTCATTTACTATTTATCCAATGTGAAAGATGTGAAGACAAATATAAAGGATGTTGTTGTAGTGAGTGTTTAGAATACAAGAATCTTAATCAAGAGCAAAAAGAAAAAAGGAAGAATCAATTTTTAGATTTTAATAAAAATCGATTAATGGGGAAAATAAAGCCAAAATTATACAAAATAAATAAATCAAATTAGTCTTTTAATTGCTCAAAAGTTAAAATAGTATGCTCATACAGTTTTCATCAACTAAATCTTTATAGTTGATTGATTGATTCTTAAGCATTTCTAGATGATTTGTTATAAGCTTCTTAGATTTATATTTTTGAGCTTCAATATAACAACATTCACAAAATTCTTTTAATCTAGGATCATCGCCTTGAAGCAGGCAATCTTTGATAAAAATTTGTGCACTTTGAGTTTCAGTAATAGGCTTATCACATGAAATTAAGATAAGAAATATATAAAATATATATCTCAAATTATTAATCCTTATCCAAAATTTCATTTATACCATCAATGGCATCTTCTATACCTCTTAGTGTATGTACCTTGAGATCCATATTTTCATCGACTAGAATTAAACATGGATAGCCAGTTGGTCGAATCCATTTTTTCATCATTGCTTTAGGATCAGCTAATAAAATTATATTTTCATGGGGATAGTTCCAATACCATTCATCTATCGTATCAAACGATGCAGGATTTTTTTGATTATCAAGATGAATAATATGCACCCAATGAACTTCTTGATTATCAATTAATTCTCGTATGCGAAAAAATTTATCTTTCCACCATTTTCTAGTTGTAGCAACTTCATTTATGTATGATCTCCATGCTGATAAATCTTTGCATGCTTGGGGCCAACTTGTTCCTATTTCAATAATAATTGGCTTACCACTATTTGCTAAATCATATAAGTCAAAAATATCTCCGAATTGATCTACACCAGTAAATCTAGGTATTCTAGAGCCCTCTAACGGTGTACAAAATTTACCCATATTAAGCTGAGTACACTTTGAATTTTCAGGGCATGAGAATGAATTTTCACATTCACATCCATTTGCATTAGGGCATTTACCAAATCCTGGATTATATATTGAATCTTTAGTTGAATTATAAGGCCAAAATCCTTTATATATAACACTAAAATCATCAAATGGATCAGTACCCATTTTAATTTCATCTGAATCCAAATACCCATCTTTGTCAGAATCTAAATTATTTTCAAGTCCAAAAATAATCATTACCATTATAAGATATGTGAGAAAATTAATCAATCTCATTTAATATCTTAAGACCTTCTAAATATGATTTTTTACCTAATCCATATACTTGTNTTACACAAACATCTTTAATAACTGATATTTTTCTAAAATCCTCTCTTTCCATTATATCAGATAGATGGACCTCAACTGTTGGGATACCTATTGATGAAATAGCATCTCTAATTGCATAAGAATAATGAGATAATGCACCAGCATTAATAATCATACCATTGGCCCATTGTCTCTCATCATGAATAGCATCGATTAGAACGCCTTCATGATTTGATTGATAAAATTTAAAGTTATGATTCCTACCATCTGATGATGTTTCAAGCCACATCATTAACTCTTCTAATGTATCATTGCCATAAATTTCAGGCTCTCTCTCTCCAAGTAAATTTAAATTTGGTCCATTAATAACAAGTATGTTCATCAATTTGTTAAAATATCCTTTAATTGATTGGGTGTAATTTTATCAGAAATATACGAACTACCAATATCATTTAATAAAATGAAGTTGTATTTATCATCAATCCTTTTTTTATCATTTTTCATTATTTCAATAATATCGTCAATATCAATGTCTATAATAGGTGGATTAAAAAAATTAATTAAATCTATAATATCAGTATGCTTATTTTCATCGAGAGAATTGATTTTTTTTGATAAATTTGCTGCATATTTCATCCCAATGCCAATAGCTTCTCCATGTCGAATTTTATACAATGATTCTATTGCATGTCCAATAGTATGTCCGAAATTGAGTTTATTGCGTATCCCTGAATCCCTTTCATCTTTCATAATAATATCTGATTTTATCTTACAGCACCATTCAATAATTTGATTTAAAATATTTTTTTCAAATAATTGATTTTTATTATCTCTTATGAAATAAAATAACTCAGAATCAAGAGCTATACCATATTTTATAATCTCAAATAATCCAGAGTGTAGTTCTTTTAAACTTAATGTTTTTAAAAAAACCGTATCAATGAATACGGCCAAAGGGTGATGAAAACTTCCAATTAAATTTTTACCATAATCAAGATCTAGACCTGTTTTACCACCAATTGAAGAATCAATCATGGAAAGAAGGGTTGTGGGAATTTGTATATAACTAACTCCCCTATGGAATGTAGATGCAATAAAACCAACTAAATCACCAATAGATCCTCCTCCTAAAGCAATAATTAAAGAAGATTTATCTATATTATTTTTATTTAGTTGTTCGTGAATACTGTAAAACTGTTCAATAGTTTTATTGCTAGAATTTATTTCCAAAGGCAGAGTAAGAAGTTGATCATCAATTCGGGTTATCGATTCAATTAAAGACAAATTAATATTCAAATCGTGAATTAACACAACTCTAGAAAAATGATTTTCTGATAAGAATTTTTTTAAATTAAAAATAATATTATTATCAATATAAATTTCATAACATGTTGGTTTATTTTCTATTTTAATATTAATTGATTTCATCGATAGTTTTAGAAATTTGCTTAGCTAAATATTTAGGAGAATTATTATCAGCTTGAATGATAATATTAGCACAATCTAAAAAATATTTTTCTCTCTCAGAGTAATAATTAATTAATTTTTTCTCGATATTAGTTGTATAATACAATAATGGTCTATTTTCTTCGCTTGGTATATATCTATCTACAAGAGTGTCGATTTCACACTGAAGAAAAATCTTATATCTATATTTAACTATATGTTCAATAGTTTTATTATTTACAGCTCCTCCACCTAATGAAAGAATATTAGATTTCTTTGAAATATTATTTTTGATAACTTTCAACTCTTGTTTTCTAAAAAATTCAATGCCCCGAGATCGAATAAGCTCACTTAATGATAATGAATACTTACGTGATATAAATGTGTCACTGTCCAAAAAATTTAAATTTTTATCATCAGCTAAAATTTTTCCAATAGTTGTTTTACCTGACATCGGCATTCCAAAAATGATAATATTCATAATTACTAATACTGCGCGCTGGCTTCCATATGAGATTTAATTTGATCAAGTGAATCACCACCAAATTTTGATAGAATGGAATCAGCAACTACTATAGACAAAAGGTTTTCAGCTATTATTGAAGCAGCTGGTACAGCACATGCATCTGTTCTTTCCTTATGGGCAAGTTCAGGTGATTTTGAAATAATATCAACACTTTTTAGTGGTTTAACTAATGTAGGAATTGGTTTCATCGATAGTCTAATTGATATTGGCTGTGCATTGCTCATTCCCCCTTCAATTCCACCTGCATTATTTGACTGTCTATGAAATATATTATCTTCAAATGTTATCTCATCGTGAATCTGACTTCCGTACTTTTCTGAAGCGCTAAATCCTGCTCCAAATTCTATCCCTTTAAATGCATTAATGGATAGCATCGTTTCAGATATTTTTGATTGTAATTTTTGATACCATTGTGAATATCCTCCTAATCCATATGGTAATCCTTTACAATATATCTCAAATACACCGCCAACAGAATCGCCATTTTTCTTTGCAATACTAATCGCATCAATCATTTTTTTTTCGCTATCTTTGTCCAAACATCTAACGCTTGATTGATCTGCTAGCTCATTAATTTTTTCATATGATAAATCAGGATCAATCTGTGATTTATCTACTATATTAAAAATTTGAACTACTCTACTGCATATATCAATATTTAATTCAGTTAAAAATTTTCTACAGATTGCTCCAATTGCAACTCTCATAGCAGTTTCGCGAGCTGATGATCGTTCAATTACATTTCTTATATCATCAAATCCATATTTTAAAACACCAGCTAAATCAGCATGACCAGGACGCGGCAATGTTATCTTATGATTATAATTATTTTTATGTACAGACATAGCATCCACCCAATTTTGGAAGTCTTTATTTTCTATGATTAACCCAATTGGTGCACCTATTGTAATTCCATGTCTTACTCCGGAATATATTTGAGCAAAATCAGATTCGATTTTCATTCGACTTCCCCTGCCATATCCTTTTTGTCTTCTTGAAAGTTGTTCCCTTATAAAATTTTCATCTATTTCAAGATTACTGGGAATTCCTTCAATTATTCCTAGAAGTCCTCTCCCGTGTGATTCTCCAGCAGTAAGATAATTTATTTTTTCAAGCATCTTTCTTTAGTCTATCCTTAATTATTTGATAATCTACAATTTGTGAAATATCTTTTTCTATCCAAATTTCAATTGATTTGATTGCTTGATGTATGAGCATATCAATTCCATTATAATAATTTTGATTATCATTAATATAATTGATGTTCGTTAGGTAGTTAATATCGATAATTGAAGTAGATCTATGATAATCAATTTCATTTCTTTCTAACATTTTTAAAAAATTAACATTGTTTGGCAAACAATTAATAATAATATCATAATGTTTCAATTTTCCATCATAAATATAATTATTGGAAATATTTAATTTATTTATAAAATGTTGTGTATTTGTATATGTTCTATTTAGGATTTTAAATTTTTTATTTATGTCATTTAGATATGAACATATAGATAGCGATGCTCCCCCAGCCCCAACCACTAAAATATTTTTATTAAATAATTCAATGTTGTTTGATTTAATAAATTGATTAAATCCATAGTAATCTGTATTAAAACCATATATTTTAGAATTAGTATATTTTATGCAGTTAACTGATCCAATTTTTTCTGCCAATGGATCCACATTATCCACATAATTAATGATTGACTTCTTAAATGGATTGGTAATATTTAATCCATTATATTTTAGTAGCATATCTTGATCTATATCAGAGGATTCAATAAATGAATATGAATGATTTAATTCCAAAATATCATATACTATTGAATGTAATTTAGGACTTAGCGAGGTTGAAGTATTTGATCCTAATACTGCAAATTTCATATCTAAGATATAACCTTATCTAAAATATTTTTAAAATCAGGAAATGAAATATTAATACATTCAGGATATTCAATTAAATTATTTTCCTTCATTTGGGCAATAGATATCATCATAGCAAGCCTATGATCATTACAGTTATTGAGTTTATTTGTATTATACAACTTATTTGATCCATTAATCTTAATTGAATTTTTATTTAACTTAACATCAACTCCCATTGAACTTAAAATATTATAAATTCCATTTAATCTATTTGATTCTTTATACTTCAATTCATCTAATCCACTTATTGTACTTTGCCCCTTAGCATATGCACATGCCAATGAAAGAATAGGTATTTCATCAATCATAGATGGTATATGATCTGGCGATATATTAACTGCTCTTAAAGCCTTAACTCCATTGATAATAACTGTACCTGTAGGTTCATTCAATGAATTCATTTTTTTGTCATATGAAATGTCAATATTTGCACCCATTTTTATTAAGCTATCAATTATTCCAATTCTAGATTTATTTAATAGTAAATTATTAATTACTAATCTTGACTTATCTATAAGCGAAGCTGCAACAATGAAGTAAGAAGCTGATGATATATCTCCAGGTATTTCAATATTAAATCCATTCATTTTCTGACAATTAATTGGATTTATTTCTATATATTCTTCATTGACTGTAATCAATTCCTTAAATAATGATTTAATCATTAACTCTAAATGATTTCTTGTTTGAAATTTTTCATAGATTCTTATTTTTTTTCTAGTCCCAAGTAAAGAAAAAATTATACATGATTTAACCTGAGCACTGGGAAGGTCTATGGTAATATTATCTAATTTTGTATCTTTAAAATCAATTAGATTTATTGGAGGATATCCTTTATTTGATGTGGCTTTAATTCCGAGCTCATTCATTGGACCAACAATTCTATCCATAGGTCTTCTTGATAATGAACTATCACCAATAAGAGAACACTTTATTTTTTTGAATGATAATAAGCCTGAAAGTAATCTCATGGTAGTTCCTGAATTTTGACAATTAATTTCTTTTTTAGGAGTTTTAAAAGTGTTACCTATAATAGTTAATTGATAATTATTTTTTTTAATACTTATTCCACAATTTCTCAGCGCTGAGATTGTACTATTTATATCTTCAGAATCTGGAACATTGGCAATGATTGATTCGCCATTACAAATCGATGCAAGCATAATAGCGCGATGAGAAATAGACTTATCTCCTTTAAAAGTTATATTACCAATTAACTTCATATAAAAAATTTTTTATAATTTGCAACCCATATTCTGTTAGTATTGACTCTGGATGAAATTGTAACCCAAAAAGCGGTAAATCTTTATGTTGAATTCCCATAATTTCTTTGTGTTCATTCTGTGCAATGATTTCATAATTATTATTTAATGAATCTTTTTCAATTAACAAAGAATGATATCTCGTAGCTGTAAACGGTGATGGTATATCTTTAAATAAAATAGAAGAATTATGAAAAATTTTTGATGTCTTTCCATGAAATATTTCTTTGGCATTAATAATCTTTGCACCACCCATTAAGCCAATAGCTTGATGTCCTAAACAAATACCTAAAATTGGAATTTTATTTTTTAAATTTTTTATTATATCTTTAGATATACCGGAAAACTCTGGTCTTCCAGGACCTGGAGAAATAATAATATGATCTGGATTTAGCTTTTCAACCTCGTCTATGGATATTTCATTATTTTTATATACTTCTAAGCAAGAATCTAATTCACCAATATATTGAACTAAATTGTAGGTGAATGAATCATAATTATCTATTACAATATTCATATTTTACATAATTTTATTATTATTGAATTATGATTAATCTAATAAAATATATACCTGTATTACTAATCACTATTATCTTTTCAGATAACCGTGGATGGACTCATCCCGAAACCGGCTGGCAAGTTGTAAGTGGTCAAAACATGTGCATTTTCACTAATTATAATAGCTATATTGATAATGACATAGCTGAGTTCAATCAAACTGATGCTATTGGTGTTTTTTATAATAATCAATGTATAGGCTGGGCATATATTCAAGAATCAATAACTATCATTCCTACAATAGGGAATGATGGTCAAAATTCCCAATATCCATCTAATGGGGATATTGTAGATTTTTTTATATACGATGATTCAAAAAATCAAATTTTAGAAGCCTATTCGCTAAATGATCTACCAAATTGGCAAGTAAATACGATGCCCAACATAAGTCAACTCATATCATGTTCATATAATTTGCCAATTAATAGTTTAGGTGAATGTATTGAAAGTTGTAACTATGATGTTAACCAAAATAATAATGTTGATATCCTTGATATTTTAGAAATAATTAATCAAAATATTCTTTGTAATGATTGCAATGAATCTGATTGTGGGGATATCAATAATGATAATTTAATAAACGTTCAAGACATTACCATAATTCTCGATATAATACTTAATTATTAATCTGTTATTTTAACCTTAATTAAGCTAGGTATTTTTTCTAAATCAATTGTATTAATATTTTTAAAGTTATTGTTGTGTAAAAATAAAAACTCAATTTTATTTAAATTATATAAAGTTAATGGAATATCTCCATCTAAATTATTATCAAACAACCTTAATGAATTCAAGTTAACTAAATTACCTATCGTTAAGGGTATTTCTCCTGAAAAGAAATTAGATGATAAATCTAACTTAAACAAATTTATCAATTCCCCTATTTCAGATGGTATAGTACCTGATAAATTATTTTTAAATAAATATAGATATTTTAAATTTTGTAAATTCTTTATTGATTTAGGAATATTGCCAGATAATTGGTTGCTTGATAAAAATAATCTATCTAGGTCTTTAAGATTTCCAATTTCAGCAGGTATTTCACCTGAAAGCTCATTATCTTGTAAATATAAAAAATCTAATTTATGTAAATTCCCAATTTCAGCAGGTATTTCACCTGAAAGCCTATTATTTGATAAATCTATGCTGTACAAATTAGTAAGTTGACCAATTTCTACTGGGATTGATCCCGTCAAACCACTACCGGATACATTTAATTTAAAAGTCTCGTTAATGCTATAGCACTGCCCCCATAAATTTACTTCAATATTTTCAATGCATCTGGAGCTATATAAAATAGAAAACAAAAACAATAAAGATATATGGAATATGTATCTCATGTTGAAATAAATTGCAAATTTCTAATGGAATAAAATAAAATAAACTAACTTGGTTACATCAAGGACATTTAAATCTCCAGAAAAATTCATGTCCATCGCCCAGCTACTTTCTGGAGAAAAATCTTCATCCATAAGCACAGAATTAATTAAAACCATAACATCAAGTATATCAACTGATTCAGACTGATTTGCATCACCTTTTAATCCTACAAATCCTAAATCTTCAACTATATGATACATTTGATTTACATCAAAGGGTCCTTCATATGTTATAATCTTTTGCTGATCTTCGTCAATACTTTTACTCGGCCAATATACTGTTATACTTTGAACTTGATTTGCATACCCAACTCCATAGTGTAACTCTAGGGCATCCATACTTCCATGTCCTTTACCTGCAATTACTTCCCTTGATAAAATTGAACCATCAGAAAGTGTCACGACAGCTCTTGCACCAATTGCAGATTTATTAGCTTTTTCTGACCACCCATTATTTAATATTTCGTTATTTGCACCTTCCAAATTAAGTTTTATCCAATTAAATGAAGAGCTTAGAGAGTCAGGCGTTATGTTTTTATATAATAAACTTGAATATCGAGGTCCTGCAGGAGGATTAACCATTTCAAGTCCCGGAGTAAATGCATCTAGCCATCCGTCTCCATTATAATCTCCAGCTACAATATCTTGAGTGGCTGTCAAAAATTCTGGACTATGAGCATTGCTCCATTCAATAGCACCACTATTCAAGAAAACGTCATCTCTTCTTCTAATATTACCTGCCCACAAATCTAATTTCCCATCATTATTAAAATCACCCCAGGATGCTCCATTACTTAAAGAATCAGAATAGACATTATAAATGTTTGTTACATCTGTAAAATTTCCATTATCATTTCTATATAATCTATTAATGCCCCAATTAGACAAATACAAATCATTATCGTTATCATTATCGTAGTCTCCAAAAGCTGCTCCATAACCCATGCTTCCCAAGCCTACAAAGGAATCATCATGTACATTCTTTTCTAAGGCAACTTCAGTAAACAATGGGTCAGGATTTTCATTATATTGGACATCGCCAAAGGTTCCTGATAATGTTTGATTCTCAAACAGCCAATTAATACCATATTTTCTGGGAATATAAACATCTTGGTCCCCATCATTATCAAAATCAGCGATTGCTAGTGTCCTTGAGGTGCTTCCATCAGTTTGAATATAGCTAAAAATTTCTTCAAGAATTATATTGCCATCTGAATCAATGCCATCATTTCTAAAAATATAAAATTGTTGATCTCCCTCTTTCTCAATTGCAACAATATCTAAATCACCATCTAAATCTACATCAATTAGTCCTTGACTGTGTAAGAATGGAAGATTTTGCTCTTCTAAATATATCTTAGTTGAAAATCCATGAGAACCATAGTTTAATAATAAATGATGAGGCATTCTTGAAAATGAATCATAGCTATCTAGATATAACAAAGAATCGATAGGATCATATTCTTGGAACCTCCACTTCAAAATATCAGGGTAGCCATTATTATCTATATCACCAGCAACCATCCCTCGACTTCCTTGTCTATCAATATTGTATTCATCTGTTATATCTTCAAATACACCATTATCATTTCTGAAATAATATGAATCACTATATCCATATGTAAGGTCAAGATCGCCATCTAGATCAAAATCTATTAACATGCCACCCTTTGCTTTAATTTTTCGATAATCA
>PCCQ01000032.1 GCA_002731795.1 Fidelibacterota bacterium
TTTGATTCAGAAGCAGGAAGTAGATCTTTCTTAAAATACATATTGCCAAAAATATCTTTTTCCCCTGAACAGTTTGCACAAGGACAGGACAACCTTAACTTTTCGCAACTCACAAAGGATTCTTTGCCATCACTCCATTTAATTGCCAACTGATTTTCAATAACTACAATATTTTTTGGCTTTGTCCTCATAATATATTTTTTATTTTATTTATCAACTCATTACCTGCTACAATGTCGTCTTTTAAAGGAACAAAACATATGTCTAGCCGATATATCTTAATATTCTTTGTATTTAATTTTTTTAACTTATAATAATCCTTTGAGGTTGTTATAATACCCTCACACTTATTCTCTTCGACAAATTGATATATTTTATTCATGTCTTTTTTTGAATAATTATGATGATCTTTATATTGTAGGTGCTTAACCACGTTAATTTTTTGATCTACCAATGAAGAGTAAAAAGAATTGGAATTTGCGATTCCAGAAACAGCCAACAAGGGAACGTTTAGTTTGTTTTTCTGATTTATGAAAGGTTTTTTTCTCATAGTTAGTTGTAATATTTTACGGCCACCAATCTTTTGATTAATAAAAGATTTAAAGTTTGACAAATTTATACCATCATTAAAAACAATTACATCGGCTCTTTTTAAACCATGATAAGGCTCTCTATTTAACATGTTTTTATTTTTATGATTTAGTAGAGCAATATTAATATCGCGATTTATATATAATGATTGAAACCCATCATCTAATATTATTACATCAACATCTAAAACGTCAGTAGCAGTTTTTATTGCCTCAGACTTGTTCTTATGAACAACCATTGATATCCCTGGTAGCTTTTTTAATAGATCAAAAGGTTCATCGCCGAGGTCATCAACGATATAATTATTTTTTTCATTTTGGCCAACAATAATCATATCTGAGCTTTTTCTCTTATAACCCCTCGTTATTATACATGGCCTAATGTTTGAAGACATTAATTCCTGGCACAGCCACACAACCATAGGGGTTTTACCAGTACCTCCCATGGCGATATTTCCTATTGATACAACTGGAACATCAAAAGATTGTTTAGATATAATATTTAATTTATATAGCCCGTTTCTTAGTAGCGCCACCCCATTAATTAAAAGCTGTAAAATCATCATTAAAAACTTCGATCTAGTTTATCTAATTCATCATTAAGAAAATCATTAAGCTTATCAGTATTCTTAATATCATTTACGCTTTCTTTAATTTTCATCGGCGCTGAAAAATTAATATGAATAGTGCCAAAAGGCTTTGGGATATGCAACCTATCCCAAGAGTGGGCCCGCCAAAAATTTGTTGAATTACAAGAAATTGCAATTATTTGAGCATTTCTTTTAACTGCAGTTCTATATGACTCAAGCTTTGCAACTCTTGGTGGCCCCTTAGGGCCATCGTTAGTAATTGCAATGATAGACTGTGAATTCTCTAAAATTGCCAACATCTGCTTTGTAACATTATTTCCACCCCGAGTACTAGAGCCCCTAATTAAATTTATTGATGCTTTCTTAAGAAATCGGGATATTAATTCTGAATCTTTATGAGTACTTGCAACAGCCCAAAGATTAGCTGTTTTATTTTTTTTGAAAAAATATGACGCATATAAAAGCCTAGAGTGCCACGTACACAACATAATAGGATAATCATTTTCAATTGCCTTTTGGAAATTATCATATCCTTTAACTCTCCAACGATTTGTACGAAATAATACAAAAAAACAGAAATGCATTATTATTGACAATAAAAATATTTTTATTTTTTTCATTTATTAATGAGCTTGGCTGCATTGTTAATAACATTATTTTGATCAGCAAACACTTCTTTAACAGAGACCATTTCTAGTTTCATTTTTTTGTAATATTCTTCATCATTAAGTAATTTAGAAATGATAGAATATAAATTTTTAACGTTCACTTCTTTTTGAACAAATTCAGGAATTATGCTTTTATTTGCAACAATATTTGTCATTGAAATAAAATTAACATTCATCAACAGTTTAGATAAATATCCAGAAAAGCGAGACAATTTGTATGCTACTACACACGGAGTATTCATTAAAGTTGCTTGCAAAGAAATAGTTCCCGAAGTAACAAGCGCCACATCACAACACTCTAAAAGCTTTAATGGCTCATCGTCTATTATTTTAACATCTCCAAGATTAAATTGGCTTTCTATTTTTAGTTTATCGAATCCCGGAGCAAGACCAATGACACATTGAACGTTTTTTTGTTTTGAAAAAGATTCTGCAACTTTTAAATATATAGGAAGATGAACCTCTAACTCCTGAGCTCGACTTCCAGGGAAAATGCCAACAATTTTTTTAGAACTATCGAGATTTAATTTTTTTCTTAAATATTTTGACGTAGATGGTTTCCATTGATCAAGATAAGGGTGGCCAACATAATGAGCCTTGATACCGTGTTTTTTATAAAAAGATGTTTCAAATGGAAAAATAACAATCATGTGATTAATATATTTTTTTATTATTTTAACACGCCTTTCATTCCACGCCCAAATTTGTGGACTTATAAAAAAATCAATTTTGGTTTCAGTAGATAGATGTTTTATTTTTTTTGCTAAACTTAAATTAAATCCAGGGAAATCAATTAAAATAACTCGATCAGGTTTTACTTCATTAATAAATTGAGACAATCTATTAGCAAGGCTTAACATCTTAGGAATCTTCCTTAACACCTCAGAAAAACCTACCACTGACATATTGTGAATATCTTCAAATTGATTTAATCCCGAACCAATCATATCTTCTCCGCCAATCCCCCAGAATTCAGATTCAGGGTTAATTGCTTTTAATGCTTCCATCAACTGACTTCCATATTGATCACCTGATGTTTCTCCTGCAATCAGCACATATCGTTTCATCTATTTGTTATTATTTAAATTAATTTGTTTAAGTACTTTAAACGCAACCTCAATAGCAGCAAGTCCATCATAAGCTGAAACAAGGGGTTTTTTTTGATTTAAAATTGAATCAATAAAATTATCTAATTCTAAAGTAAGCGCATTGTATGGTTTAATTTTTGATTTACTATATATAATGTACTTATCTTGATTTTCACTAACTATTACATGTGGAGATTGCTTGTTAGGTTTATGCTTATCAAGAATGTATGTTTCTTGTGAGTGATGTAAAAAATCAATATTAGTATATTTATTATTTTCAAAGACCCTAAACTTACGTAATTGTTTTTGAGAAATCCTGCTTGCAGTAAGATTAGCGACACAGCCATTTATAAATTCAATTCGAGCATTTGCCATATCAATTTTATTAGAAAGAACGGAAACCCCTGATGCTACAATATTATTAATATCAGATTTCACAAGATTTAACAAAATATCTATATCATGAATCATTAAATCAAGAACAACATCAACATCAGTTGCTCTAATATTAAAT
Source organism: Fidelibacterota bacterium (assembly GCA_002731795.1). Taxonomy (GTDB): domain Bacteria; phylum Fidelibacterota; class Marinisomatia; order SCGC-AAA003-L08; family D37C17; genus TMED161. The sequence goes on from PCCQ01000032.1 coordinate 3,451, forward strand.
GGCGACAATCTGTGTGATTCTATAAATGTAGGATTTATATTATCTAAATTTAATTCAGATAATGCAGGGTTAAATCTTTCAATGTGCCCAACCTGTATTATTTTATTGTACTCATTTGATATCTTAATTAAATCTTCGGCTTCAACGATATTATCTGTAATTGGTTTCTCAATTAGAATATGACAATCAGACAAAAGGGCTTGCTTAGCAACCACATAGTGCGTGGAGGTAGGGGTGCAAATAGATACTGCATCACATTCNTTAACNAAATCTTCAAATACATNATATGCCTTGATATTATATGTTTCAGAAACNCTATGAGCTTCTTTTGAATTAATATCAAAAACACCCATGCATATGACATTATCAACGTTATGATATTGTTGTACATGAAATTTACCCAAATGTCCAACACCAATAACACCAACCTTAATTTTAGGAGAATACGTCATATGAGAATTTAAGTATATTTCTTCTTGTTTTTTAAAATTTTAATTTTGAAATTAATTGCCCAACAAAAAAGAGAAGAGAAATGAATTCATTGATGAAAAATTGTATTAGCTATGGCGTTCTAGGACTAGGCCTTTTAATGTATTTTGTTTTTATTGGTTCATATCAATTTATTGAATCAACTATTGTAATTTTAATTACATTATTATCGTGGTCTGCCATTACTACATATTTGGATACGTTTGATACAATTACCTTCTCTAAAATATTAAGCTCAATGGGCTTGATTTTTGCAATTTCTTTCTTTTTCTTTTTTGGAGTTGAAGAAGTTCCAATTCCCAAAGGAGCAATGCTGTTTAGTGCATCTGGGATTGCAATTACTTTATTTATTATTTTTGCATCAATCTTACCTCTTCTATATGTAATACATGGTGATAACTCAATTGAACCAGTTAATTTACCGAGCTCTCAAGTTGCATCTCAACCCCAGGCAACTAATGCTATTGAAAGTTCATCATCTCTAGATGATATTGATGATGATTGGGAAATTGCAACAGAAGAAGATCTTGAATCAGGTAATTTTGAAGTCGCTGCTTAATTTTGTTTTATAGTAGCCACTTAATATAGCTGATAAAAATCCCAACTTTATTATCATTACATTAATCCCAGGCGTTTTGTACAGCTTGAATGATAAATGGAGTATAATTTTAAATATTAACAAAAAGAATCTATTTGATTTTAGAAGCACCTTATATTTAACAATATCTAGTTGAAGCGCTTCATTCAATTGAATAAAATTAAATTCTCCAAACTCTAATAGCTTGTTTGTATGATCAATAAAATTAGGATGATTATTTCTTAAAGCAATTGCATATTTACTTGCACGTATTTCATTTGGAAATTTTTGATTTACCCTATACGCCCAATCTAATTCTTCACCACCGTAAGATCTCAACTTGATATTAAAATTAATTGAATCAAAAAGAGAACGCCTTACAAGACAATTACTAAACAAAACATTTGTATAATGAACTAATGAATGATTTTTATAATTATTGATTCCACGCCCGGGGTGATTCAAATAATTACAAAAGGTACTATCTTGAGATTGATACTTTAAACTACCCATATATACCAACGCATCACAATTAGAAATTGAGTTAGTATATTCAATAATTAAATTTTGGCTCACTACAATGTTGCTGTTTAGAAATAAAATCCAATCATATTGTGCGAGCTCAATGCCCTTAGATCGGGCGACCACCCTACCACTATTTTCTTTCAACTTAAACATTTTTTTTCTATAGCTTAATGTTGTTGAATTAAAAATATCACAGGATTTATCATTAGAGCCATCATCAACATATATAACTTCAATATTTTCTTGGTGTACTTTTAGTTTATCAATAGCCTTTAAAGTCTCAGAAAGATAAGATTCTGTATTATATCCAATGATAACAATTGAAATTTTAATTTCTTGATTATTCATTAATCACATTCATGAGTGATTGGTGTTGAGAGGACCAAGTAAATTTTATATTATCATTTATATTATTTTTGTTACAATATTTTTTAATCTGTTTAAGGGCTGCAAGCTGCTCTTTTATATTGTCTTCATTAACCACAACACCCAAACTATGCTTTTCTACTATTTTTTTCATATTTGTTAATGATGATGATATAATAGGAAGACCTGCAATAGTATATTCAAATAATTTATTTGGCAAGGCTAGTTGGTTACTTATTCCATGGCCCCTAATAACAAGCCACCCAATATCACAAGCCAAAGTGTATTGAAATAAATCAAGATATGGTATTTTCCCAATGAAAAAAACCTTATCTTCAACATTATATTTCTTAACCAGTTCTTTGTAGTATTTTTTTTCTTCACCATCTCCAATGATAATTGCTGAAAACCCGCAAGATTGAGAAATTAATTTAATTAATTGTCCCACCCCTCTATGTTTTTGTATTACTCCCTGATAAACAATTAGCTTATGATTGTTTTTAATATTTAGCTTTTTATGAATGTCAAACACTTTATTAGAATTTAATATTTGAGCTGGATAATTATAAATTTGATTCCACGATAAGTGTGAATGCTTATTATAAATGGTTTTAAGCATTTCTTCATCTGACTTAGCGGTTGTAATAATTTGATTAACGTAGCGCAGAAAATAATTTTCATATATATAGGTTATTTTTTTATATATGTATTTAGATTCAAGCGCTGCTAACTCTGTATATATTTCTCTACAATCATAAATGATTTTATTGGATTTTGAAAGACATGCAGAGGCTAAAGAGTATAAATCAGATGCGACAACAATATCATATTTTTGTTTATATGTAAATCGACTTACGCTTATAAAAAACTCAATATATTTAAAAATTCTTTTTCTTTTTAATTTTATACTATGAAACGTTATTCCTTCAAATTCGGTGTCATTAATTATATCTTGATGTGTCCCCACCAGAGTAACTCTGTGCTTTTCTGATTTAAACGATCGAAGCATATTAACACAACGGGCATCATAATTAAAGTCCCCTAAAAAAATAATAAGAATGTTTTTTGTTTTCACTTTATTTGATTTGTTATGATTTTTAGCATTGAATACGCAATATTTTTAGGCATGAAGCATATAATATTTAAAATTATATTTTTGATTGAAAGCTTATTCTCTTTAATGGCTTGTGTATAGTAATGTTTCATTTTTCTAAAATCATTTGAATATAAAAACATACTAGCCAATTTTCTATAATGGATTGATAATATTTTTTTACCACCTATTTTTTTAATATAGCTCCTATGTTTATTGATAATATATTCGATTGCACATGTTTCTTTATAGTAATCTGATGATTGACTGTTATCATTCAAGTTCCATTCAAAAAGATTTATATTAATATTTTCAACCCTAGGATTGATCTTTGAAATCGAAATAAAAAAATCCCAATCTTCTGATGGTTCTGATTGATTATCAAAAGAATCTATATTATTTAGCAAAAATTCTTTTTTAAATAAACAGCATTGAAAGAATGGACCAGGATTACGAATAATATTGTACTTAAAGTCTTCTCCAAAGGCATTCATATTTCTTTCATAGTGATTATTATTTACCAAATCGTTGACAATATAATTAGAAATAACAAAATCTAATTTTTTATTTTTGAAGCATTCATATTGAATTGTGAGTTTATCGTTTATCCAAAAATCATCATGATCTAAAAATGCGACATATTCTCCCGAGGCATGTTTTATACCCCTTAGACGAGATTGAGTTGTTCCTAAATTATCAACGTTGTAATAATATTTAATTTTCTTGTTTTTTAGTTTTTCAATTTGACCTTTAGTATCATCTGTTGATGCATCATCAATTATAATTATTTCAATATTATCATAATTTTGATTTGATATACTGTGTATAGTATTAATTAGTTGTTTTGAATTATTATAGGTGGGGATAATTATAGAAATCATGTCTTATTAAAGATATTTATAATCCTGAATGAACTAGCAAACAAATACATTAAACCAATGAAAATTATATTCCCAATTGAATTGAAATAGCAGTATAGCGCAAGCATGCTAATTATTGATATATAACTAATATCTTTTAAATTATATTTAATTTGCATCCATATCATATTTTTATAAACTAAAAACAGAGTCATTGATACATATGCAAAAAGTGTTGATAGTGCAGCTCCATAAAATCCATATATGGGAATTAAAATATAATTACTTAGAATATTAATAATACAGCCTATTCCCCAAAAATATGGAACCCATGATTGCTTTTCTTTAATATAGATTGAGGGCATTTGGAGTATGAATATACCATAGATGATATAACTTAATGCAATGATGGGGATAATATTTCCACCTGCCCAAAATTCGTTGCCAATGATATAATTACCATTAATTTGAAATTGAAATAAAAAAGGCCATAGCATTGATAATAGAGTAGAAAAAAATATTAATAAAATAATAAACTTTGTACCTATTGCTTCAAATGCCATAACATCATTTTGATTTTCTCGCTTTAGATAAAATGGCTGCCAATTTAAATTGAATGCTTTAACAATTAACAATATAAGAGCACCAATCTTGTATCCAGCGCCATATAAACCAACATCATTAACGGAGCTTAACCAGCCGAGCATTATTCTATCTGCCATTTCAATCATTATGAAAAAAATTGAAGCAGGCAAAAACGGAAGACTAAACCGAACCATCAACCGTAAAAGTTTAAAATCAAAGAGTTTGATTTTTATTTTTGTAACCAATAAAGGAGCTAATAATAATAGTTGTACTATAGATACGCAAAATAAAGCTATTAGTGCACCACCAAATCCCATATTTAAATTATATATAAACCAAACATTTAAATATATTGATAATAGAACATTTGCAAAACTAACCACTAGAAAATAAATAGGCTTTTCTAATAACCTTATCACCGTCATTAATCTAGATGATAGCATATCACAAAAAAGTATTCCAATTAAAAAAAGTGCAATCTGTTGGTGAGAATAATGAGTGACTTCATTAAAGTAAATCAAGGGTTTACTGAAAAGATAAATTAGTATACTTAATAAAACACCCCATATTGATGAATATATCGTTGACGTTGTAATAATTTTACTATCATTATTATCCTTGAAATATTTTAAGAGCGAAGAATCCATACCATGATTATAAAGAGTATTTAAAAATGCAATAATGGTATATAAAATAAAAACATACCCAGCTTCAAGAGTTGATAATAAGTTGGTATATAATGGTAATAGTAAAAAAGAAATCGCACGTAAGGATAAAAATCCAACGCTGTATACAGCAGTAATACTCCAAAAATTATTTTTAATAATCCCCATATTCCTTTTGATATGCTATTCTTAAAACACCTTTTGCATTAAACTGTTCCTTAAAATGAATTAAACTAAACTTAGGAGCTAACGGATTTTCTTCTTCTGGAGTATGTGATACTCCAAAATCTATCCAATGTAAATTATATTTTTTCGCGACTTCCATACATTTATATAATTGAAGCATTGCAATTTGTGATTCTCTATATTGCTCAAGAATTGTATTATAAAAAACTAATGCAACATTATCGTTTGTAAAAAATATTAAACTACCCCCAATTATTTGATTCTCATTTCTTGTTACCAACAATTTTATTTTTTCTGGAAATGTATTTTTTAACTTTATTAACTCATCTAAAGAATGTGTAGGAGCGGCATTATATTTCTTTTTTGAAGTAACTAAAATATCATAAAATTCCTCTAGGTAGCCTTCTTCTTCAAAAGTCAATGAATTCAGTTTTTGATTGTTATTTATATATCGACGTTTTCTTTTAGTTAATAAACTTAATATATCTGATGTATTAGACATATCTACGGCATGAGATATATATAATTCTTTTTGTTTAAATCCATTCCATTGCAACAAATAGTCTAAAGATTGATCTAAATTTTTTTCATATATAGATGGACTATTTATTAAAAATAAAGCTTTATATCTTTGAGCTATACAATATTCATCAATCGCCTTTAAAATTTCATGAATCATTTTAAAATCAAGATTATTTGATAAAACTATACCACCATAGCTAGACCCTGGATGTGAATATAGAATATTATTTTTAATAGCAGCAGGCACCACAGCTACAATGGCATTTTTGTTTTTAATAATTAATGAGCTATCAACAAATTTTCTATTAATATGATATTGAATAAAGGCTTGTTTTTGAAAAATGGTTCCATTATTAGAATCAGAAATAAATTTTTCCCATTCATCAAAAAGCATATCATTATATTTAGTAATTGTAAGCATTTTATATAAAAAGTATCATTAAATCAAATTTACATTTATTTTACAATAAATAATCTTATATTTTCGAATGACAAGACCAAAAAAATTACTATAAATGATTACAATTAAAAGCATACAAGCTCGTCAAATTTTAGATTCAAGGGGAAATCCAACTATTGAGGTTGATTTAACTTTAAATGATGGATCTTTTGGAAGATCTAGTGTGCCAAGCGGCGCTTCGACTGGCACATTTGAGGCTCTAGAATTGCGAGACAACTCTCAGAAATTTCTTGGTAAAAGTGTTTACAAAGCTATTAATAATATAAATAACACAATTGCCAATGAACTAGTAGGCCAACAATTTGAGAATTATAGAGATTTGGACCATACACTAATTGCGCTAGATGGCTCAGATAATAAGAAAAATTTAGGAGCAAATGCAATATTAGGTGTTTCGCTTTCATATGTTCATGCATTATCACATCATAAGCATGTTCCACTTCATGCGTTGCTGTTGGAAAATGAACCCATAATGCCAGTACCCATGATGAATATTATTAATGGAGGAAGCCATGCTGATAATAATATTGATATACAGGAATTCATGATTTTTCCATTAGGAGCAGAATCCTTTTCACATTCATTGCAAATGGGTGTAGAAATTTTTCATCATTTAAAAAAATTACTTAAATCAAATAATTATCAAACCTCTATTGGAGATGAGGGTGGATTTGCACCTAATTTATCTTCAAATGAACATGCTATTGATATGATAATGGATGCAACAATGAAGGCTGGATACGAACCAGCCAAGGATGTCTTTATAGCACTAGATGTTGCTGCGAGTGAATTATATAATAAAGATAACAATACTTATCATTTAAAATCTGAGAATCAAGAATTATCAGTAGATGATATGATTGAATATTATAAAAATTTATGTTCTAAATATCCGATTATTTCAATCGAGGATGGGTTAGATGAAAATGATTGGAACGGTTGGTCAGATTTATTTAATGTGCTGGGCGATCAAGTGCAGCTTGTTGGAGATGATTTAACTGTTACTAATCCTATTAGGTTACAAAAAGCAATTGATAATAAATCAATGAATGCTATTTTAATCAAACTAAATCAAATTGGAACCATCACTGAAACAGTGGATACAATTAGTATGGCAAGAAAAGAAAATTTTGGATCTATTATCTCGCATCGATCTGGAGAAACAGAAGATACAACTATTGCCGATTTAGCTGTAGCAATGGGTGTTGGTCAAATTAAAACTGGCTCTGTGTCCCGAACCGATAGAACAGCAAAATATAATCAACTACTTAGAATTGAGGAGAGTTTTTCTGGTTCTATCAAATTTGGAAATCAACATTATTTGGGCCATTTATTAAAATGAGAAAAAAACAAAAAACTAAATTAAACTCAATTGCTGTTATTATATTTTTAGGTTTTATATGGATTACCTTCAATCAGACAGGCCTTATTAAGCTTTTATTTCTTTATGAAGAAAAAAACAACCTATTAAATGAAATTTCTATGTTAGAAAAAGAAGAATATTTTATTAGAAATAATATTAATCAATTAACAAATAATTTAGATTATATTGAGTTTTTAGCTTACAGTAAATATCAAATGGTACATGATGATGAAAGAATTTATCCTCATCAAAAAATATTTAGAATCAAAGATCAAAAAATGATCACCAATCCATAGGAAATTTATATCATAAGCAAAGTTATTACATTTATTGCAGGTTTAATTTTTTCTTCTTTACTTTTTTCAAAATCCAGTTCCATACCCCTGCAATTAATTGATAATACTTC
>PCCQ01000033.1 GCA_002731795.1 Fidelibacterota bacterium
AAGTATCAGATATTATCATAATAAATAATGAAATAACTGCAATATTTTCAGAAAAAAAGAAAATTATTATTAGAGAAGATAAAAAAACATAAGATGCACCTGTTAATTTTTTTGATTCATTTTTTCTGGTTATAGAAATAAAAAAATAATTATATAAAGATTTAAAATTCTTACTTCTAATTCTCAGGATATCTAAAATTAAAAAAAATATTGTTATTGGTAAGAGATATAGTAGGGTTAACTCTTTTCCATAGAATAATAAAAAGATGGGTATTATGATACTAGAAAGGTGAATTATTTTTCTAGCTATTTCATTTTTTAAAGATATCAATTTTTTTTCATTAACTTATCAAATCTTGCAGGTACATCATCTGCTTTGTATAAACCTGAACCAACTATGGTAACATCTACACCTGTATCATAAACCTTATCAATGGTACTCAAATTAACCCCTCCGTCAACACCAATAATAAAATTTTTCTTTTCTGATAAATTAGCAAGATATTCCATTTTTTTAAGTGTTGATTCAATAAAGCCTTGACCTCCAAATCCTGGATTTACAGACATAACCAGCACGTAATCAATGAAATCTAAATATTTATCTAGAATATTAACTTCAGTATCTGGATTAATTGCAAGTCCAGCTAGTACATTGTTCTTTTTTATTAGATCTATATCGCGCTCCACATCAGTGCTCGCTTCAATGTGAAAAATTAGAGTGTCTACACCAGCATCTATAAAATCTTGGATGTAATTATGTGGATTTGAAATCATTAAATGTGTTTCAAGGTGAGCATTAGTAAGTTTTCTGATTGCTTTTACTATGAATGGACCGAATGTAAAGTTTGGCACAAAATGTCCATCCATTACATCTAGATGTAAACGATTCGCTCCTGCATCAACTACTAAATCTATTTGACTCTTTAGGCGAGAAAAATCAGCTGACAGTAAAGATGGAGATATTATTCTATTTTTCATTTTTTATCCGTACTTATTTCTAAATCAATTTCTACCGGAACATTTACTCTAAGATTAGCTGGAAAGCTTTGTCCTATTACCGTATTGGGAATTAATTTTGGTTGATATTCTTCGGTTATTTCACCTACTCTTAATCTTTCTTGAGTAATGACTTTAATAGCTTTTGTAAGTGGTAAGTTAACTAAATCTGGTATTGTAAAATAGTCTTTTGGTATCCCTTTACTTATATGAATAGATATATTTGAACCTGATTTAAGTATTGTTCCACTCTCTGGAATCTGAAGTGATACTCTTCCTTCTTTAATATTGGGATTATACTCATATATTATGGTGTCAAGATTAAACTCATTATCAATTAATTCTATTTTTGCTTTTCTCAACGTCATATTAATTAAATTTGGCACCTCAATGCTTTTCTTATTTCCCGCTACTGATAAAGTTATTATTCTACCTTTTTTGACTTTTGTGAATGGACTGGGACGCATTTCTACTACCTTACCTGGATAATGCCTTTTTGAATATGGTAAGATTATAACTTTAACTTCAAGATTATTATTAAGTAAAATTTCTTCCGCATAATCTTTAGACTCTCCTCTTAAATCCATCAGAAAAACATCTGTATCAGTGCCTACATACATTGGAATGAAAAAATTATCAATAGCTAATAGGCCTATTGCAGATAAAGATATCAAAGCTATAAAATATCTAAGTAAATTTTGTATCATAATTTCCTTAACCTAATTGCATATCCACCATCCATGCCATATTCACCAGGAAGAATTTTTATTGATTTTTCTCTAACTATATCTTTTTTGACATAATGGGAAGCATCTTCAACAACATAATTGTGCTTATTTAAAAAATTTTCAATTATATTTTCATTCTCATCATTTTCAATTGAACATGTACTATAGACTAATATACCATTAGATTTTAAATATTTCGATGCATTTTCTAAAATACGAAATTGTAAATCAATGATTTTCTTCATATCTGACAAATTTCGTCTCCAACGTATATCAACTCTTCTATTTATAACACCGGTACCTGTACAGGGTACATCAATTAATATTTTATTGCATTCAGGTAGCCTGTCTTTAGATATATCACTGTATTTAAAAACAATATTTTTATTGTTTTGTCTTTTAGCTGAATTGACAAACATGTCTATCCTTTTTTTATTATTATCAATACTATAAATTTGTGAGTTTGGTGCCTTGTGGGATATAAATGAGCCTTTCCCACCGGGTGCCCCACATCCATCTAAAATAACATCATTATTTTTTGGGTTTAACAGATCAACAATAAAACCATTAATAGGGTTTTGTACAGAAATTTTACCATCATTAAAAAAATTTGATTTTATTAATTTTTGAGTATTGCTTGAGCTGAAAAATAATTCATGTAGTGAATGGAAATTAATATTATCATTATCAGCTTTAGCGTATAATAATATTTCTTTTTTATATTTTAGACTATTAACTCTAAACCATACAGTTTGTTCTGAATTATTGAAGTCACAAATATCTAAAGTTTTTTTAAATCCATATTTTTTTATCCAACGATTTACTAGCCAACTTGGATGACTCAATAGTTTATAAGTTTCTTTTTTTTTATTATCAAGAATATATTCATCTCTTTTTTTGATATAATTTCTCAAAATTGCATTTACTAGTTTATCGAATCCTTTGAATTTATCTTTAGTTATTTCAACAGAGATTGACACAGCTGCGTGATCAGGAGCTGACTTTAAATGATCAAGTTGAAAAAGTCCTATATAAAGAATATATTTTACTTCAGATTTTAGCTTTGCATATTTTCCNGCATATAAATCCGATAATATATAATCNAATTTACCNTTATTACGAATTACACCCAATACGAGGTTATTNATATAGTTTCTTTTTTCTATTGANATTTTTTGCGTTTTAAAGAATTTATTAATTACATCCTGGNCATAACCGTTAGAATTAAAATACTCTCTTAAAACATGAAATGCATGATATCTNCTATCTTCTTTTAAATATAGATTCATTTATAAGAATGTTTTTATATCCATTAATAAAACTTGCAGCATCCATTATATTTTTTCCTTCTAATTGTAATTGATTGATTTCAATTGGGAAATCAATTGATCCAATTAATAATTTTTTTTTATTTATAATAGAAATTTGTCCTGGTGATAAGATAATTTCAGAATCAAAAGACTTTTTTGCCTCATAAATTCTAACTCTCTTATCATTTAAGTATGAAAAAGCTCCAGGGGTTGGTGAAAATGCTCTTATCAAGTTTATTATGTTTGTTGAAGATAGATGCCAATTTATTTGCGTCTCATCTTTTTTTATTTTTGGAGCATATGTATAAGCTCCTTCTTGCTCAATTAGTGGTTTTTTTTGAATTATATGATTAATAGAATTTAGTACTAAGGATGCTCCTATTTTTGATAGCTCAGTGTGAATTTGGCCAAAATTTTTATCTCCTATGGATAATTTACTTTGAAGAATAACATTACCTGTATCTATGTTTTTATCTATTATGAAGGTTGAAACACCTGTGACTTTATCTCCGTTTAATATTGATCTCTGAATAGGTGCTGCTCCTCTATACTTAGGCAGTAATGAGCCGTGCAAGTTCATTGTTCCATATTTAGGAATTGAAAAAATATGTTGAGGTAAAATTTTATAGGCGATAACAATAAAAAAATCAGCATTTAAGGATTTTAAGTTTTCAATAAAATGTATATCGTTTAGATTATTTTGCTGGATTAATTTAATTGAATTTTGTTCAGCCCATGATTTAACTGGTGTTTTAATTATTTTTTTACGGCCTTTATGTAAATCATTATTGGTTACAGCAGCCATAATTTTTATTTCACTTTTATTAAGTTTTTCTAAAGTAGGTAAGCCAAATGATGTATTCCCAAAAAAAATAATTTTCATATTATTTTTTTCTTTCTAGGAGATTAGACACTGATGATTTAACAAGTTTTATTTTTGAACCATTTTCATTATCAATAATTATATACCGATTATCTTTTCCTTGAAATTCAATTACTTTCCCTACAATCCCAGAGCTTGTTACAACTCGATCATTTTTCTTTAAATTTGAAATTAATGCCTCTCGTTCTTTTTGCTCTTTTACCTGTGGCCTTATTAATAAAAAATACAGGACTAGAAACATTAATAAAAACATTGGTAGTGCGCCTAATGATGCAAGTATGTTTTCCATATTTCCTCTCAATTAGTTAGTTTATGTGTCTAAATTTAATTATTATATTTTGAATAATAATAGGACATTATTTTGAATATTGGTGATATCACACTTAAAAATGGAATTGTTTTAGCCCCGATGGCAGGAGTAACTGATTTGCCATTCAGATTATTGTGTAAACAAATGGGAGCAGATATTGTTTACACTGAATTTTGTAGTTCAAATGGAATAATTCGTGAAAGTAAAAAAACTTTTGATTTAATTAAATTTATAGAAGAAGAAAGACCTATTGGTGTTCAAATCTTTGGTGAAGAACCACATGTCGTTGGTGAGTCAGCAAAAATTATTTACGATCGCTTCAAACCAGATATAATTGATATAAATTTCGGATGTCCAGTTCCCAAGGTTACCAAAAAAGGTGCTGGATCTGCAGCTCTTAAAAATTTATCGGTTATGGAAGAAATGGTTAAAAGTGTAATTCAAAATGTTCCTGAAATTCCAATAACTGTTAAAATGAGATCTGGCTGGTCAAAAGATAAAATAGTTCATATTGAAGCTGCTATTATGCTAGAAGAGCTAGGTATTAAAGCTATAACGCTACATCCACGGACAACATGCCAAAGATTTACTGGAAATGCAGATTGGGATGAGATTAAAAGATTGAAAAGTAAAATAAATATCCCTGTTATTGGTAATGGAGATGTATCAAATAAAAATGACTATATGAAAATAAAGAAACATACAAATTGTGATGGAGTTATGATTGGACGTGCTTCATTGGGAAATCCATGGATATTTAAGGAATTGACAGATGATAACTACAACTCCCTAGATAGAAATATTATGGATATAGTAGATATATGTGAAAAACATTTTATTTTACTAAAAAAGTATAAAGAAGAGCGTGTATGTTTAAATTTAACAAAGAAACATTTTAGCTGGTACCTAAAGGGATTTAATAACGCATCTGAATGGAGAAAGAAATTTTTAAAATCTAAATCTATAGATGACGTTGTAATTGCTTTAGATGAAATGAAAGATAGTTATTACAGTTAAACTATATTCCATTTGTTTCAGGTGCAAGCATACCTCCAGATATTATGATCTTTAATCCCTCATCAATACTCATTTGAGTTTCCTTCACATCATCTTTTTTTACAAATAGCATAAATCCAGATGTGGGATTAGGGGTTGTTGGGACAAATATTTGATAGTATTCAACACTTTTTGAATCACGAGATTCCCCTGTTACTAAAGCAATAGTCCAAATATTATTTTTTGGGTATTCAATATATACGACCTTTTCAAATGCTTGTTTTTGAGAAATTGAAAGTGTATCTGTTATTTGCTTTATGGTATTATATATATAGCTCACTAAAGGTATTTTGGCTAATAGTTTTTCAAATAACACATAAAGTTTCTTGCCTAAAACATTTGATATTATAACTCCTACAATATAAATGAACGTAAATGTTAAAATAAATCCAACAATATGTTCAATGATAGTTGAGTTATAATTACTAAAAAAATAGTTGATTAATTTTTTCCCAGGTTCAGAAAAAAATATAAACAACCAATTTATGATAAAGTATGTAATAGCAAGTGGAAATATCGATATGAGACCAGTTAAAAAATAATTTCTTTTTTTCATGATTTTAGATCCTTTCAAATCTTTTATCTAAATCCTCAGTGGATAAATTTACGATTATTGGGCGGCCATGAGGGCAGTAATATGGGTTCTGTGTTTGGAATAATTTATTTACCAAATATTTCATCTCATTATCTTCTAAATGGTCACCTGCTTTTATAGCTGCCTTACATGAGTAATTGGCTGCTAACTTATCGTGAATTTCAAGCTCGTCAGCTCCATAAGTATCATATTTTGATATTATTTCATTAATTATTGAAACTTCATCATCATTTTTAATATAAGCTGGAACTCCTTCGATAATAATTGTTCTATCGCCAAACTCTCTTAATTTAAAGCCTATTTTATTTATATATGGAAGAAGCTTAATCAATATATCATAGTCATCAGCAGCAAATTCTACTGTTTTGGGAAATAAAACAGCTTGAGATTCTACTTCCTTTGTTTCTAACGCTTTAATTGCAGATTCATACAGTATTCTCTCATGAGCTACGTGCTGATCAATTATTACTACTCCATCAATAAGCTTTGTAATAATATATTTATTATCAATTTGCCAAAGATCATCTATTTCAATGCTCTTTTCACGCTTCAAGATATCATCAATTTTTTCATCAATATTTTTACTAATACCGGTGGTCATCACTGTATCAATACTCATTTGTGAAAGGTTACTATCATCAAAGTTTATTTTTTCAGTTCTTTGGATTTCTTGGTTGTAAGGTTTGAAATTATAGTTTGGCAATGAAGATGGTATTGATGCGATTGATTGCTTTATGGATTCTTTTATAATTTGAGTTACTTTCCATTCTTCTTTAAATAAGATTTCTTTTTTCATAGGATGAACATTTATATCATAAAGACTAGGAGATGCTTTAATATTGATAGAGTAAAAAGGATATTCACCTCGTTGGATTAAGCTGCTATATGAGGATATAATAGAATTATGAATCATTTTACTTTTTATTGGCCTATTATTTATAAAAAGATATTGATCCCCAGCTCTCTTTTTTAGTACATCAAGATTTGATATGTAGCCTTCAACTATATACTGGCCTTTTTTAGAATTCACATTAAGAAGCTTATCATTATATTGTGATCCAAAAACATCTATAATTCTATTTATCATAGATTTAGGTTTTAGAGCATAAATATGTTTTTTCTCTGAAAAATAATTAAATTCTATATCTGGATAAGCAAGGAAGAATTTTTTTAAAACTTTAGTTATTCTCGCTAACTCTTTATCAGCACTTTTTAAAAATTTTTTTCTAGCTGGAAATGAATGAAATAAATTATTTACAGATATAGTCGTTCCTTGGGTCCTGGCTCCTGATGATATCTTTGATATCTTCCCATCAATTAAATCAGCATTTGAAGATATTGTTCCATCTGAAGAGGTTGAAATTGAAATATGACTAACGGATGCTATACTACTTAAAGCCTCACCTCTAAATCCGAGCGTGTAAATTGAGTCTAGATCCTTAATTGAATTTATTTTACTTGAGGTGTGAGATTTAAATGCTATATCAATTTCATTTTTATTAATACCAATACCATCATCTTTAATTATAATTGAAGATAGACCGCCTTTTTTAATATAAATATCAATTTTTTTTGATTTTGCGTCAATTGAGTTTTCAACTAGTTCTTTAATAATTGATTCTGGTCGTTCAATCACCTCTCCAGCAGCAATTTTTTTAACTAAATCATTATTTATTTTTTTAATAAATGTCACTTTAATTGTTTCTCAATATATTGTCTAGAAATTTTAATCTCTCTATCGCTTTTAGTTAAAATTTTATTAGCTTTATTTAAAGTTTTAAAAACGTAGCCTTCATCGTTTAAATCTTTTAGATTTATAAGAACATTCATATAAGCTCCTCTTATGGCAGCAAATGACATCTCACTTGCAACTCCAGCATCAGAAATTGAATTCTTGTTACCAATTTTCATAATTTTTTTTGATAAGGTTAGAGCTTTCATCGATAATTCCATGGTTTTAAATGGTATATCTATAGCATGTTTAGTAGCTGCCATAATTGCTGCATCTCTATCTATTATTTGATTTTCTGTCTTTTTGGGCATTCTAAAAGCTATCATTATCTCATCAAAGGCATTAGAGTCTAAATCTACTAAATTCAACAAATCTTTTTTAAGAGATTGAGCTTGAATGCCTATGTCTAAAATTAATTCTTTATTAGTTAAATATTCTTTTTTACCAAAAGATAAATTAGCTACCATCGAAACTAAAGCACTTGCTAATGCTCCAGCCTGAGCACTTACACTGCCTCCCCCAGGAGCTGGACTCTCTTGTGAAACTTCATCAGTAAATCTACTAACGCTTAAGTTAGCAAGAGGCTTTTTTTCCTGTATTCTATTTTCAACAATTGATTCAGATTGATTAAATATTGAAATCTCATTTAATCCTAGTGAATCAATTGCTATATCAATTATATCTTTTTCGGGAATTGCCGTTGATTTATTTTGTTTATTTAAATAAAAGAATCCAGATTCTAATATAGCTTGCTTAGGTACCAAACCAACAATTTCACTTCCTGTTACTCTGACACCTCTTTTATTTGCTTGCTTTCTTACTTCTTCAAAAGCTGAATGGATTGAAGTGACTTTATAATTAGTGAGATTTAGTGAAACCTGTGCTTTTTTATATTCTCCAATATACCAACCAACCGCTTTTGTTTTCTTTAGTGACCCAGGGACTTTTATAATAGAGCCGTCTTTTTTTCTTAATATTTTATTATTTTTATCTCTCTTTGCTCTTCCTGCTTCACGAATGTCAAGAGCAATATCTGAAGCAATCTTTTTATCTCTAGTATTTAAATTGATATTATAAGCAATTAAAAAATTTCTTGCACCTATCGCAGTTACCCCTGATTTTGTATTTAGTGAAATAGGACCATAGTCAGGAGTCCACCCTTTGGTTTGCAACTTTTCTTCCATTGCCTCATATTCCCCTTTTCTAATATTTGATAAATTTTTTCTTTTTGCATTAGAAGCTGATTCCTCATAAAGAAATACTGATATATTTAACTCATCTGCTACTTTTTTTGCTAATTGATGAGAGTATTGAACGCATTCCTCCATAGAGACTTCTGCTACAGGGATTAGTGGACAAACATCTGTAGCGCCCATCCTGGGGTGCTCACCCTTGTGATTGCTCATATCTATCAATTCGGAAGCTTTTTTTATAGCTAAAAATGCTGCCTCAATAACTTGATCTGGCATACCAATGAAAGTTACTACTGTTCTATTCGTATCCTTTCCAGGATCAACATCTAATAAAGTCACTCCATTAATAGAACAGATTTCATTAGTTATTTGACTAATTATTGATTCATCTACGCCTTCGCTAAAATTGGGAACACATTCTATTAATTTCATTTTTATTTATCCATATTGATTGTTTAAGACGGTGATTAAATATATGATTAAGACGAGTATTAGCAAATTTTTAAATATATAATATTTATTAGATTTACGTCTAAAGTTTTGATCTATTATTTTTTTTACCATAAAAAATTTACTAAGAATACAAAAATATAATTTAGTAAGGAAATTATTGGTGACATTAAATTCCAAAGTATAGAATAGCCTGTAAATAAGCCAAACAAAATAAGTCCAAATAGAATTTGACTTCCATATTGTGTTAGAAAATTTGCAGCCTGAGGATTGAATTTATAGATTATTGGGTTAAAAATTTGCGAACCATCAAGTGGAGTTATAGGCAAAAGATTAAATACTGCTAATGCTAAATTTATATAATAAAATATCATAAATACACTATCTCCTGATGAGAAGATTTTAATTATTAATAAAGATATGAAGGCAAGAAGTAAATTTGAAGCTGGACCAGCAAAAGCTATTTTCATCATATCTTTTGTGGGATTCTTAAGATTGTAGGGGTTAACTGGGACGGGTTTTGCCCATCCAAAACCTACAAAAAAAATCATTAATGTCCCTATTGGGTCAAGGTGATTTATTGGGTTGATGTTTGTTCTATTCAATCTATATGAAGTGTCATCTCCCAGTCTTAAGGCCATAAATGAATGTGAAAACTCATGAAAAGATAGTGAGAAAATAAGACTAATAGATAAAAGCAAAAACGCACTAGGATCTGACTGTAATAAGCTTAATAGCAAGATTATCCTCTAGGATGATAAGTTGTATACACATCTTTTAAATATGTTGTATCTAAATGAGTATATATTTGGGTAGTAGAAATATCACTATGTCCCAACATCATCTGAACCGCTCTAAGGTCCGCCCCACCTTCAATCAAGTGTGTAGCAAAACTATGTCTGAAAACATGGGGAGTAATATTATCATTGTGTAATACTAGTGTATGTTTTTTAATGATTTTCCATATACTAACTCGACTTATTTGTGTCCCTCTATTATTTAGGAATAGATATCCCCTTGAATTAGTTTTTTTAAGGAATTTAATTCTAAAATTTTCTATATAACTTTTAATAAAATTCATTGTTTTATTTGCTACAGGTATAATTCGTTGTTTATTTCCTTTTCCTATAACTGATATGAAACTTTCATTTACATTTAAATCTGTTAACTTAATATTTACAACTTCTGATATTCTGAGTCCTGATGAATACATTATTAATATTATAGCTTTATCACGATAATCAATTGGTCTATTTAATTCTATGGAATCAATAATTTCATTTATCTCTTCAACGTTCAAAACAGATGGAAGTTTATTTATGCTTTTAGGTCGATGAATTTTTTCTGAAACATCTTTTTCTACGATATTATTATCAAACAAGTAGAAATGAAAACTTCTAATCGTCGATATATATCTATTTATTGTTGAAGAAGAATATTCAGTTTTCCTATCATATTTCTGATAAAATTTTAATGAAGAAATGAATAGGTCTATATTTTTTGATGTGATATCACCAAAAGATTTGATATTATTTTTATATAAAAAAGAAAGATACCTTTCTAGATCATACCATCGAGCATTCAGAGTATTGACTTCTAATCTTCTCTCAAGTTGGAGATAAAGTAGATACCTCTTTGCTATTTGAGTTAAGGTATTAGCTGACATAAAGACCACGGACTGATTGATTGATATCGAGCGTTATATTGAAATCAAGTGTTTGTTCAATTAATGAGCCAATCACCAAATAAGAAGCACCCGCCTCAGCTAAGTTTAAAGCCATTTCTTTATTTTTTATACCTCCACCAACCATTAAGGGAATCGTTATTTTGTTTTTAATCTGTTTTAATAGAGATAATTCTACTGATGAATCTGAGTTACTTCCACATTCTAAAAATAATAGTTTATTTCCCATATATTGGGCCGCCAAACAGTGGTCTATGACATTATTTGTATTATTCATATCGAGTGGTGTCGTATTGCTAATCAATTCAACAGCTGATTTTTTTTCTGTTTTTAGAAGAAGATATCCTGTTGGAATGACTTCAATGTTTAAATCATTAATCCTTCTTGCCGATATTACCTGTTCTTCAATTAAATATTTTGGGTTTCTACCACTTAAAAGTGATAAAAATAAAATTGCTTCTGCATTATCGGATATTTGTGAAGAATCACCTGGGAATAAAATAATCGGTAAGTCTGTGTTTTCTTTTATAAATAATAACCTTTTATTGAAATTATCGTCAACTATTCTCGACCCCCCTACAAGTAAACCATCAAAATTTGATTTATTTACTGTATCAATTATTTGAGGAAATATATTATCATTTTTTACATCTGGGTCAATTAATGCAAGGACTTGAGTACCTTTTGAATTTCTTTGAGTTTCAAGCTTATCAAAAATCACTTATGATTCCTAAAAATATCTACCAATTTATCAATTTGCTGTTTATTTCTCTTTTCTGTTACTGCGATTAAAATTTCATTTTTTGATATGGGTAATATATCATATCCTTTTTTGAGGCATCTATTAGCAACATCTTCGGCATCATATGAGGTTTTAACTAAAAATTCATTTATAAAATTTGATTTATGAACAACTGTAAAGCCATCTATTTTATCTATTTCTTTAGCCATATAATATGCAAGTGACATAGAAAGCTGATTAATTTTTTTCAACCCTTCTGAACCCATTAATGATAAATATAAGGTTGCTCTCAAAGCAATAAGACCCTGATTGGTACAAATATTTGAAGTTGCTCTTTCTCTTCTAATATGCTGTTCTCTAGTCTGTAATGTTAAGGTATATCCGGTTTTTCCATCAATATCTTCTGTTTTACCTACTATTCTACCAGGAATTTTTCTAATTAATGAATTCTTAACGGACATGAGTCCAAGATAAGGTCCTCCGTAAGAGAGATAATTTCCTAATGTTTGGCCCTCTCCTACATATATGTCAACTCCACAGTGTCCCGGAGGGTTTAAAATTGATAGAGTAGTAGGATCAGAAACGCCTATTAGAAGAGCGGATAAATCTTTTATCTTATTTGATATTTTAGACCAATCTTCAATTTGTCCTATAAAATTGGGAGATTGAATAATAATTGATGAAATATCATTATTTGATAAATCTATGTCTTCAAAAGATGTCTGTCCATCATTACCTTCTGGTAACATCGAAATCTCAAGATTTAAATTTTTTGCATGGGTTTTAAGTACTGAAATATAGTTTTTGTTTAAAAATGGACTTATAAGGATTTTATTTAACTTATTATGTCCGCTTGCTAAAATTGCAGCTTCTGCAACTGCGCTTGCACCATCATATAATGAGGCGTTTGCTGCATCCATTCCACTCAAAGAGCATATCATACTTTGGTATTCGTAAAGATACTGTAATGTTCCTTGACTTACTTCTCCTTGGTATGGAGTGTATGCAGTATAAAATTCTGACCTCGAAGATAGAAAATCAACAATTGTAGGAACATACTTGTCGTATGCACCTGCACCTATAAAACTAATACCTTCATTATTCTTGTTGCTGATATTTTTCATGTGAGCTAAAAGCTCTAATTCTGAAAGACCTTCTGAGATACCATATGGTTCATTAATTAAAAGGTTTTTGGGAATGAAGGATATAAATTCATCAAAAGAATTATATCCAAGAAATGATAAAATATCTTTTTCTTCTTGTTCTGTACATGGTATATATTTCATTACTTACCTATAAATTTTAAATATTCTTCAGAAGATAGGGTCTTAACTTCATCAATTGAAACATCAAATTCAATACATGCAATCCATCCATCATTATATGGAGATGAATTAATTAATTCTGGTTGATCTACAATATTTTCATTGATTTCTATTATTTTCCCTTTTACAGGTGTATATACGTCTGCAACTGTCTTTACAGCCTCTATAGTTCCAATTGTTCCACCAGAGTCTACATTATCATCAATTGATGGCAATTCAACAAAAATAATATCTCCGAGTTCACTTTGAGCAAAATCAGTTATCCCTATGTAAACCTTATTATTTTCTACTCTTAGCCACTCGTGATCTTCTGTGTACAATAAATTATCTAATACTTCCATTATTACTCCTCAATTGTATTTAATTCATTTAAAAAATTAGTACTAAAATTTCCTTCAATAAATCTTTCATTATCAAGAATAAATTTTTGATAGGGAATTATTGTTTTAACACCTTCTATTACAAATTCATCTAATGCAGATCTCATTTTTTTTATAGCTTCTTTTCTATTAGCTGCATGTACTATTAATTTACATATCATTGAATCATAATATGGAGGAATTTCGTAATCTACATATATGTGTG
Source organism: Fidelibacterota bacterium (assembly GCA_002731795.1). Lineage (GTDB taxonomy): Bacteria > Fidelibacterota > Marinisomatia > SCGC-AAA003-L08 > D37C17 > TMED161. Next base: position 13,590 of record PCCQ01000033.1, read on the forward strand.
TATCAGTTCTAACTCCCATACCTGATGGTAAATGTAAACTTAATATTTTTCCTGGACTTGGCATAAAATCTTTATACGGATCTTCAGCGTTTATTCTACATTCAATGGAATGACCTCTAGGTTTTAATTTATGCATCCAATTAGGTAGCATAAAATTATCATGACATCTAATCTGAGTTTTAATTATGTCAACTCCACTTATTAACTCTGTAACAGGATGTTCTACTTGAACCCTCGTATTCATTTCCATAAAGTAAAAATTATTATACTTATCCAATAAAAATTCTACAGTACCTACACCTAAATAATTTACAGATTTAGCAATCTTGATTGCAGAGTCGGACATCTTAGCTCTCAACTCTTCATTCACTACAACAGAAGGAGCCTCTTCAATTATTTTCTGATTTCTTCGTTGTATTGAACATTCTCTCTCACCAAGAGATATTGTATTTCCATGAGAATCGGAAATAATTTGAATTTCAATATGTCTTGGCTCTTCTATGAATTTTTCTAGATAAACTCTATTATCATTAAATGAAGCTTTGGCTTCTGCTTGGGCTGAACTTAGGGATGACTCTAATTCGTCTTCTTTTTTTACAATTCTCATCCCTTTACCACCACCACCTGAAGAGGCTTTAATCATAACGGGGTAACCAATATTTCTTGCTACTTCTTTGCATTCTTCAATATTTTGAATAATGTCTTTACTTCCAGGTATAATACTTAACCCAAGAGCCTCCACAGTCTTTCTTGCTTGAGATTTATCTCCCATTAAATCAATAGTTTTTGAATCTGGGCCTATAAATGTGATATTATTTTCGATACATATATTCGCAAATTCAGAATTTTCAGATAAAAATCCATACCCAGGATGGATAGCATCACTATTAGTTAACTCCGCAGCTGAAATAATAGAAGGGATATTAAGATAACTTTTTGAGCTTAATGGAGGTCCAATACAAACAGCCTCATCTGCAAACCTAGTGTGGAGGGAAAGTTCGTCTGCTTCAGAATAGACAGCTACAGTTTTTATTCCCATTTCTTTACATGCACGTATTATTCTTAATGCAATTTCACCTCTGTTTGCAATTAGAATTTTATTAATCATCTAATCTAAGAGATATAATTTTTTGCCCGTATTCTACAGGACTTCCATTTTCTATTAGAATCTCTTCGATTGTACCCGATATTTCACTATCGATGTCATTGAAAATTTTCATTGCTTCAATAATGCATATGGTTTGACCAACCTCAACTCTATCACCTACTGATATAAATGGAGGATCTTCGGGTTTTGGCGAAGAATAATAAGTTCCAACGAGGGGAGCCGTTATAAATTCAATTTTGCCAGATATTTCTGGTTTTTGTTGCGTTGGATTGGTATTTAAATTTTCTATTTGATTCTTTTGGTGGTCTAGATTTTCAATAATTGGGCTTTGGTCAATTTCCCGATCGGGTATATTTGGTTCAACGTAATCAGTTGCAGTTACTACAGGTTTAGATTTATTACCTGAGTTTTTAGATAATTTTATATTACTCTTACCCCAAAAAGAAGATATTTCTAATGTATCTATCTCACTATCTTGAAGAATTCTAATTAATTGTTTTATGTATGATTCTTTCAATTTACTTTACTCTCTCTACGTACTTTTTTTCTCTAGTATCAACTCGAATCAAATCTCCAATTTGGACAAATAATGGAACTTGGATAACTAAACCAGTTTCAAGTGTTGCTGGTTTTGTGCCACCTTGTGCCGTATTACCTTTTTCGCCTGGATCGGTTTCAGTTATTTTCATATTAATATGAGGTGGAATTCTAACTTCAATTGGATTCTCATCATTGAAAGCGATAACGGTTTTAGTATTTTCAATGAGAAAGGGAGTTATATCTTCAATAATTGACTTTTGTAATTCAATTTGTTCATAAGTTTCATTATCCATGAAAAAATATGTATTTTCATCATTATATAAATAATTAAACTCCCGTGCTTCAATTCTGATTATAGAAATGTTAGCTCCTGATCGAAATGTTTCATCGATAATCTGCCCAGTTTTAATATTTTTAAGTTTTGTGCGTACAAATGCTCCACCTTTGCCTGGCTTAACGTGTTGAAATTCTATTATTTTAAACAAGTTATTTTTATGTTCAATAATGAGTCCGTTTCTAAAATCCGATGTGTTTGACATTTTAATCCTTTATTTTTGCTACTATGCTATTAATTTGATCTAATTCATATTCAACTGAAGAAATAAGTTCATCATTTTTGTAATCATTCAAAAAGGTTTTGTAGTATTCGATGGCATCGGTATACATATTTAGATTATTATTGTATATATATGCAGTCATAAACAAAGCTTTTTTTCTGTATTCTGAAGAAATATCTTCTTCAAGTATTGACTTAAAATAATCTATAGATTGAACATAATATGATAAGTCGTAAAATATTTGCGCTCTAAGAAATTTTGATTTAATAATTATATTTCTAGGTGTTTTATCAAAATTAATCAAATAATCAAGTATCATATTTGATTCCTTAAACTGCTTATCATTTTTAAGATTTAATGAACTTTCATATATAATTTCATACATTTTCTTATCATTACATATGTCTTGCCAAAATTTTGTAGTTTTAGGACCAAAAGACCCATAACCTTCATCTCCGTTTTGCATAGACATGTATTTTGATTGGAACATTTTAACTAAATCTACATCTGGAGACTCAGGATCAATCATTAGCTCAATTGGCTTGTATTCTAAGCTAATTGAAAAACCATGTGTGATAAATAATATATAAAGAATAAAATGGATCATTTCAAAAATACTTTAATTAAATCTATAATAATTTATGATAAAATAATTAGAAAATATAAATTAATCTAAACGTTTAAAATGATTTAATCTAAATGGATTGATTCGCTCTGTATCTACGATTATTTGTACTTTATAAATATCATCAAATTCGTATAAATCAGGAATAGAAAAACTTCCTTTATAATCCTTATCAATCATTTCTATTGATTGTGGAAAACTTACTAAATAATCAATATCTTCATTTAAATTAAATTTTAATTTTCCAGAAATTTTATCAATTGTAGATGTTACAAATTTTTTAGTTTTATAAAATGTAAAGTCTATATTGTATGTATAATCCTCGCCTCTTACAATTATATTACTCTTTTTAGGTACAAAAGTGTTGAAAAACATCTGCTTGTATGTATTACAATCTATGTTTACTTTGAGATCATTGTAAAATATCTCTCCATATAAATCAATTTTGTTATACATTTTATCATCAAAAACCTTAAACGAGTTTATTAATAATTTACCAGTATTATAAATTAAGTCAATGTTCAAATCATAATTAAAGTAATACTTTAGGTTATTGTAGTTAAATTTATTATTTATAGATGATAAATTTATCAAGCTAGGGTTTATTTTTTTGTAGTTTGGATATAAAACTATATCTAAATATGTGTACTTACTTTTATATTTTTTATTGGAAAAATCTACTCTTGAAATGTTTGTTTGGTTATTACCATTAAAAAATTCATTTAAGTTTAGACTATTTAAGCTTAGTTCATAATCGCCTAACGTTTCCATTTGATCTAATTCAATAATATTATCACTAAAACTAAAAATTATCTTTTTAGCAAATAAAATGCTTTGGTCTAAATTAATTTCATCAATATGGAAATTAAAAAAATCGTTTTTAAACTTAAAGTTTTTAGCTGAAATAGAGGCTATATCTATCTGTTCTAGTATATTATTTTTTTGATTTAATAACCTTTTTATTGATGATAAAAGTGTTTTATGATATGAAAGTTTAAAAAATAGATTATCAATATATATTTCAGTGCTATCTCTTTTAAATATTATCTGATTAAAAATAAATCCTTGATCAAAATTTCCATCTACAGATGTATAATCAACTAAAAAACCATTTGAATGCTTTTTAAATGATTCTCTTATGTTAGTTTCAAATGAATCAGCAAAAATATCTGTTTTGTAAAAAAGAGAATAAATAAACAAATAACAGATTGTAAAAAAGAATATTACTGCAAATAAAATTTTATAGATAAAATTACTTACCATTAGCTAATAATTTTATCAATATAAATACAAAAAACTATTCTTTTTTCTCATCTACTACTTCGTAATCAGCGTCCTTTATTTCAGATTCTGAATTATCGGTTGATGTATCTGATCCCTGATTTTGTTCATTACTAGATTGAGCTGAATCTTTATACATTTTTTCTGATGCCGATGACCAAATTTTATTCAAAGCTTCTATATCAGCTTTTATGGTTTCTATATCTTCACCTTTATTAGATTCTGCAAGTTTTTCTTTAGCACTATTCAAACTAGAGATAGTTTCTTCATCAAGCTTATCTTTAAATTCTTCTAACTGCTTATCAGTTTGATATATTAACTGATCAGCCTGATTATGTAAATCTATAACTTCCTTTAGCTTAGCGTCTTCCTCTTCATGCTTTTTAGCATCCTCTTTCATTTTTTCTATTTCTTCATCTGATAATCCACTCGAAGCTTCAATCCTAATACTTTGCTCTTTTGAAGTAGCTTTATCTTTTGCCGAAACATCTAAAATACCATCCTGGTTTAGTTTAAATGTCACTTCTATCTGAGGAACACCTCTTGGGGCTGAAGGAATGCCATCAAGATGAAACCTTCCTAAAGATTTATTATTTACAGCCATACTTCTTTCACCCTGTAATATATGAATT
>PCCQ01000034.1 GCA_002731795.1 Fidelibacterota bacterium
ATAGATATCTTCAGTATTTTCCCTAAAAATGACCATATCCACTTTTTCAGGATTCCTTACAGGACTAGGAACACCTTCGAACCAGACTACTGGCCTAACACATGCGAAAAGATCTAACTTTTGTCTTAATGTTACATTAAGGCTCCTAAAGCCGCCTCCTACGGGAGTGGTCAATGGTCCTTTGAGAGCAACCAAATGTTTTCTAATCGAATCAAGGGTAGATTCAGGAAGCCATTCACCAGTTTCCTCAAAGGCTGCTTCACCAGCATGAACTTCTTCCCAAGAAATAGACTTTTCACCGGAATAGGCTTTTGAGACTGCTGCATCCAAAACTTTGGTGGCTACAGGAGTAACATCTAAACCGATTCCATCCCCAATTATTACTGGAATAATTGGGTTGTTTGGGACTTCTAATTTTCCGTTAACACATGTAACTGACGAAGGTGACATAATCTCTGCTAAGCAGAGCTGTATAAATCGGTCTCGGACACTATAATAATAAACACACTTTTACATTAGCAATAATGGGTATTCTAAATCGAATTGTTCAGAGCACAGCTCCGTGGATGCCCAAAAAAGTTATCGGTCGAATAGCTTCGGTATATGTTGCAGGAGATAAATTAGAAGATGGGATTGATTTAGTTAGAAAACTAAACAAGAAAGGATTTGTTGGTACTCTAGATTTACTTGGAGAAGAAGTAAAAAATAGAAGAGGAATTACGAAGACAACTAATTCCTATTGTGACTTAATAGATGGCATAGCAAACTCTGGAGTTGATTGTAATATTTCATTGAAGTTAACTGCAATTGGACTCAAAGTTGACGAGAGCCTTTGCTGGGATAATCTTAGTGTAATACTAGATAAAGCTAAAATGTATAACACGTTTGTTAGAATGGACATGGAAGATTCTGAAGTCACAGAATCTACTATCAAAATGTGTAAGAAGGCCGTTAACTATTATCCTAATTGCGGAACTGTTTTACAAGCATATATGTATCGTACAAGCGATGACATAGACTTACTCAAGGGCCCTAATACCAATATTAGATTGTGCAAAGGTGCGTATAAGGAAAGTAAGGATATAGCTATCCAAGACTATAACAAAATACGGGAAAATTATGTGGAGTGTGCTGAAAAGATGATTAAAAATAAGGTATATTCTTGCTTTGCAACTCACGATACTTGGATTATAGAACGTATCGAGAAACTTATTGAGAAAAATAATTTTCCAAAGAATAATTGCGAATTCCAAGCACTGTCTGGAGTACCAATTGACAAAGTTTTAGATGAATTAGTTTCAAAAGGTTACACTGTCAGGTATTACATACCGTATGGACCAGATTGGTACCCTTATTCAATACGAAGAATTAGAGAAAACCCTGATATTTGGAAGGACACAATGAAGGCTTTTTTCTTTAGATCTAAGCACAGAAAATAAACATCAGCTTTTTTAAGGCATTTTCGTAGTTAAATTATGGCAAAAAGGGCAAGACGAAGTAAAAAGGCCAAACCTCCCGCAAATTACCGTGACGGAAAAATTGATAGTTCAAGGCCAGACTCAAAACCTGCACTTATTGCTCTTCTGCTAGTTGTTATTTTGATTGGTAGTGGGTTATACCTGACATCAATGGTTGATACAGAAGAAACTGTAGCCAATCCAACATATGGTGTTGAAGCTGAGTTTGTAACGAACAATCATAACGCGGAACCCGGAGGAGAAACTGATTTTGTGCTTTTGGTAAGAAATACGGGTTCAGTTACAGATACATTTACTATATCTATTAAATCCAATGATGGAGGCTTTACGATAGATGTAGAGAATGGATTTGAGACTATTATGCTTACAAAAGATTCTCTTAAACCACTATTAATCAATGTCAAAACGTCATCTTCTGCTGAAGGATTGTTATACGCATACATTGAAGTTACTTCTGGTGGAGATTCTACGAAAACAGCTGAAGTTCGAATGGATGTTAACACTGACTATGATTTTGGTAATTTGACCAAAACAGGAGATACTGTAGACGTTCACTATGCCGGAATATTAGCTAGCAACGCTAAATTATTCGACAGTAGTATGGAGTACATCTGGGATAATTACCAGTACAGAAGGGCAGGTGTCACTGACGGTAACAAACACACTGATACTTTGGAAGCAAGGCATATAGGCTGTGTTGAAGCAGGTAATCCCTCCGAAAATTGCGATGGAAGTAAAGGTATGATTGATGGATTTGATTCTAAAATGATTGGAATGTACGAAGGGCAAACATTAGCAGTTAGAATCCCCGCTAGTCAAGCATACGGTGAAGCTGGATCAAGCAGTAGTGACTTAGCTGGTGAAGATTTAATTTTCATAATTGAAATGGTAAATATTAATTGAAGAATAATAAGTGGAAAACTATTTCTGAGGAGCCTGCAGGAGACTTTAGAATATTTACTATGCGTGAACTAGTTGCTAAATCTCCTAGAACTGGTAAAAGTCATAAATTTGTTCTTTTAGATGGTTCAGATTGGATTAATGTTATTGCCATTACTGTGGATAAAAAAATTGTAATGGTCAAACAATACAGATTTGGAACTTCCAATTTTGAGTTAGAAATACCTGGAGGAATCATTGAAAACAATGAGGAGCCTATTGAAGCCGGTATAAGGGAGCTAAGAGAGGAAACTGGATACATAGGAAGTGATCCTAAGTATTTAGGCTACGTTGACCCTAATCCTGCATTTCAGACCAATAAATGTCACACCGTTCTTATTCAAAATTGTGAGAAATTGGATGAACAAGATTTAGATCCCGGTGAAGACATAGAAGTCGAAGTTGCAAGCGAGAAATCAATTCAAAAATATATAGATGAAGGAACTATAAGGCACAGTCTAGTGCTTTCCGCTTTTAGACTTTATGAAATAGAAAAAACTAGTTAATCATTGGAAGTGAAGAGCCTAGTGAACTAAGTTCATCTTCAGCTTCGGTACTCAAATCATGCTCAGATTCAGGTATCGCAGAAACAAGCATTACTACTTTCACCTTTGTAGACATTGAGTCATCAGTTCGAAGTCCCCATATCAAGTTGGCATCTTCAGCTAAGTCATACTTAAGAGCAGATAGAACTTCATGACAATCACTCATTGCGAATTCACTGCCTGCAGCAATATGAAGAAGAACTGCTTCTGCACCCTTGTAATTATTGCCTAACAAAGGATTTCCTAAGACTGAATCTAAAACGCTACCCGGATCGGAACCATCGGATTCACCGTATAGCACTTTAGCTGTACCTCCAGCCTCAATGATTTTTTTCAAGTCTGCAAAATCTACATTAATCATAGATGGTTCTGTTACTACCTCAGATAGGGATTGAACAATACCTGATACTAAATCTGACATCACACTAAATGCCTTCTGAATCGGGTAGTCACCACCTGTTAATTCATTTAACTTTTCATTATCTAACTCTATTACACAGTCGCAGCTTTTCTTTAATTCTGCCAAGCCTTCCAGAGCTACCTTACGCCTAGGCAATCCTTCTTCTTTAAACGGAAGTATAGCTACACCGACTACAACAGCGTCAGTTTCTTTAGCATACTTAGCAATAACCGGAGCACTCCCAGTACCTGTACCTCCACCCATCCCAGCGATTACAAATATTATATCTCCGCCATTCAACTTACTTCTAATAGACTCTTCGTCGTCCTCCGCACATCTTTTACCTGTATACGGATCTCCACCTGCCCCTCTACCTTGAGTTATCTTAGCACCTATTACTTTCCTTACGTGAGCTTTACTTTTATGCAAATGATTTGCATCAGTATTGAGAGCTATGGTTTCAACACCTTTTACTCTTCTATTGTATAGTCTATCAAGGATATTATTACCTGCTCCGCCAGTTCCAACTAATTTCACCTGAGGTGCAGTAATAAACTCCATCAAGTCACTGCTATCAAAACTTTCTAATCTTTCCATCATTTTTATTCACGTCCGTAATCTGAGAAAACCATCTTTCGACGATTAGTCATCATTTTAGCTTCACTATCCAAAAATTCAAAGTCTTTTTGCTCTTTTAATTTAGTAATTGCATAACTTGAGATGGCCTCTGTAACTATGTGATCTGTTGAACCGAAGCCATGGTCTTGTAATGCTTGTAATCTTGTACTAGTATTTTCAGGTATCTTAACGTTGAGAATTTTTTCATTAGGAGAAGGTGTATTACGATCTATATATTCATCAAGAGCTTCTTGAACCAATTGATTGTAAGATTTAATCCTTAACGGATTTTCAGAAGCCCAATACTCAATTCTTGCAGCTCTTTCAGGATCTAAACGCACTGTCAAGCGATTAGTAGTTAGAGGTCCTAATGGGGCCATGTTGCCTCATACTAGTCAAGCTAGTATATAAACTTAATGCTTTTTGACACAAAATATGTGTCATTAAAGCCTTAAACTAAAGTTATTAGTGACATAACTGTGTCATACTTTCGGTACCGTTTAAACATTATAAAGTATTGCTTATAATTGTTTATGGGTTGCAAGCGTTGCAAAGAAGATCCGGTCATAAGTAGAAGGTATTCTGGTGAAATCCTATGCAAATCTTGTTTTTTTAAATCTTTTGAAAAGAATGCCCAGAAAGAATTAAGAAAACAAATCAACCTATTGGTAAAAAATTCAGATTTAGATATTAGAAAAATTGGCATTGGACTATCTGGAGGGAAGGACTCTACCGTAGCACTTCATATTCTGAAATCATATGTTGGAGATAGAAATATTGAAATTGTAGGACTGTCTGTAGACGAAGGAATAACTAATTATCGTTCTAAATCGTTGGAATGTGCAGCCTCGGAATGTAATAAGCTAGATATTCAGCTAGAAATATTCTCATATAAAGAATTAATAGGGATTACCTTAGGTGAATTACTAATTGAAAAACCACCTCAAGGCTCTCCATGCTCACCTTGTGGAATATTGAGGAGAAGATCACTCAACCAGATGGCGAACCGATTAGATGTGGATTGTTTAATTCTTGGTCACAATCTTGACGATTTTGCACAGACTGTTTTAATGAATCATGCAAGAGGCGATATTGCTAGATTATCGCGAATGGCACCTCATAAATTTGTTCAAGAGGGCTTTATTCCTCGATTGCTACCGTTGAGAAGACTTCCTGAACAAGAAGTGTATCTATATTCCATACTAAAAGAAATGGAATTTCATGATGGAGATTGCCCACATTCTGGTGGAGCTCAAAGGAATACATTCAGGGAAATTTTAATGAAATTAGAAAAAGAACAACCAGGGACAAGGCATTCTTTACTTAATGGAATGGAAAAAATACGGGAAAATATGCAAAAGCCGGAAGGCTTGATTCCATGCCCCTCATGTGGCGAACCTTCAGGTAGCCATGAACCATGTGTATTCTGNAGAGAATTCGCCACATTTACTGCCTAATTGCTAGANAATCAACAATAGAGCTTACGCTAACAAATACTAATTTGTAGAGATTAGAGGAGCANAAGGCTCCTCTTACTACACTTTGTCTTATAATTCCTTATTCTTCTTTTTGCCTTAGAGCTATTCCAATAGCTGCCAAAAGACCGCTAATGGACATACTTAGTAAGGATAATCCAAAAGATGGAACTGTGTTTACTTCTTTGACAGCTGTTATTGTTACAGGATATCTATTATTGTTTTCGTTAGATTCGGAAACTGTATCTTCTGTATCAACTGCAAGATAGAAGTCGTATGATCCAGTGTTTTGATCTCCTGGGCCTGCCGACATTCCTAACTCGCTTGCTTTAGCTGCAAATGCGATATACTTCTTGTTACCTACTGAAACTATTTCGGCTCCGTGAGCTGTAGTCTTTGTTTCATCTATAGCCCAACCTGAGCTGGTCCAGTAAAGACCTACTTGAACTCCCAAAGGATTACTTTCGAAATCAAGAAGACCTACTCTGAAGGTACCTACTGTTTCAGTTCCTGTATTCTCAACTTGGAACATGAATCTGAAGTATTCATCTTTTTCACAAGGGTTATTGCCTGCTGGATTGTTAACACAACCTGTCTTTTTGACCCAACCTGCACCAGATTCTCCGTAGCCAGTTGCGTGAGATATGTATCTTACATCACTGCCTATTGAAAGGTCTGGTTTTGCAATAATCATTGTAGCTTGTCCGTCAGAATCTCCACTAGTAAACGTGTTATCATAGTCAGACCATGATCGAGCATCAGCTTGGATACTGTAGGTTCCTGGTGGTGCCCATTGCGCGTATCCAATTGTGACATCTATGTTCACAGTCATAACTTGACCTGGACTTACGAAATTAGTTGCACTAGGTTCACTTGGCTTACCTTCTACGGTATTCCATGAAGTCTTAGTTGGATTGTTGATATCCCAACCAGTTGGTTGACCTACTTCCACGGTACCACTTGGCCATCCAATTTGTCCATCTGAATTGATGTAAGCTGTTTGATCACCGCCGGATAAAGCATCTCTGCCATTACCCCATGAACCGCTGATAGGCTTAACTGCAACGTAGGTTTCTCTTCCTGTTTGAAGAACTGAATCCATGATTGCCATAGTTCCATCAAACAATTCAACGAATGAATTATCTGGAGCTGTAAGAACAAAGTCTACTACTCCTGAATCTGATGAAGCTCCAAAGTTGTTGACCTTCACGGTGTAGGTTCGACTTACTGTATCACCTGTGAGTGAAGAAGGTTCACCATTCTGTGTCTTTGGAGATATATCTCTCAAGTCAACTGAGTAATCATCCAAACCGAAAACTGATGGATAATATGCTTTGAACATTCCTGAGGAACCTGGACCTGACGAAGAACCAGTCAAACGAATTTGCATCTCACTTCCAATATATGCATCTTGAAGACTTCCTGAACCATCGCCGAGTTGCTCTACTGCACCTAAGTCAGCAAAGAATGTTTGTGCAGTTGAATTATCGAATGCACTACTTCCTTCCCAGTACATAGGCAATTGAGTGTAATTTGCAGAAGGTATAGAGTATAATGTAGACAACTGGTCAGTTGATCTCCATTTTATGTCATACCAAGGTCCGCTGTTACCAGATCTAACTTGTGCCTTAACACTAGCATCAATCAACTCATATTCAGCTTCAACAACCAAGAATGGCTTGCTGTTCCAAACTGTAAAGAATTCTGAAGTTAAAGAACCATCTTCAGAACCATCCCAAATGTATGAACCTGAGCTCCATCCATCACCCATTGACCATTGGTCACCAGTTAACAATGCTGCTCCCAAAACTAAAGTAATAGTTCTGAAATTCTTTGCTCGACTCTCATCTGGAACTTGTACATCGTCATCTCTCAGTGCTTGAATGTGCATTCTGTAAATGCCAGGTCCAAGATCTGAACCCCACTTCCAGTCAGCTCCTGCTGTACTTGGGTCAACTGTGAATTCCTCACCCTTAGCTAGAGCGCCTGGTATTGTAAAGAAATTAAAAGTTCTATCTGAAGGCCAAACACGTAGACCGTTAGAATCAGTGATTCTAGCTGCTACAGTAACCCCACTCTGATCTTCAAGGCCAATTCCTCTAACAGTTACTGATAATTCATGTTCTTCACCTGAGGCTGAATATCTAACTGTATCTACGTTAACAATATCGATATTATTCCTGTACTCGTTACCAATAACTGCTAAGTCATCAATCAAGACACCTTGTCCACCGCCGTTAGCAGTTACAACTCTAAAATCAATCCAAGTCTGGTAACCTTCGAAGGCTTCAAGACTTAGTTCTTCAATTTGCCATGTTGTTTTATCTTCACTGAACATTGGACAGCTGCAATCATTTTCATATGTCTTAATTACGGTCCAAGTTTCACTACCACCTATTTTTTGTGCACTGTCAAAGTCTGTAGAAGCTCTGACTTCAAGCCTGTCACCTGAGCCTAAGTCCCACTTAATTGCGTACATAATTAATGGTTTGAAAGCTGCTCTTAAGTCAACATTCACATCTGGTTGCCATTTGCTTCCTTCGCCATCTCTGTCGTATTGATCTTGTGTGATGTAACTATCATCTCTACCACCTACAGTATCAGGCTGCTCATCGTTATGAGTTCCTTCCTTGGCATATTGTAGTACATATTGGCCACTGTAAGCGTCGTTACCTATCGAATCGATTAACCACCTATTGATGTTGCTTCCTGTATTCAATCTTTCAACTTCGGTGTAACTATATTCGTCTCTATCACCAGTATCAAAGTCATCTGAGAAGAAATTATCAAACACGCGGAATGATACTGTTTTAGAGTTATTCCATGGGAAAAAATCTTTACCTGCCGGAACAAGAACTTCTACGGTTATATAGTAGGTATTAGCTCCAGGACACTGGAATTCAGAGAAAAGTTCTTTCTGATCAGAGTTCTGAGTTATATCTCCGTAAATCGAGTTGCCTGCCAATTGTTGAATAACTGGCTCTGTAACATCCAAGAAATCGGATGTATCTTCACCTTGTAAATTTTCAACTGTGAATTTGACTGGTAAGTTTGGCCATGAAGACTCTCCAGCGTTAATGATTGTAGCATTAATCTCTCTCCAGAGCGAATCTCCGCCATCTTTTACTTCGAAATCTTTATCTACCGTAATGTCGCCGACTGCCACATCGCGAGTAATTTTCTCTGTTCCCCTGAACACTATCTCATCAATGAACCAGCCTGCATACGGTCTACTACCTTCTGTGTTTTGATCACTGTCTGCATCAGCCTGAATTCTGAAATAAACTGAATCTGTGTCGTCACTGCCGTAATAGGTATCACTTAGAACATATCCTTGATATTTCTGGTTTGAACCACCAAATAAGTACCAAGAACCCTCACCTGGGCAGAAACCAGAATAACTGATTAAGTTCGTCCAAGTGGTACCGTCTTTAGATATTTGCATTCTGAAGTAATCTCCAGATTCCATACAGCCTGTGAACAATAAACCAATGACGACTTCCTCCATAGCACTCAAGTCAAGTGCTGGAGATACGAAAACATCGTCCTGGTTGGGTTGCATTGTGAATTTCGGACAGTTTGAATCAGTCATTGAATCATCACCCCAATCACAAATTGCTGGATTTGCGTTAGCTTTGTACCAACCATTTGTGTTGAACATCGCTAAAGCAGATTTACCTTCATGATAAACTGAGTTTACTGTTTTGTTAACTGTGTTTCCTGCAGCAGTACATGAATCTTCATCATTGTCGAAGTATCCACATCCATCAGCATCCCAGTCGTAACTACCAGTTCTGTGCATGTTAACTCCATCATAACTGTTAGCACCATTGTCTGTTGTGTCAGATATAGTCCCAGCAATACCGATTTCATCTTCAGGCGCTTCCATTGTTTCAATCCATTTACCTACTCCAATTTCTGCTTGAACGAAGTTGTTTGGTGCACCTTGGTCACCTGTGTGAACAACTTCTGCAGTCATGACGTCCATACCTGCACTAGTGAAAAGAACATGACGGGCTTTATTTGGATCAAGTCCATCATAAATTCTTTGATATCTATCATTTGTTTTATTAAAAGTGAATACTATGCTATCACCGTTTTGTATTGAATCTTCAATGTGCATAGGGTGGCCTTCAGGAAAAGCACGTGTATCAAATGTGCTATCGAACAAAATCTGACCAAACTGATTCTTCAATTTCAAGTGGACTGCTGTACTACTTTGTGGTAACATTCCATAGTTTGTTACTGTAATTCCAATGTCTACAGGAACCATAGACTCAACGGATCTCCAGTACTGTACATGATTCGGAATATCTACCCCGCCAATACCCATATCTACATTCTTAGTTGATTCTTTGGTAACTTCCATCCATGAAAGAATGGATGCAAAGAAATCTGCTCTATCAGATCTTTTATTGAAAACTCCAATTTCATCTGCAAAATGGAAAGCTTTGTGAGTTGCAGTTGAAGCTCCAATATCTGACGGATATTGAACTGCATGGTATTCATGTCCATCAGCTGCTCCTTTTCTTTGATCGTACCAGAACGCACCTACTGCCTCAGTTCCTGTTGGCTTAATTCCACAAGGTCTATCTAAGTAGTGAACTCCTGCTGTATCTGTTGCATACTCTTTACCTTCAAAAATAGAACCTGAAACTCCTTTCATGGGGTTAGAGGTACCACCAACAATCAAGTAGGAAGATGATTGAGTGTCCGAATGTAAGTATGTATTTTCAAATGTTCCTGAATAAGCATCTACCCAATCAGTCATTTGTGTTAAAAGAATAATGTTTCTGTTGTCTGTACAAAAATTATCAGAACCCCCACAGTCTCCATCCAAGTAATCTCCTAGAACTGAAGTTTCCGATGAACTGAAGACATTCGTATTCCAACCAGAATACCAAATTACGACTTCATAATCATCAATCATTGATAACCCTGCATCTCCAGATGGAAGCTCTTTGTTAACTCCTCCCCATTTACCTCCACGGTAAACATCGAATGAGTAACCACCATCGTTCAAAGCTGTTTCAACATGTGAAGCTTCAATCCATGGACCTGACATCCAATTTTCTGCATCGTCATCCATTAAGAAAACTTTAGCATCACCTGGTGCTTGTCTTGCAGGTGAAAACTTACCATCTGCCATAGTTACGGCAACTGGCATTTCCTCTCCGTCCATTGGAGCTGGATTGAATTCACTTACTATGCCTATTTCTCCTTCTGATTCGGATACCAATGCTTCACCAAGGGTAATTCCCATGGTTATTTCTACTTCTTCATCTGCATCATCACTTGCTGACACCATAGCAGTAAAACTGCTAAGCGAAAACAGAGCTACGACGAGAATTGCCATCATCTTCCCATAAAAGGAACTTGATTTTGATACGTTTGTATTCATTTTTTGCACACCTTCGCGTTTTGTCCTATTACC
>PCCQ01000035.1 GCA_002731795.1 Fidelibacterota bacterium
AACAAATGAAAATGGTTAAAAATATAGCAATAGTAGCTTGTGCTGCTAGCTTTATGTTTGCTAATGTGAGTTTTCACATGGGTAATAACTACAGTGGTTTAGATGCAGCTACACCAACAGTAACAGAATCTTATGGTGTTTCATATGCATTAAATGGTACAACAAGTGTTGGATTTGATTCAACTCTTGGAATGCTAATGTCATTTGGTGTTGGTAATGCTTCACTAAGAATGGGATGGACAGCTGCTGTTCCTGATTCAGATCCAAATGATGGTGTTGATGATTCAGTTGCTGCTAGCACATCTATTGGCCTTGGCTATACATGGTGGACTGGTGGTGACGGATTCAATACATCTATTAGTACTAACTACGATTTAGTAGGTACTGGTGCTGATTCTGATGGCAACCTTTCTATGGTTGTTGGATTTGGATTTTAATCCATTTATATGATCTTATATTCCCGCTAGAACTTCTAGCGGGAATATACAAAATTAAAAAATTTGATGTTTTATAATCAAAAAAACAGTTATAACTAAGGAGAAAACAAATGAAAATGGTTAAAAATATAGCAATAGTAGCTTGTGCTGCTAGTTTTATGTTTGCTAATGTGAGTTTTCACATGAGCAACAACTATAGTTCTTTAGATGCTAATCCAATAGTAGTAAATACATCATATGGTGCATCATATGCACTTAATGGTACAACAACTGTTGGTTATGATTCAACTCTTGGAATGCTAATGTCATTTGGTGTTGGCAATACTTCATTAAGAATGGGTTGGTCAACAGCTAATAACACTACAACTACATCTCTTGGTCTTGGTTTCACATGGTGGAACGGTGGTGATGGATTTAATACATCTATCAGCACAAACTATGATCTAAGAGGTACAGGTGATACTTCTGATGGTAACCTTTCAATGGTTGTAGGGTTTGGATTTTAATAAATCTCATTTTAAGGCCTGATCTTTTGGTCAGGCCTTTTAATAATTAAGGAAACAAATAATGAAAAAAAATATTTTAGTATTCATGGCTCTATTATTATGTGTTTCAAGCTATATTCAAGCTAGAACTTTATCTCCGACATTCTCAATTAGATATGAAAATTTTGTTGAAAGTACAGATCCAACCGCAGCTATTGGGCTAAAACTTGATATTGATGGTAATAGATATACTGGTTTTCAAGTTAACAGTGATGGCCGAGATACAAGATTGCTTGTTGGATGGGATTGGGGTGTTGTTGGTATTGGTACAATTGACGTAGCGGCAGCAGGTGCTGCACCTGTATATCTTGCTCATTATACTTTTGGCGTAGGTTATGAAATTTTAGATGGTTTGACTACAACATTTGAATATTGTATGACCCCTGATGCAAGTGGAGATCAGCTTGATGCCACTTTAGGAAATGTTAATTCTAATTCGAGATTAAGATTAGCACTTTCTGTTTCATTTTAGCATAAAAGATATAGGTATAACAGAGATGTTATCAAGTCGAAAAGAAAGGCTCCAATAGGAGCCTTTTTTTATTATGAACATTTTAAAACAACAATATATACAAATTTTATGCGCTATCTTTCTTGGATTTATAGTAGCTATCTCATTTGATCAGTCTTCTATATTCATTCCTTTTGGAGATATATTTATTCGTTTATTAAAAATGATGATAGTTCCTATTGTTTTTATATCTATAATTGTAGGTATAGGAACAATTTCCGACAGTACTAATCTTTCTAGATTAGGATTAAAAACGCTCTTGTATTATTTATGTACATCCTTATTTGCGATAACAATTGGACTATTACTAACAAATTTTATAAGACCAGGAGAATATTTTAGTTTAGATAATTTACCTAACGATATTAATCCTCAGGGAGTACTTTCCGCTCCATCATCTTTTGTAGACATGATATATCGTATTATTCCTACAAATCCATTCAATGCAATAGTAAATGGTGATATGTTATCAATAATATTTTTTGCTTTAATTTTTGGTATATCAATTACTCAGTTAAGTACAGAACGTAAAAAGAGTATTGAGCCAATTTTGTTATCTTTATATGACTCAATTATGTTTATAACTGCTTTTATTATTCGATTAGCTCCGATAGGCGTTTTCGGATTAATCATTAAAGCTGTTCATAATTCTGGTACTGGTATTATACCATCAATCGGAATGTATATGCTTACCATATTTATTGGATTATTGATTCACCTTTTTATCGTTCTTCCACTTATTTTTTATATGTTTACATCAATATCACCTTTATTTCATTTTAAAGCAATGAGAAATGCAATGATGATGGCATTTTCGACAAGTTCATCAAGTGCAACACTTCCTGTTACTATGTCTTGTGTACGTGATAATGTTAAGGTTTCAAAAACTACCTCAGGTTTTGTTTTACCTTTAGGAGCAACTGTTAATATGGATGGAACTGCATTATATGAATGTGCGGGAGTACTATTTATTGCACAAATTTTACCAGGAATAGATTTAACATTCATGCAACAGTTAACAATTGTATTTACAGCTCTTCTTGCATCTATAGGAGCTGCAGGAATTCCCTCAGCTGGCTTGGTGATGATATTTATTGTTTTGCAATCTGTTGGTCTTTCAAATGTTGCTGGTGTAGATATTATCGTTGGAGCAATGCTTGCAGTAGATAGACCCCTTGATATGTTAAGAACTATGGTTAATGTAACAAGTGACTCTATTGGAGCGGCAATAATCGCTAAATCCGAAGGTGAAAACCTTTATGATTAATTAATTATTTTATTAATTGATTCAACTAACTTTTCTTTTCTTTCTTCTGAAATTTTAATATCAATTTTATAGTCAATGATTAATGGTCTATCATTTTTTTTATTAATCATTAATAATAAATCATCTAAATCTTTAGGTTCAAAATAATCAACTCCATAAAGTTGTGCTATATTTTTTAAATCTATATTCAATGGAGTTATCCAAAATTTTTCAAAATTAGGAATATCAAATTTACTTATATCTAATTTAGAAAAAATTTGTCCCCCGTTATTATTTAAAATGAGAAATTTTGTATTAATTTTATTATTAATTAGAAAATGTAATCCATTCATATCATGGAAAAAACTTAGATCCCCTAAAATTGCTAAATCTATATTAGATGTTATTTTTGAGGCATATGATATTCCAAGCATAGTTGAAACTAAGCCATCAATTCCACTAGCTCCTCGATTGCAGAAAATATTGTGATTCTTATTTATATTTAAGCATATGTCATCAACTTCTCTTATTGCTAACGAATTTCCTAATAGAATATTAGAATTTGAAGGAATTTGTGATAATAATTTATGAATGAATATCCCCTCAGTAAAATCCTTGGAGGATAAATTAATAAGATTAGATATTTTATCTTGATATTTATTAAATAAAGTTGAAAAAGGATTATTATTTATTTTTTCATATGAAGATTTAATATAGTTTAAAAAGCTTTCATAATCAGATTTGATTTTGTGATTAGCTGAATCATTAAAATCAGGATACCGATCTATTAAATATACATTTTTATGATTTTTTAAAAAATTAAGGAGTACCTTTGAAGTTGGTTTACGTCCAAATCTAAAAATAATATTAGGTGATTTTTCTATTTTATCAATGAAAAAATTATAATTTGATATTATGTTCTTATGTTTTTTGTAAAATCTTAGATTCGATGTGGGGTCAACTAATATTGGTGCATCCACATATTCAGAAAAATCAAGTATTTGATCTAAAGATTCGTTGGCATTAATCTCGCCACATATAATTAATGAATTATCTATTGAAGTATTTCTTAAATCAGGTGAATATTTATAATTAAGTTTAGATTTTATCTTCTTAATATAAATCTTTTGGATATTGTCAACATCCTCAATTAAAGGTTCATCAAAAGGAGTATTTATATGGATTGCACCTGGAGGTGAATCGAAAGTACCAATACAAGAATTGAAAATATTTATAATTTTATTTTGTAATAAGTGAAGATCCTCGTTTGGCAATCCTAAATCAATGAATTCCTTAACATTATTGTTAAATATATTATTTTGATCAATAGCTTGATTAGATCCAATACCTATATCATGCTTAGGTCTATCTGCAGTTAGTGCTATTAGAGGTGTTTTACTATAATTGGATTCAATAATAGCAGGATAGAGATTTGCTACAGCTGTTCCAGATGTAGTTATGATAATTGATGGACTACCTGTTTTTTTTGAAAGACCAAGAGCAAAAAAAGCAGCAGACCTTTCATCTATATGTGAGGTTGAAATGAATTTTTTATTTTTAATAAATGATAAAGTTAGAGGTGTATTTCTTGCTCCTGGACAAATACATATATGTTTCACACCAAGGGCATAAAATGTGTCGGATATCCTCTGCGACCAATTTAAATTTATATTACTCATTAATAATTTCTTTTATAGCATTAATTTTTCTTTCTATCTCTTCCCATTCTTGTTCAGCATTGGAATTTATTACAATTCCAGCACCACCATAAAAATAAAGTTTATTTTTATTAAAATAGGCTGTTCTGATGGCAGCATAAAATTCACAGTTCATATCTAAATTTATCCAACCTATTGGACCAGCATATCGTCCTCTTCCATAATCCTCCAAATTATTAATCATTTTCAATGATTCTTTTTTAGGATAGCCACATAAAGCTGGCGTTGGAACTAAAGAATCTAATATGTCAAGTGGGTTAATTCTATCATCAACTTTAGAATTAATTTTAGTTATAATATGAGATATATTTTTCAATTCAAATATATTCTTATTATCTGTGGTAGATTTAAGGTTAAATGATTTAAGATTATCAATAATTCCTTTTACAACAATGTCATGTTCTTCAATAATTTTTGAATCACTTAATAGCTCATCTTTATTTTCTATAGGCTTTGATCCAGCTAAAGCATTAGTTTGTAATTCATTTTTAGTTTTCTTAATTATTAATTCTGGTGTAGCTCCAATAATAATTTGAGAGTCATTAAATTTTTTATAAAAAACCGAGCAATTAGAATAATTTTTTGTAAGATTTTCTAGCAATGGTACAAATGATGGTCTTTGTTCAATATCAAATGATATAATATTTGAAATCACTACCTTTGATACTTTTTTACTTTTAATTTTTCTTTTTATTTCATTTATTGAATTACTGAATTTTTTTTTATCAATATGATTTTTTTCATTATCAATAATTATATTTTTATTAGAAGTAAATTCATTTTTAATTAAAGAATCAATTAAAGAACAGTTATGATCAATGATTTCATAAGCATTATCTGGTTCTAAAACAGTATCAAAAAAATGAGTTACAGTTGATATGCCATTATTATCTAAAAAAAGGATTTTTGGAATCCAATATTCTAATCTTGGAACGTTGGACCAAATATCATCGTTTTTTTTATTTATATCAAAGTTTTGACCTCCAACAATAGCGGGAATATTAGTTTCATTACTATGATTAATTGAATGTATATCTTTTATATATTTTTTTAGATTATAATTAAATTGATCCTTACTTTTATTATCAAGACTAAAGCTTTTATGCTTTCCTGCTGATAGCATTTTAAATTTTTTTGATAATTTGTTTACAAAAAAAATATTCTTGAGTTTAGGATGTTCAATATCTATGCAACTTTCAAATTTATCCCAGGATAAACTCGTTGTATACGAAAAAGTTCGATTTGAAGATATAAAATCTTTTGAAGAAATGTATCTACTATAACTGTCTATGAATTTTTTTTTATTTCTTATCATTATTAACTATATATTTATAAATCAATCTTATAAATTCATATATACATATACAAAGTAAATATTAAATAAAATGAATGAATTCAAGCATAAGGGAAAAGATAAAAAAGAATTTGTAAAATATATTTTCAATGATATTTCTAGATCCTATGATTTTTTAAATCATTTTTTAAGTGGAGGTGTGGATATTATATGGAGAAGAAAATTTATAAATTCATTGGGTTTCTCTAGTAAAGATAAAGTGCTTGATGTAGCCACAGGAACTGGTGATGTAGCACTTACAATTAAGAAAAAATTTAAGTGTGAAGTTATTGGCTTAGACATATCTGCTAATATGCTAGAAATAGCAAAACAAAAATCAAAAAAAAATAATTTTCATGATATAGATTTCATTGAGGGTGATGCTGAAAATTTACCTTTTGATGATAATACTTTTGACAAATTAGTAATATCATATGGATTTAGAAATTTAGGAGATTTTGAAAAAGGGTTATCTGAATTTTATAGAGTTCTCAAACCAAATGGAAAACTTGGTATATTGGAATTTTTACAGCCTAAATCTTCTTTTGCTTCAAAATTATTTAAATTGTATTTCAATAATATTTTACCTCGAGTAGCATCGTTATTCTCAAATTCGAAAGCATATAGATATTTACCAGAATCTGTAGAGAACTTTTTTACATCAAGTGAATTGAAAGATTTATTAATACGTTCAAATTTTAAAGAAGTTCATGTAAAAAATCTTACATTTGAGATAACTACTATCGTTAATGCTAAAAAATAAGAAGATATTAGCTCAAATAGGATTAGTTATCACTGCTTTAATTTGGGGTGCAACTTTTATTGTAGTTAAGGATGCAATTCATCTAGAAACATTTCCACCATTTATTTTTGCAGCATTAAGATTCTTTTTAGCTGCTATATGTGTAATATTCCTTTGTGATTTTAGATACTTCAAGCAAGATTTTTTAGGTCCATCCATATGTGGATTAATTTTATTTATTGGATATGGATTTCAAAATTATGGATTGGAAGCTACATCTCCTACTAATTCAGCTTTTATTACAAGCATAAGTGTACTTATGGTTCCAATCATATTATTTATTTTTAAAATTGAAACAATTTCTATCAGAATATGGATTTCAGTTTTCTTAGCTTTTATTGGAATCCAAATGATTTCTCCAAATGGTTTTAATTTTGGAGATAAACTAACATTTGGATGCGCATTATCCTTTGCTATTCATATTATAATTCAAGATAGATACAATAAAGATAGAATTATTAATTTTTTTGTAATTCAATCACTTGTTGCTTCTATTTTATCATTATTGGGAAGTCTTATAGTTGAAGATATATCCAAAATAGTATTTTCAAGAGAAGCAATTTCAGCAATCTTAATTACTGGTATTTTTGGAACTACTTTTGCTCTTCTTGTTATGATTTGGGCTCAAAAAATATTATCTGCAAGTGAGACGGCTATTATAATAGCAATGGAACCAGTTTTTGCTGCTTTATTTTCTGTTTATTTTGGTTATGAAATCCTAGGACTTTTATCTTATTTGGGAGCAGCTATTGTAGTGCTATCAATAATTTTTTGTGAATTGTCTCGAAATACTGAATTAGCTAATTGATAAATCAGAAAATTTCTTTTTTAAAAATATAAAGTATGAAATAACTATACTTGGCTTATACATTTTTCTAATAATTGAATAAAGAGGTTTTCTTTTTAGCTTATTAATTTTAATAATTCTTTTAATCATATATAAAGGATGCGACAAAATCCACATAATTGAGCTTAGCTGTGCAATAATTCCATTAAAGTTTAATAAAAATAGATATCTTACTAATGAAATAATTTCTAGCAATATTTTGGGTAGAAGAAGTATTCCCATAAAAATTAGATTATGATTTGATAAAAATAATATTAAACTATTTCGATGGTTATAATATGATTTAAAAAAATTACTTGTTGAAAATTCTCCACCATCATGATAAATAACTGATTTTGGTTCTACATAATTTTTATAACCTAGCAAATGTAGTTTCCATGCATAATCTATTTCTTCCATATATGCAAATAAAGTACTGTCAAAAGTTATTTGATTAAAAATATTCTTTCTAGTTATAAATGCACAACCTGATGCCCAAAAAATTTCAAATTGATTATCATATTGATTTGTATCAACCTCAATGGAACTAAAAATTCTTCCTCTTACAAAAGGGAAGCAAAAAATATCTAAAAATCCCCCTGACCCCCCTGCGTAATCAAATCTATCATTATTATTTATATTTTTAATTTTCGGTTGTATTGATCCAATATCTTTATAATTATCCATCATATCCACTAAGGGTTCAATCCAATTCTTTTCATGAATAGTATCATTGTTTAGGAATAAAAGAAGTTCTCCTTTAGCTTCTAGGGCTCCTTTATTACATCCACCTGCATAGCCAAGATTTTGCTCTAAAGATACAACTTTGATTTTAGGAAATTCTTTTTTTGATTTTGAGATACTTTGATCTTTTGAATTATTATCAACTACTATGATTTCATAATTTGAATAACTTGTATTATGGAGAGATTGTAAACATTTATTAAGTAAAACTTCACCATTATGATGGGGTATTATTATACTAAGTTTAACTGGTGCTTGATTCATTTTTTAAAAGATCAAGCCACCCTTTTGCTTCTTTATAGGCTTCTGGTTGACTAAAATTATCATTTAATGAAATCCAATTTTCAATAATATCAATTGCTTCTTTATATCTACCCGTTTGACTAAGATAAACAACAAGCATCCTACTAAACTCCCATCTTGTAGGATAATTTTGAATCATTTTTTTAATATACTCTTCACCTTCAATAATTGTATGAGAATCCATCAAAAGGACAGATGAAATATCATAGTGATCTTGTATAGTTAAATCTTTGCGATTCATTAAATCTTGCATATAAAAATTAAATTTATCTTTATTTCCTGCCATTGCAAATAATCTTGCTACCGTTAATTGATAATCACTATGAAGGATTGGTATTGTATTAATTGGTATCGATTTATCCATTGATAAAAGAATGTCATTAGCCTCATCTAATTGGTCTTGATATATCAATTCTTGGGCAGATTGTAAGAATGGGGATCTAAAATTTTGTGTCATTCTAATGATATCTTTACTAAAATAAACCTCTTCATTATTAAGGTTTCTATATCTGTATATACCCTTATTTTCTTTGATAGCTTTAATATAATCATCAGAGTTTTTAATATGATTATCATAATCATTAGTTTCAGAAATAAACTGAATTGTTTTTTCAACATTTAGTTGTGGACTCTCTGATGGATCTAAATTTTCTTTACCTGTGAACTTATAAACGAGTCCTTGCATTTCTAGATATTTATCGAGCCCTAGCATACTATTATGAGACACTGTAACTGCAAAATAAATAGGACGATCAATTGGCATATCATTTATTAACTGAAGAATCATTACATCTTGAACTCTAAGGTAAGCATTGCTAATAGTAGGATTCAGTTTAAAATTAATTTCTTTTGAATTATCTCTAATACCATTGTTATTGTAATCAGTAAATACCTCGCCAAAATCATACACTCCATTATTATTTTTATCTTCAAAAGATTCATATAAACATTTAATCGAAGTATTTGTTTGCTTCCACGGAAGTATTCCATATTTACTAATATCGTATTTTATGCCTCGCTCTTGAAGTTTTTTAGTCATATCATCTATTTCTGATGTCCACAGATTCAAAGCATATGCAGTGGCATTAATTGGTTCTATTAAATTAATAGCTTCATCACTTAGTGAAATAGGAAGTTTATGACCTTGGTTTTTTAATTGATCAATATACCATGCTGTATTTAATAAGCTTAAATTAACAACACGTACATCGGTTCGAATATTTTCAACTTCTTGAAGGTACCATAACGGAAAGGTGTCATTATCTCCATTAGTAAATAAAATAGAATTAGGTTCACATGAATTAAGAAAGTTGTATGCATAATCCCATGCAACGTAGTTTCCAGATCTATTATGAGATTTGTAATCAGTAGCAAGCATATTTATAGGCATTACTATTAGCATAATAATTGGAATGATAAATGAAGGTAATTTTATATTTTTACTTGAAATAAAATTATTTATTCTATCTATTAGGGCATATAAACCAATTCCAATCCAAATAGAAAACGCAAAGAAATTTCCTACATACGAATAGTCTCTTTCCCTAGGTTGAGCATCATGCTGATTTAAATATAATATCAGGACTATTCCGGTAGCTAAGAATAGTGATAATATGGAAAGAGCTCTAAGGTAATCTTTCCTTAGATGATAAATAAATCCTATTAATCCTAATATAAAAGCAAATGGGATTATGTATCTAAACGGATTAATACCCTCTAAATATTTAGGTGATAATAGTTTCCCAATGGAATTTGGTTGAATGGGCTTTGCTCTAATTTCCCAATTCCAATTTGTATCATCAACTGAACTTTTTCCTATAAATTGCCATGCAAAATATCTAAGATACATTTCTCCAATTTGATAACTAAATACAAAGTCCATTATTTCAGATATTGTTGGCTGTTCTTTTTTTCGCAAATATTCTTCCTTGAATCTTATAGGATCATTTATTTGAGATACATTTTTTGGAGGATTTATATATCTTTTCCAATGATTGTGAGAGCTATTTTGTATAGCAGCTACAGGGTCAAATGAATTGACAGCCCCATATTGATCTCTATTTATATACGAAAGAAATTCGGTTGGAGTATTAGGGCTATTTTCATTTATTGATGGGTTTTGTGATGCTCTTATAAATATAGTAGCATAACTACTATAGCCGATTAAGATCATTACTATACATGAAAATATGGTAGCTAAGCTTTTATGAGAAATTTTTATAAAATAAAAGGTTACTAGAACCACAATAAAATAAATAGTAATAGGTACCCACAATGATTGCATGCTATTTCCAATTATAGGAAGTCCCTTAATAATGACTTGGTAAATCATTGCAAATACTAAAAATGATAAAAAAGCTATATATAAAATATTTTTAAATAAAATTTTATAATCAATTTCATTCAAGCTAGGTGATCTTGTTTTATTATAAAATAAAATGAAAATGATACATGGTATAGCTAATAAATTTAAAATATGGATGCCTGTAGCTAGACCCATCATATAAGAAATTAAAATAAGATATTTTATACTATTAGTATTAAATGGCCTTTCATCCCACTTCAAAGCTAGCCAAATTACAATGGATGTAAAAAATGTTGATAATGCATATACTTCAGATTCAACTGCATTAAACCAGTGAGAGTCTGTTACTGCAAATGTTAATGCTCCAATGATTGCACAGTATTCAATTAATTTTTGTTTTTCAGGTTTATCATCAATGAACCTTTTTAAAAAAAGAACAATAATTAGATATAAAAACATTACAGAAAAAGCACTTGCAATAGGGGACATTAAGTTAACTCGTGCACCAATATCATCAAATGTTGGCAAATTAGAAAATACATTTCCTAAAAGGAGGAAAAGAGGTGTTCCCGGTGGATGAGGAACTCCAAGAGTAACAGAGCAAGCAATAAATTCACCACAATCCCAAAATGAAGTTGTTGGGGCCATAGTTAGAAGATATATAAAAAATGGTATGAAAAAACTTAATAAAGTGAATAGAAAATGTCTATTTATCTTCTTCTTCATTTTTACTATCTTCAGTTTCTTTATCTGATTTATTATTATCTTTTGAAGCTATAAAGTTCATCCTCAATTCATTGATTGATTGATCAATGATTTTAGTTTCTTCATCGCTAATATTTCCCTTAGTCTTATCCTTGAGCATCACTATCATATCAATTGTTAATGAAGCAGCCTCTAAATCAATATTAATTTCATCAGTCATTGGATTTTTAATTTTTCCTAATTGCATCCATGCCTGAGTTACAAGTGAACTACATAGTCCCATAAAAAGTTGTGTATTTTTATTTTCATCCATAATTAATTATCCTATATCTATAAATTCAAGCATATTACTATACCTATATATTAGTTCATTTTTAATATTTTTATGCTCGGGATTTTTTAATTCACAGTCATCCTGAACAATATCAAATGCAAGGTTACGAGCAAATTTGATTATATCTAAATCTTTAGAAATATCTGCAATTTTTGTTTTTAAATAACCATGCTGCCTTTTTCCAAAAAACTCTCCCGGACCTCTTAACTTTAGATCCTCATCTGATATTTTAAAACCATTTAGAGTATTTTCCATAACTTTTAATCGATGATTGGCTATTGGTGTATTTTTTCGTTGGACCAAAATACAATAACTTTGTTGCGTACCACGACCAATTCTTCCTCTTAGTTGATGTAATTGAGTAAGTCCAAACCTTTCTGAGTTTTCTATTATCATTACTGTAGCATTAGGATTATCTATTCCAACTTCAATTACAGTGGTACTGACTAATAAGTTAATTTCTCCATTAATAAATTTATCCATTTGAACATCACGTTCATCTTTTTTCATCTTTCCATGTATGTATCCAATTTTATAATCTTGAAAAATATTATTCTTTATATTTTCATAGCCTGTTTGCGCTGCTTCTAAATCAAGACTTTCTGATTCTTCAATAATTGGAAATACTATGTAACATTGTCTTTTTTCTTTCATTTCTTTTTTGATGAACTCATAAATGGATTCTAATCTATCTTCATTTACAATTTTTGTTATAATTGGGATTCTATTTTTTGGAAGTTCGTCAATAATAGATATATCCATATCACCATGGAGTGTCATAGATAAAGTTCTAGGTATAGGGGTAGCTGTCATTGCAAGGACATTAGGATTTTTAGACTTTTTAATTAACATTTTTCTATGTTCAACTCCAAATCTATGTTGCTCATCAATAATGGCAAGACCAAGGTTTTTAAAATTGATTTTTTCTTGTATTAACGCATGAGTCCCAATAATAATATCTATTGCTCCAGATTTTAATCTTTCATTAATATGATCTTTATCTTTTTTATTAAGGTTACCTATCAAAAGCTCACAAGAAATTCCTACAGCATCACAATAACCTTTAAAACTATTATAATGT
This sequence comes from Fidelibacterota bacterium, assembly GCA_002731795.1. Classification (GTDB taxonomy): domain Bacteria; phylum Fidelibacterota; class Marinisomatia; order SCGC-AAA003-L08; family D37C17; genus TMED161. The sequence goes on from PCCQ01000035.1 coordinate 12,891, forward strand.
TGTTCACTTAAGATTTCTGTGGGTGCCATAATTGCGACCTGAGATGAATTATCTATTGCAATTCCAGCGGCGAGCAAGGCTACCACTGTTTTCCCACAACCCACATCACCTTGAATCAAACGGTTCATGGATTTTTCTGAACACAAATCATCCCTAATATCTTTTAAAACTTTAATTTGTGAATTAGTTAAGTTAAATGGAATTTGATTAAATATTTTTTTAACAAAATTATCTTTATTTGTGAATTTTATAGTTTTATTTCTTTTTAAATTTGATCGTTTTAATGCAAGAATAAGTTGTAGAAAAAAATGTTCATCAAATTTTAATCTATATATAGCATTATCAAGTTTTCTTTGATTTTCTGGTTTGTGTATATTTTCAAGAGCTGAGTTTAAATTTATAAGTCCATTAGATTTTAATATTTTACTACTGTAAAAATCAGATATAGATGATTTTGATTTCTCAATTGCACTATTTAGTAATCTCCTAAATCCTCGACTATCTATTCCAACTGATTTTAAATCAGTATTTGATGGATAGATTGATATTATTTTTCCAGTGTTAATAGGATCTTCATTATCATCTAGCATATCAAATTCTGGATGAATCAATCTAAAACCATTATAAAATTCAATTTTACCATATACAGCTATAGTTTCATTCAAGCTAAACTTTTCTGATATCCAGCTCAGACCTCGGAACCAAATACACTTTAAAGTTCCACTACCGTCATTTATAGTTATTTCAAAAAATCTTCTTTTTCTAGCTTGTTTTATATCTAGTGAAATTATTTTTCCTACAATCATTCCCTGGACTCCAATTTGGAGCTTATTTATATGTAAAATTTTGGTTCTATCTATATACTTTCTAGGAAAATGATATAGCAAATCATCTATAGTTTTTATTCCGGATTTTTTTAATTTAGCTGATCTTGTAGGTCCTACGCCTTTGAGGTATGTTATCTCTGTATCAAGTTTTATTATTGGAAAGTTCCTATATCTTTAAATTAATGAATCTAAATTATTTTGTAGAATATCTAACTCAGTGTCATAACGCTTTTTTTTGTTTTTTTCGTGGTTTACTATATCATCAGGAGCATTATCCACAAATTGCTTATTGTTAAGCTTATTATTTACTGCATTTAAGCGCCCTTTCAGATTTTCAATTTGCACATTAAGTCTATCTATCTCTTTATTAATATCTATTAAATCTTTTAATGGAATATATATTTCCATATTACCAATAACGATTGTTGTTGATTTAGGAGGCTTTGAAATATTTTTATCAGTTTCAATACTAGTTACTTTTACAAGTCTTTCTAAATAAATTTCATAACTCTTTAGAATTTGAGATGTATTATCATCAACTTTACAAAATAGCGATATCTCTTTTTTAGGTGATATTGAAAAGTTTGCCTTAATATTTCTTACTGATGAGATAAGCTTCATAATTGTAGATATTTCATCTTCAATTTGATTATTAATTTTCTTTTCATCGGATTTTGGCCATTCTGCATTGATGAGCATTTTATTGTCATTAAAGTGAGACCAAATTTCTTCAGTGATAAATGGACAATAAGGATGCATTAGCTTTAAAGTTGTTTCTAAAACATAAAGAGAAACTTTTTGAGCGATAATTTTATCCTTCTCATCATCTCCATAGAATCTAGATTTTGAAAACTCAATATACCAATCACAAAAGTTTTTATAAACAAAATCATATATAGATTTCACAGCATCATTTAACCTATAATTAGTATAAGCATTTTCTACTTCTAAAATTGTTGAATTAAGTTTTGATAAAATCCATTTATCCGTTATATCAAAATCTTTGGAATCTATAGAAGATATATCACTATTAATTGTTTTATCAATATTCATTTCTACGAATCTCGCAGAATTCCAAACTTTATTCATGAAATTTCTTCCATGTTCAATTTTTTCTTCAGAAAATAGAATATCTAAGCCCTGTGGGGCAATGAGTAGTAGCCCCACTCTCAGTGCATCTGAACCATATTTGTCCATTAAATCAATTGGATCAGGAGAGTTGCCTAAAGATTTACTCATTTTTCGGCCTTTTTCATCTCTTATTAATCCATTGAAATAAACGTTACTAAAAGGAATTTCTTGTTTAAAGTATAGTCCAGCCATTATCATTCTAGCTACCCAGAAGAAAATAATATCTGGACCGGTTACCAAGTCTTGAGTCGGATAATGTTTTTCTAGATCCTTAGAATCTTGAGGCCACCCTAAAGTAGCAAAAGGCCATAACCATGAGCTAAACCAAGTATCAAGGACATCCTCTTCTTGAACCCAACCTTCTTCATTGGGAGCTGTAATGCCGCAATAAATTTCATCATTTTTATACCACACAGGTATTCGATGACCCCACCAGAGTTGTCTAGAAATACACCAATCTTTAATATTATCTAGCCAATGATAGTAAGTTTTTGTCCATCGTTCTGGATAAAACTTCACTTCACCTTTTTTAACACAATCAATGGCTGGTCCAACTAATTTTTCCATATTTACAAACCATTGTTTTGATATATATGGCTCTACAACAGCATCAGTTCTTTCAGAATGACCTACTTTATGAACGTAATCTTCAATTCTATCAATGAGACCTAAGTCTTCCATAGTTTCAACTACTAGCTTTCTTGCGCCTAATCTATCTTTTCCAATAAATAAGTCTGGGACTTTATCATTTAATGTTCCATTTGGATTTAAAATATTTATAGTTTCTAAATTATTTCTTTGACCCATATCAAAATCATTGGGATCATGAGCTGGAGTAACTTTTACAGCTCCTGTACCAAACTCTTTATCTACATACGAATCAGAGAAAATTGGAATCTCTCTATTTACTATTGGAAGAATCACACACTTTCCAATTAGATGTTGATATCTCTCATCAGTTGGGTTTACAGCAATACCCGTATCACCAAGCATTGTTTCAGGTCTCGTCGTAGCAACGATAATATGCTCTTCGCTATCTTTTATTGGATATTTAAAATGCCATAGGTGACCACTGATTTCTCTATGAATAACCTCTTCATCTGATAAGGCAGTTTGTCCTTTGGGGTCCCAATTTATTATTCGTTCACCTTTGTAAATCATTCCATCATTATATAAGTCAACAAATACTTTAGTTACTGCTTCGCTATATTCAGGATCCATCGTAAAAGTAGTTCTAGACCAGTCACAAGATGCACCTAATCGTTTTAATTGGGTTAGGATAGTATTTCCATATTTTTCCTTCCACTGCCATGCATGTTTTAGAAATTCTTCTCTGCCTATTTCTTTTTTATCAATACCTTCTTTTTTTAACATTTGAGTCACTTTAGCTTCAGTTGCTATAGAAGCATGATCTGTGCCAGGAAGCCACAAAGTTCTTTTACCTTGCATTCTTGCCTTTCTAACAAGCACATCTTGAATTGTATTATTAAGGATATGTCCTATATGCAAAATCCCCGTAACATTTGGTGGAGGAATCATAATTGTAAAAGATTCTTTATCTCCTTTAGGAGAAAAACAATCAGAATCTTCCCATATTTTATACCATTTCTGTTCTACGCTAGAAGGTTGATATGAAGTTGATATTTCTTTTTTATTCATAAAATACTATATGTCATATAAAGATTAAATTATTTAACTTTATATTAATTAAAATTTATTAATGATGAACAGGTATAATTTTACATATATAATCCCAATGTTGTTAATGTTTTTTGGTTGTAATGAAAATATTAATGGATGTTTAGATATTAATGCTTGCAATTACAATGTTAATGCAAATCATGATGATGGATCTTGTCAATATCCAGAAGAGTCTAGTGATTGGAATATCCAAATTATAGCTTCAATGAACCCTTGGACAGTACTCGACTCTATTTTTGATGAAAATAATATTTTTGGTGTTTCAAGTAGCAGCTATGATGATAATGATTCAATGGATACACCTGAGCCCCCACCTGCACCAGGAAATTGGATATCAGGATATTTTTATCATCCAGAGTGGGACTCAATTTTTGGAGATAAATTTACCCAAGATTATAAATCAAATGAATTTTGTGACCTAAAAGAATGGGAGTTTAATGTAGAAGCTAATAGTTCAGGTCCTTTAGAATTATTATTTTTATTCAACAATGTTCCTGACAGTTTAGAATTAGAATTGATACATGATGAAAATATTAGTCTGAGTGATAGTTTGATTTTAAATTTTTTCTTAGAAGAAAATATGACAAAAGAATTTTTAATAAAAGTTTCAGTTAATTAACTATAATTAAATACATGAAGAATTTTAAATACAATAATCATTATGTTAGCTTTGAATTGATTAATATTTTCATTTCATGAAATTAATAAAATAAATGAATAAGTCTAAAATTATTCCCCTTTTATCATTGGGTTTATTATCTGTAAGTCTTTCTCCAATTATGGCAAAATATCTATCTTCTTCAGCTACTATTATAGCATTTTGGAGAATGTTCTTAGCCTCTTTATTACTTTGGTTTTATTCATTGATTTTTAGAAAAAAATTAAACACTCTTTCAAAAGAAAATAAAATTCGCACATTTGTTGCAGGTATTTTATTGGGTTTACACTTTATGCTTTTTTATCAAGCAGTTAAAATTACAACAATTTCTAATGCAACTTTTTTGGGTACACTTGCACCATTTTTCACTTTACTAATAGAATTAATTTTTTATAAGAGAAAATATAATAAAATAATTTATTTAGGTATGATTGTTGCATTAATGGGGACAGTATTTGTGCTTTTAGATGATTTTGATTTATCGTCAAAATATACTTTAGGGAATTTCTATGCATTATTATGTTCTTTATGCATTGGGCTTTCGCTTTTAATTGCCGAAAGAGTGCGTAACAATGAAGGAACTATTGAGTATACAAGAATGCTATATGGAGTGGCTGCCTTAACTATATTTTCCATTGGCAGCTTCTACACAGATTCATTTATAATTCTGGAAAACACAGAAATTCTAGGTTTTATATTTCTTGCAGTTTTTCCTACCATACTAGGCCATAATATTTTTTATTATTCGTTAAAGTTTACAACACCTACTATAGTGAGTTCCGTACCATTAGGAGAACCTATTTTTGCATCAATTATAGCTTTCTTTTTGTTTCATGAGATTATAACGACTAACGTTGCTCTAGGAGGATTATTATGTATTTGTGGAATTTATATCATACTCAAAAATAGATCTGCATGATATAAAGTTAAGTTACAATTTGATATAAATAATTTATTTTTTATATAGATAAAAAAGTTTATGTTTTCACTTCATATTATAAAAATGTTAAAAATACTTACTATATTAATTACAACATCTTTTAGTCTTAGTTTCTGTGACAGTATTATATCCACAAAATATGACGTAGAGATACTTCGTGACACCTGGGGTGTTCCTCATATTTATGGAGTAACTGATAAAGATGTGGCTTTTGGTTTTGCTTTTGCTCACTCTGAAGATGACTTTAAAACAATTCAAGATGTTGTCCTACAAACTAGAGGAAAATTATCATCAATCTATGGTAAAGAAACGCTTCCAATTGATTATTTGACTAATCTTTTAAGGGTCAGAGAAAATGTTGAGCAAAATTATGATAAACTAATTAGCAGTGAAGTTAAAGATATCATTGAAGCTTATGTTGATGGTTTAAATTATTATGCTAGTTTGAATCCAGGAGAGACTATTGGTGAAATTGGTCAAATAACTGCCCATGATATTGTATCTGGATTTGTATTTAGAACTCAGTTTTTATATGGATTAGATTTTTATTTCAATTTTTTATTTGAATCAAAAAATCAAAAGAAACAACCACAGTTACCTAGAGAGGTTTGGAGAGATGGTGCTCCTCTAGGTTCAAACTCATTTGCAGTTTCCCCTAATCGATCAGAAAATGATGAAACATTTTTATTAGTGAATGCTCATCAGCCGTGGGATGGCCCGATTGCATGGTATGAAGTTCATCTGCACAGTGAAGAAGGATGGAATATTGTTGGAGGCACACTCCCAGGATCACCTGTAGTTTTTGTAGGGCATAATGAACATTTAGGCTGGGCTCATACTCTTAATACTCCGGATTTAATTGACATATATGAGTTAACAATTAACCCCGATAATAATTCGCAATATTTATTTGATGGTGAATGGATTGATTTTCAAGATTATGATTCTTCTTTAAACCTTAGAATCTTGAAATTATTCAATATAAATCTAAATACTAAGCTTAGATGGTCAGTTCATGGTCCTGTATTAGATCTCAAGCATGGTACTTATGCAATACGATATGCTGCAATGAATGAAATTAGACAAATTGAGCAGTGGTTTAAGATGAATAAGGCTAAGAATTTTAAAGAATGGGAAGATGCCGTAAAACTCAGATACCTACCATCCCTAAATTGTATGTATGCAGATAATCAAGGAAACATCTTTTATTTGTATAATGCAGCGTTTCCCAAAAGAGAATCTTCCTATGATTGGAAGGATTATATACCAGGCGATAAATCTGAAACACTTTGGACATCGAGAGAAGATTATGAATATCTACCTAAAATTTATAATCCTGCATCAGGTTTTTTGCAAAATTGTAATAGCACACCTTTTCAAACAACCGATGGAATGGATAATCCAAACATAAACTTTTTCCCGGAAAAACTTGGAATTGAAAAATATATGACCAATAGATCTCTGAGAGCTATAGAGTTATTTAGTTCTGATTTAAAAATATCTCAAGATGATCTATTTAAATATAAATTTGATATGGAATATTCAAAACAGTCTGCAATTGCAAAATACAGAGATGAAATATTAGAAGCTAATATATCTCAAACTGACCCAATAGTAAATGAAGCATTAAAAGTGCTTAAAGATTGGGATTTAAAAACTGATCCCAATAACAAAGGAGCAGCTTTAGCTATTTTATCAACTAAGCCATACCTTAAGAATTATTATGAAAAAATTTCTGATAGTGAATTAGTTGATAATTTTGTTAGAGCAGCTAAGTTGTTAAAACGAAAATATGGTGAAATTGATGTCTCGTGGGGAAAAGTAAATAAAATGATTAGGGGGGGTAGAAGCTTGAGTCTTGGTGGTGGTCCTGACATAATGCATTCTATTTATGGTGATTTAAAATCTAGTGGAGAACTAGAAGCATTTGCAGGAGATTCCTATATTTTATTTGCAACTTGGGATAAAGATGGGAATGTATCTTCAAAAAGTGTCCATCAATATGGAGCTGCAACCACTAAAAAAAATTCACCTCACTATTCTGATCAATCAATACTTTTTGCAAACCGAAAGCTTAAAGATGTGTGGTTTGAAAAATCAGATATCTTAAATAATTTAGAATCTAAATATAGACCTGGAGAAAGAGATGAAAAATAAATTACATATATTAATAATTTTATCTAATATTTTATTTGCTAGTCAATGGACGGAATATCAATCTCATCTAATTAGTAATAATAGTTTAGTGATTAAATTAGAAGAAAATATTTCCCCTAAGTTGGGATTTGAAGAGCCCATAACTACTAAAAGTGATTTTGGATTTTTAGATAAATTAGTTGAACTTGGAGCAAATAATATTTCTCCTTTATTTATTGATTATAAAAACTTTTCAAATAAGCACTATGAATTTTCATTACATCAATATTATAAAATCACTTTTAACAGAAGTATTGATTTTGATAAAATTTATCAATTGATTATCTCTGAATCAGATATAATTAATGTTGAGCCAATATATAGAAAAAAGATGAATATTGAGCCTAATGATCAGTATTATCAAGACCAGTGGGCTCATCAAAATTCTGGTCAAGCTGTCAGTTATGGTGGTTCATATGTAGGTACTCCAGATTGTGATACCGATACAAATGAAGCGTGGGATATTTCGACAGGTAACAGTAGTTCAACTATAGCAATACTAGATACGGGGGTTTCAGCTCATTCAGAATTTACCGGTAGATTAGTTGGAGGATATAACTTTATTAGCAATAATACAAATGCAAGTGATGATCAAGGTCATGGAACTTCGTGTGCTGGAATTGCGGCAGCAAAGGGAAATAATTCAGGTGGAATAGCTGGAGTTTGTTGGGATTGCTTAATTATGCCAGTTAAGGTTCTAGATAGCAGTGGCTTCGGTGATGATAACGGCATCGCTAATGGAATACAATGGGCTGCAGATAATGGAGCAGATGTTATAAGCATGAGCCTTGGTGGTGGTGGATATGTTAGTTATACTGAATCTGTAATAAATTATGCCACTGAAATTGGGAGTATTGTCATTGCAGCTAGTGGGAATGATAACAGTGGATCTTTAAGTTATCCATCAGGATATGAGAATTGTATTTCAGTTGGAGCGTTGTCGCCATGCAATGAAAGAAAAAGTACTTCATCTTGTGATGGAGAAAATTTCTGGGGTAGTAATTATGGCTCTGGTCTTGACTTTTTAGCTCCAGGTGTTAGAATTCATACAACAACAATGAGTGGTGGATACACATCAACATTTAATGGTACTTCGTCAGCATGTCCTCATGCTGCTGGAATTGCAGGATTAATTAGATCTGAATCAAATAATATTTCAGCATATGATGTTAGGCTATTAATGCAGCAAAGTGCAGATGATATAGGTGGAGTTGGATACGACATTCAAACAGGTTATGGAAAAGTAAATGCATATAATTCACTATTCAATCTTTTATATAACCCTGACGCATTTGTTGATATCCAATCTATTGATGTAGAAATAGTCCCTGAAACATCAATGCAGGAAGTTTTTGTGATTGCAAATTTAGGTGAATCAGATTTAGAATTTAATATTGATGCAGATGGATATTCGTGGAAATCATCAAATGATGAAAACCTTGATTATTTTTGGATTGATATTAGTAATGAATCTACACTTATAAATTTCAGTCATAATGACTATGCATCTGATCAAATAATGCAATTAGACTTTGAATTTCCATTTTTTAATTCATCTTATACAAATTTAATTATTAACCCCAATGGTTGGGTTGGTTTTGGAGAAGATAATATTGGTTGGGATAATACATCGCTTCCTAATTCAGACGCGCCAAATCCAGCAATTATGGGATTTTGGGATGATCTAAATCCAATTAATTCAAATGGAACTGGTCAAGGAAATGTCTATTTTCATTCAAATGAAGAAAGAGCAGTGGTTTGGTTTGATAATGTTCAACATTGGCCTACAAATTTTGAGGGCAGTATTTATGATTTTCAGATTGTAATGTATTCTACTGGTGATATTTTTATTAACTATAGAAGTATGGAAGGTTTAACTAATTCAGGTACAATTGGTATCCAAGACTTCTCAGGAACAAACGGTTTATTGGTAAATTATAATGCTAATTTTGTTGAAGATCAATTTTCTATTTTGATTAATAAAATGCCTACATGGTTAGAGGCATCACCATTATCAGGTATTGTTGCTCCACAAGAAGTATCTGAAATCTATTTAGATTTTGAAACTACTGGATTAACGGCTGGACAATATGCTTATGATTTACAAATAGAGACAAATGATTATGAGAATTCTAATATAAATATTCCTATTAATTTAAATGTATTGGAAGATTCTTGCGCTGGATTAAGTCCAGGAGATATAAATCAAGATAATCAATTAAATATTTTAGATGTCACTGGACTTGTTAACTTAGCATTAGGGTTAGTAAATCCCCAAGATTGTCAAAATGAGATTGCAGATATAAATTTAGATTCTGTAATTAATATATTAGATATTTTAGCTTTAGTAAATTTAATTTTAAGTAGTAATTAACTACTAGTTAGATAAGTTTGGCTTATTATCAAATTTAGGCTTCTTTACAGGGTTCTTTTTTAAATCCTTAAGAACTTCACTGATAGCTCTATCTAATTGTGTATCAACACCCTTTGAGTAATCTTCTGGAGTTATATCAACTTCAATATTTACTTCTGTTCCATAATTCTCAACATCCCAACCAACATCTTTAAACCAAAACGAAAATTCGGGTTGAGTTGTTACCGTACCATCAACTAATAAATTTCTTGGCCATATTCCAATAACGCCACCCCATGTCCTTTTACCAATTAATTTTCCTAATTTCATAAGTTTAAATGAATGGCTAAAAATATCTCCATCAGAACCTGCATATTCATTTGTTATTGCAACAATAGGGCCAGCTATTGAATCTCCAGGATAAGAATCAATTCCCATCCATCGTGTTATATCATAACCCAATCTTTTTCTTGCAAGTTTTTCTAAAATCAATTGGGATACATGTCCACCTCCATTAAATCTTACATCTACAACTAGTGAATCGTAATGTAATTCAGATAGCCAATATCTATGAAATTCAGAATATCCCCATGGACTCATATCTGGAATATGAACATATCCAGTTTTATTTTTAGTTTTTCGATGAACATAGTTTCTATTTTTTTCAACCCAATCACGGTATCTTAAGTCAGATTCACTTGGTATTGTGCGAATAGTAATGTCTCTACTGTTTTTACAATCTTTATCTGCTATAGTAAGCTCTATATCTTTATTTACTTTGTTTACTAAGTGTAAATTTGGTGAAGTTGATTTGTTTAGTTTATTTCCATCTATTGATTTTATATACATACCTTCTTTAATATTCAATCCAGGTCTATATAAGGGAGACGTCATATGTCCAGACCATACATCACCTTTAACTAAATGTTTTATTTTATAGGCTTTTTTTCCATCTTCATATTGTAAGTCAACTCCTAAAAGTCCAACATTATAATTTCTTCTTGGTTTATAGTCACCTCCAAATTCATAACAATGAGATGTTCCAAGTTCTCCTTGCATTTCCCAGACCAAATCTGAGAATTCAGATCTACTAGAAATTCTATCGATTAATTTATAATATCTGTCGTGGATTTTTTTCCAATTAATACCTGACATATTTTTTACCCAGAAGAAATCACGTTGCAGTCTCCACGCCTCTGAATACATTTGCTTCCATTCATGTATTGGGTTTATTGATATGCTTGTTCTATTAAGATTGATTTTGCCTGTATTTTGATTGAACTCATTTTCTGATAAGGAATCTTTTGACGGTGGCGAACTAGCATTTAAAATTTTTATGCCATTATTAGATTCAACCAATAAAGAATCAATATGGGGATATGTTTCAAATCTTGAAATATTTGACATAAATACTTTTTCTTTATTTAAGTCAAAGTCATAGTAAAAAATTGAAGATTTATCTGATGAGGAAAAATTATACCATGGAATATCTCCATATGTACCTTCATCTTCGTGAATACTATAAAAGAGTTTATTATTAGCAAATCCAATATCACTAAATAATCCTTCTGAAGTTGGAACTGCAAGAATTCTATCTTCAATCCCATCAAAGTCTATTTTTGTTTCTTGATCTTCTTTTTTATCATCCTTCTTTTTACCTTCTTTCTTTTTATCATCTTTTTGTTCTTTAATCGCAGTTTGCTCAGATTTATAGAAAGGTGAATCTAAATCTTTATTAAGACATACTATATATGGTTTCTCTCCTCTGGGAAAACCCAAATCAAAATGCATATTATCATAAACAGGGTTGAAGATTCTTGCTGATATGAATGCTAAATAGTTTCCAGATGGATCAAATACCGGTTTTAGATCACTTAAAATAGGATTTGATATTTTATGCTTTACTTTATTTTTTAAATCAAAAATTTTTATTCCATAAAGTTTTGAATTAAAAGAGCAAGAGTACGCAATAAAATTCCCACATGGTGACCAATTAAAATTTGAACCTATGTTCTGATTAGAACTTTTATCAATTTTATATAGAGACGATTTTTTTAAATCTATGAGTAAAAGTTCATTCCTGTGATTTGATACGACTAGTTTGTCAGATTTAGGTGATACTTTCATATCATAGGGCCTTCCGATATTAAGATCAAATGATTTAGCTTTTTTATTGCCTTTGATAAATTGAATTTCTAGTTTTTCTTCACCGGTTTCATCACTTACTAAAACAACTTTTTTGTTATCATTTAAAAATCTTGTTTTTTGGTATCTAACTCCATCTTTTTTGCCCTGTTGGTATATAGGACCATTCCACGTCCCCATACATAATGATTTACCTCTGCAGACATATGATACCATACTGCCATCTTTATTTACAGAGATATCTTCTAGGTAGTTTGATGGAGAAACAAACTTTCTACTTCTATTAACAAAAGAACTATTATATTCAATTTCTATTTTTTCGTAAGTATCATTTTTCACATCAAGTGTATATATGTCAGCACCAGAATGATAGACAATTTTATGTCCATCCGTAGTCGCATTTCTTGCATAATATTCTCTATGATCGGTGTGTTGTTTTAGACTTCTTCCAGTAGCTAAGCAAGAGTAAATATTTGAAATCCCATCATGATCAGATATGAAATAAATTCTATTATTTATCCACATTGGACACGCCATATTACCATCGAGGCTTATAAGCTTTTTAAATTTTGATTTTTTGTCCTTACTAATCCATAACTCTCCTGCTGTTCCTCCTTTATAGCGTTTCCATCTGGCTGGGTCTGCTGTATTCCTGCCAAGAACTACAGCAGATCCACCTAAAGCTATATTACTTGCTATACCATAATTCAAAAGTTCTGTTTGTCCACCTTTTTTGTTTATTTTGGCAAGACCTGAGACTCTTCCAAATGGCTGTTGTAAATCAGTAGAAAAAATAATATCATTATTTTCCCAAGCGCATATTCCTTTTACAAAAGCACCATCATATGTTAAGCGGGTCGCAGCACCACCATTTGATGGCATAACATAAACCTCATTATTGCCATCTTCAGTTCCAATAAAAGCAATTAATTTTCCATCAGGAGATATTAGCGGCGAGGAAACCTCACTAATATTGGTAGTCAATCTGTATGCTTTTGGATTGTCAATATTAATTGACCATAAATCATCCTCAGCTACAAAAACGACTTTAGATTTATTAATTGTTGGGAATCTGTAATATCCTGACATTATATCTCCTTAACTGAATTTCAATATAAAATTAATATTAAAATATAAAATTTTTGTACTAATTTAGTTGTATACTTTTATTAATAATGAAAGGACAAAAATGAGAACATTATATCTAGAATCACTACGAATGCTTTTGAATACAATAGTGTGTCTTTTAATATTCGGTGCAGGCTTAGAATTGAATAGTTCCTATTTACAAATTATTGCTGTTGTAATGTTTGCGGGGCATTTGATTGCATCGATAGAACGACGTACGACCTGGAATGCAACTAAGAAAAAAGGTGATTATAGAGAAAAATTCCCCAAGAAGTAATTTTATAATATTTCATTCTATTTTAAGTTAATGAAATTTATAATTCTATTTTCTTTA
>PCCQ01000036.1 GCA_002731795.1 Fidelibacterota bacterium
CTGAGATTGTCCCGTCAAATAAAAATGTTTCCTGACTCACAAGGGCAATATTTTCTCTTAATGATTTAAGAGTGATATCATTGATATTATTTTTCCCAATATTAATACTTCCTGTTTGTAGGTCATATAGTCGTAGTAATAATTTAATGAGTGTCGTTTTACCAACACCTGTTTTACCTACAATCCCAATTAATGAATTTGATGAAATCCTAAAAGAAAGGTTATCAAAGACCAAATCATCATTATAGCCAAATGATACATTTTCAAAAATGATATCATCACTTAATGAATCTAAAGTAATTGAATTTTTACTATCTTTAATTTCAATTGGAGTGTGTATTAAATCCATAATTCTTTTTGTTGATGCCATTGACCTTGCAAACAAATCTATAATCTCTCCAAGTCTAGTAAATGGCCATAAGAAACGTTGAGTTAGGAATAATAATACACTAAATGAACCTACCGCAATTGCTCCGGAGAATGCCATAAATCCTCCAAGAACCATTGTGCCGAGAAAACCACTTAAAACTCCCATTCTCACTACTGGCACAAAAGCAGAACTAAGTTTTATTGCATCCTTATTTGCCAATTGATATTCTTTACTTAATTTTGAAATACGTTGTGTTTCTAGTTTTTCAGAAGTAAAACTTTTTATAGTCATAATACCTAATAAATTATTAAAAATTGTTGAACTTAAACTTCCTGCTGCATTTCTCACACTTAGGTATCTAGGCTCAAGATTTTTCTGAAAAAATGATGCTACAAATAAAATAATTGGAACTGGCAATACAGCAACAGCTGCTATAATTGGAGATATATAAAAGAATACTGCTCCAATTGTTACGGTAGATACAATTATTTGAATGATATCATTCGCACCATTATCTAAAAAACGTTCAAGTTGATTAATATCATCATTTAAAATGGCAGTAACATTTCCTGTTTTCTGATTCTCAAACCATTTAATGTTTAGGTTTTGAACATGTGAATATGCATCAATTCTAATTTCATGTTCTAATGATTGAGCAAGATTCCTCCATGCTATTGAATATAAATACTGAAATAGTGATTCAAAAGCCCAAATGAAAAATGTACAAATGGCGAGAATAGAAATTTGTGATTCAACTGAAGTAAATCCCAATGAAGCTATGAAGCTATCTTGTCTTTTCACAACTAGATCAACTGCAAAACCAATTAGAATTTCTGGCATTATATCAAATAATTTATTTACAATTGAATAAATCGAAGCTATAATTATTTTAAAGCGCCATGGTTTTGCATACGATACAAGTTGTCTAAATGATTTAATAGAATTTTTTTTCATAAACTTCTTACATTGTGTAACAATTTAATTAAGTATAAAATTGTGATTAGATTAATATATTTTAAAAAATTTATAATGTAAGTTAGTTATTATTATATCAATATTAAGGAGTAAAAATGAAAAGATTAATTGGATCTATAATCATTTTGTGTTTGGGTTATGCTTTAAACGTTGAAAGCGGAAACAAGTTTAACTATAATATTTTAAATTCTAAGAAGAGTTCATTGAACTTAATGACAGATTTAGAATCTACGATAGATTTAAATGGGTTTAAAAAAATTACTGAATCAACAAGCAATCATACAGTTGATCCAGGAATGCCAGAACTTCCTACATATACAACTTTTTATCAAGTAGATCCAGAAAAGGAATATGAAATCGAACTAGTTATTCATGATAGCTATACTTTAAATGATGTAATGATTTATCCCCATCAAAGTAATTCAAAAGATGATGATCCTTTTTTGATCAATACAAATTTTTATAATTCTAATGAGGTGTATCCATCTAGTAATATTGCGTCCTCTGATCGAATGCATTCAAGAGGTTTTGATATAATTTCAATACAAGTAGTTCCATATAATTTTTATCCCAATTCAAATGAACTTGAAGTACTTACAGATGTTGAAGTAATTGTAAACGAAGTTGGTCCACGAGTTGATAATATTAACACAACGTCTAAACGTTCTAGGGTTTTTGATTCTTTATTCAAAAACTATGTAATCAATTTTGAACCATCATCAAGATCAGAAGATTATCAACTTCCTTCAATATTATATATCTGTGGTGGTAATTCTGAATCAAGTACAGCCCTTCAAGATTTGGTCGAATGGAGACACCAACAAGGATATGTAGTAAATACAGCCTCATTAAGTGAAACAGGTAGTTCTGAAAATCAAATAAAAAATTATATCCAAAATGCTTACAATACCTGGGAAAATCCTCCAGAATATATAGCGCTTGTAGGTGATGTTGGTGGCAACTATAGTGTACCAACATTTTATAATGGATTTGGTCACAATAGTTATGGAAATGATTGTGAAGGAGATTTGCCTTACTCACAGTTAGATGGAAATGATTTACTCCCTGAGGTAATTGTTGGTAGAATTTCAGTTAGAAGCAACAATGAACTAGGTGTAGTAGTTGCAAAAACATTAGCATATGAAAAGGCGACTTATATTGATATTACTGGAACAAATTGGTATGAAAGTGCAGCATTAATAGGTGATCCTTCTAGCTCAGGACAGTCCACCATCCATACAAATCAATATATTGATAATCTTCTTCAAAACCATGGATTTGATGATGTAAACACTGCATTTTCAGGAAATTATGATAGTTTTATGGAAGATGAACTTGAAGATGGTGTACTTTATATGAATTATAGAGGATATCTAGGAGTAAGTGGATTTGGTGAAGGTGAAGTTAATGATGCAAATAATGGCTATAAGACACCATTTGCAACCGTACTAACTTGTGGAACAGGTTCCTTTGCAGAAGATAATACCTGTATCGCTGAAGCACTACTTCGCTATGGATCCGTATCAAATCCAAAAGGAGCAGTTGCTTCTGTAGCTACAGCGACATGGAACACTCATACTTTGTTTAATAATGTTGTTGCAATGGGAATGTATGATGGTATTTTTTCACAAAATCTTCCAACATCAGGCATGGCCCTAGCTGCTGGTAAATTAGCTCTTCTGCATACCTATCCATCAAGTAGTGGAGAAAGCTGGGTAAGTGCATTCACGCAATGGAATAATCTGATGGGTGACCCAGCAATACTTTTATGGACAGACACTCCATCAAATTTTAATGTATCTCATCCATCATCAATTAACATTGGTTCAAATATCATTGATGTTGCTATTACTGATGAATCTGGAAATCCTATAAAAGATGCATGGGTAACAATCCTCAAGGGTAATGATGAAATATTTAAGACAAGTCTATCTGATGAAAATGGTAATGTTATATTTGATTGGAATGGAGCAGCGAGTGCTGGAGATATAACTTTAACAATCACAAAAAGAAACTTCATCCCTTATCAGCAGAATATATCAATTAATGATTCAGGAGATCATGTTGAAATTACAGGAATTGTTATTGATGATTCTATTAATGGAAATAACGATGGGCTTTTAAACCCAGGAGAGTATGCTGAACTGCAACTCAATTTATCAAATATTGATAGTGGATATCTTACCAATATATCAGGAGTTATTGAGTCGGATAATGATAATGTCTATTTAGAATCAAATATAGTTAATTTTCAAAATATAAACTCAGGTCAATCTACTTTAAACTCATATGACCCATTTTTTATAACTCTAGATTATAGCGCAATAAATCAACAAAATTTAAATGTAAGGTTGAATTTAAATATCAATGGAGTCAACCATACGCTTTATGTCCCAATTAATGTTGTGGCAGGCGATATTAATATAGTTGATTTTTCAAATAATGACATTCTTGTTGGAGAAATTAACGATGTATATGTTACAGTAAGAAATGATGGTCAAATTTCCATGGAAAATCTAATATTCCAGCTTCTACCTTATGAAAACTTAATTACTGTACCTTCATCAATTGTAAACCTTCCTCAAATAAATCCATCACAGGAGCAGTTAATTGGTCCATTTCAAATTAATGTTAGTGATGATGCTATAAAAGGGAGTGTAATCCCAATGGAAATTGAAATCTCTAGTACAAATGGATTAGAACAAAATAAATCTGTTAGTTTAGAGTTAGGTAGAGTAGGAGAGCAAGACCCA
Organism: Fidelibacterota bacterium; assembly: GCA_002731795.1. Taxonomy (GTDB): domain Bacteria; phylum Fidelibacterota; class Marinisomatia; order SCGC-AAA003-L08; family D37C17; genus TMED161. The sequence continues at coordinate 4,099 of PCCQ01000036.1, forward strand.
TTAGGTCCAGATTCATATGGATACTATATTTATGATAGCAATGATTTATCATATGAACTTGCTCCTATTTATGATTGGATTGAATTAGATGATGGACTAGGAACTGCAATGAGTTTTGATGACGATGGAGATGGAAATGGTTCTAACCTAACAGAAGTATTAAACCTTCCATTTACATTTAAGTTTTATGGAATTGATTATAATCAAATAACTGTTGCAGTAGATGGATATATATCCTTTGGTAATAATGAGGTTGCATGTCATAGAAATTATCCAATTCCTGGGCCAGGTGGTCCTTCTCCAATGGTAGCTCCATTTTGGGATGATCTTAAAACTGGTTCTAGTGGTGCAATATATAAGTATGTAACTGATGAAATGGTAGTGATACAATGGGACTATCTTAGAACATATGAAAATAATGATCGTAATACATTTCAAGTAATTTTATATAATTCAGATTATAATGACTATGAAACAGTAACAGGTGATGATGAAATTAAAATTCAATATTATGATTTTAATAACACAAGCAATGGTAGTTGGAGTAGTTATCCACCAATGCACACAGCCTATGCAACAATTGGTATAAAAAATCATTTAGGAAATACAGGACTTCAATATTCATTTAATAATGAGTATGCAAATGCCGCTACACCTTTAAATGATAACGCAGCATTATTTATAACAACTGGAAGAGCGAATAATTATCTAATTGGTGATATTAATGCAGATGAATCAATCAATATTCTCGATGTTGTTCAACTGGTAAATCTAGTACTAGGAGCCGATACCCCTGATGGATATCAAATTATTGTATCTGATATAAATTCAGATGGACAAATAAATATTCTAGATGTTGTCCAACTTGTTAATCTTGTTTTAGGATAGTAATTTATCTAGAGAATTTTGTTCTAATTTGATCGATAATAATTACGCTATTAGGCACAAGTATTAATGTGATAAATGTTGAGAATAATACTCCAAATCCTAATGATACTGCCATAGGAATTAGAAATTGTGCTTGTAAACTTTTTTCTAATAGTAATGGAACTAGACCAACAAAAGTAGTAATTGATGTTAATAAAATTGGGCGAAACCGTGCCTGACCTGACTCTATTGCTGCATCTCTAATTGATTTACCTTTATTGTGGTATCTATTTATAAAGTCAACCAATACTAAACTATCATTAACAACCACACCAGATAATGCAACGATCCCAATCATTGATAAAATTGTAAAATTCATTCCAAGAAGTAAATGCCCAATCACAGCTCCTATAATTCCAAATGGAATTGCTGACATCACTACAAGAGGCTGTATATAAGATTTAAATGGTATTGCAAGAAGAATATATACTATAAGAAGAGCAAGTACATAATTACTACCTAAAGACTCTAAGTTTTCATTTTGCTCTCTTTGTTCGCCTTCCAAGGAATAGCTTACATATGGATAATCAGATAATAGTTTAGGGAGGAAATCATTTTCTAAGTTTCTAACAATTTCATTGCTATTTGCTTTGGAGATATCAATATCTGCTGTAATATTTATTGCTCTCTTTCTATTAATTCTTGTTATTGAAGGTGAACTAGTAGACTCATTAATTTTTCCAACTAATTTGAATGGAATTTCACGGCCATCAGGAGTTCTTATGTTCATATTTTCAAGGTTGGATATTTTTATCCTATCATCTTTAGGATATCTAATATTCACCTTAATTTCATCTCTACCTCTTTGAATAGTCTGAATTTCTTGACCGTAAAATGCCTGACGTACCTGAGTAGCTAATGATAAATTTGTTATACCATAATTTTCAGCTTCTGGTAAAATAGAAATATTTAACTGATCTTTTCCATCACTGTATGAGTCTTTAATATCAAATACTCCAATATAATTCTCTAAATGTTTTTTTATTTTACCAACAACTATGTTTAAATCACTAAAATCCAATCCAGTTAGCTGAATATTAATAGGTTCACCAGGATCAAATAATGATGCTCTAAACTGTAAATCTTTAACACCTACAATCTCACCTGTTTCTTGCCTCCATTTATTTACAATATCATTCACAGCAACTAATCTATCCTCTCCACCTATTAACTCAGCCCATATGAATCCTTTGTGTGAACTGTAAGAATAAGTTCCAATTCCATCTCCTCCTGGTCCACCAGTTTGCCCACTTGTATTTATTGATGCCATACCTACTGAGGTTAGAGTATTTAAAAATAATTTTTGATTTTTCGTATCTTGAAAATGTAAGTCTGTGGAGATAGCTGCTTTTTGAATTTTATCGATCGCTTCACTTGTCACATCAATAGGCGTACCTAGCGGAAATGTAACTTCTACTTGAATAACTTCTGCCTCAATTGGAGGGAAAAAACTAAACTTCAACCAACCACCACCAATAATTCCAATGTTAATTAGTAAAATAAATACAAAAATTGAAACTGTTAAAAATGGGACCTTAACTGATTTTTCTAAAAAGGGTTTATATTTATTTTTAATAAATAATTTCAATGCAATTTCTATTTTAAATTGAAATTTCTCCCATTTTTTTGATATGTCACTAAATAAATTGCTTTTATGTTTCTTTGATTTCATATGGGCTAAATGAGCTGGAAGTATTGAAAGAGATTCAATAAGAGACCAAAACAAAGTAGGTATAACAACTAAAGGAATAATGCGCCAAATCCTTCCAACAGAACCTTCAACAAAAAGCATAGGTGAAAAAGTAGCTATTGTTGTCAAAACTGCAAAAATTACAGGAATACCTACTTCATAGGCGCCCTTACTAGCTGCTGTTTTTAAATCTTCGCCTTTTTCAATATGTCTATATATATTTTCTCCAACAATGACTGCATCATCAACAACAATTCCAAGTACAAGAATAAATGTGAAAAGAGATAATAAATTAATTGAAACATCTAAATATGGTAACATTATTAATGCACCCATAAATGAAATTGGTATTCCCAGTGAAACCCAAAATGCAAGTTTAGGTTTAAGAAATAAAGCTAACATAACTAATACTAGAAATAGACCAAGTTTAGCATTTTTCATTAATAAATCAATTCTTCCTCTTAGAATTCTTGATTCATCATTCCAGGTCGTTAAGGTTATTCCTTCAGGAAGTATTTTTTGCGTTTTATCAATATATTCATTTACACTATCTGAAACCTTAATTGCATTTTGCTTACCTACCCTATAAATATTTATCAGTTTTGTAGGCTGACCATTAAATGTTAGCGTAGCAGTGTCTTCTACAAATCCATCTTTTACTATTGCGATATCACCTAATTTTAATCTAGTACCATCTGCTTTTGTTAGGATGGTAATATTTTGAAAATCTAAACCATTATTAGCTTGCCCATTAGTTCTAATCAAATATTCATTATTTTTTGATTCAATCTTTCCTCCTGGAATATCTATAGAAGATGACTTTACAGCTCTAATGACGCGATCAAATGTTAATGAATATTTTTTTAACTGACTTTCTGAGATTTCAATTGAAATCTCTTTTGATTTTAATCCTGATAGCCTAGTTAATGTTATTTCGGGTAGAGTTGCAATTTCATCTTGAATTCTTTTTGCTATAATTGAAAGTGATTCTTCATCTAAATTTCCAGATACAGCAACTTGCATTACTTGAGACTGAATTTTAAATTCACTAATTATTGGCTTTTCAGCTTCATCAGGAAAACTGGTAATAGAATTAACATTGGTTATTATTTCCTCTTTTGCCTTGGATATATCTTCACCAGGTAAAAGCTCTACATAGATTAGTCCTTGACTTTCAATCGCCGTAGATCTAATCTTTTTAATACTTTCTATACCTGAAATATTTTCCTCAACTTTTGTACAAATTGACTTTTCAATATCTTCGGGAGAGGCTCCAGGGTAAGGTATCGAGACACTGATTATATCTAGAACTGGAGCTGGAAAAACTTCCATTAAAATTTTAGGCAATGTGAAGTAACCTGAAATTAAAATCAGTGCCATGAATAAATTTGCAGCAACAATATTATTTACAAACCAATCTATTATATTTTTCATTATCTTATTGGGCTAATCTTATTTTCATTCCATCATACATCACATCTAAATTGGTCATACACAGTAATTCTCCTCTATCTAAACCTGTATCTATATATGCCATATCATCAATAAATCTTAAAACATTAACTTTTTTGTAAACAATAGTGCTGTCAATATCATTTATGGTAATCACCTGATTATTTTTAATGAATTCACGATCTAAAATGTATAAACCATCAAATTTTTTGCCTATTATTTTTGCCTCAACAAATTGACCAACCCTCAACGGTATCTTATATTTATATGGTTGGCTAATTCTAGCAACTAATATTGCCATTCTACTTTTAGGATCTATTTCAGCTTCCATTCTTACAATATTACCTTCCCATACAATTTGCTTCCCACCTAAAGTTCCAGCTAATAGTACTTGAGGTTGCTTATTCTTACCTATTTGAGAACCATCAAGAGGAATATCTAAAAATGCTAAATCTTGATCTGCAACGGGAAGTTTAACTTCCACATAATCAATAGCATATATATTTGCAATTAAATAACCAGGACCAATCACTGTACCTCTATCAACATTTTTTTGTCGAACAAGTCCATCATAGGGTGCCTTAATAGAAGTTTTTTCTAAATTTCTTTTTAATTTTTCTAGATTTGCTTCAGCTGCAGCAACAGTTGACTCAGCTTTTTTCAATTGGGGAATCTTTAATCTTAAATCTGAAGCTACTCCAGAATTTGATAATTCCCATTGCTCTTTTTCGAAATTTGATTCGGCTAGAGCTATTGAAAGAGCAGTCTGTGCATCATCTAAACTTGCTTCAGCAGCCTTGATATCAAGCTCATAATCTCGTGAATCAATTCTTAATAAAATATCACCCTTTTTAAATGATGAACCCTCATCAAGTTTAGGAGACACATAGACAACTTCTCCCCTAATTTCAGGATATAGTTGGCTTTCAGTCCTAGGTATAATTGAACCTTGTGAGAAAATCTCTATATTTTTTGAAGTTGGTTCTAATTTTTCAAATTCTACTAAAGGAATGATTTTTTTAACTTCTTCAGGCTTTACTTCAGGTGCACATTTAATCAATAGTGAAGAAATTATAATTCCTAAACTTATTATACCAATAGGGTATAAATTTGACATTTTAACTTTTTTATTCACTGAAATCTCCTCCTAAACAAATTAATAAATCAATTCTGTTATCTATTAATAATTGTTTTGCTAATATCATTCTACTTCTAGTATCAAACATTCTTTTTTGAGTATCTATAACGGTAATCAAGTCAACTAAACCCTTATTATATCTCTCCTTTGATAAATCATATGTATCTTCAGCTTCTCTAAGAGCTTCACTTAATAATACAACTTGATTAGTAAGCATTTGATCAAAAGATAGTTTACTTTCAATTTCTGAAAATGCGCTAAGTAGTGTATTTGAATATTCAATCTGAGCTTTTTCAAACATAGTTTTAGCTAAATCAATATTAGCATTAATTTTTCCATTTTGAAAAATTGGAAACAAAACATTAACTCCTAAAGACCATACTAACGCATCACCATTTATGATATCTATTAAATCTCCAGATGAAGTTCCAATAGAATTGGTTAGATTGAAACTTGGTAATCTCAACCTTTTTGAATATCCTAATTCCATAAGCGCAGTTTCTATCTTATTATATGATGAAACAATATCTGGTCTTTTCATTATTACATCAGAAGGCATATTTTTAGGAATGTCAGGAAGTGAATTAGTTAATACATTTTCTACTTCTATTGTACCAGAAGGATATTTTCCAATTAATATTTCAAGTCTTCTTTTGTATTGATCAAAACTCATTTTATTTTGTTCAAATGATGCTTTAGAAATTAACAGATTGGATTTAGCAAGCTTATAATCCAACAATGAAGCGCCTATTCCTTTGTTGTATCTATCTTCAACAATTTTAAATATTTCTTGATTGGCATCAACTGAAGCTTTGGACAAACTAACTTGCTGACTTGCTTGAACAGTAGAAAAATATATTTTTACTGCTTGTGATATAATTGAAAACCTAAAGTATTTAAAGTCATTTTGATTACTTTGAAAATTTTTATCTATCGCTTTATTTTTTAAACGCATCTTATTCCATATATCTACTTCCCATTGACTAGAAAGATTTAACCTATAATTTTCAGTTATTGAAGTTTCTGCAAATTTGATAGTTTCTCCGTCAGGAATAGTAATCTCTATGTCATCAAATTGAGTTCCTTTATTATTAGTTTGCATTGCACTACTTGTAAAGCTTGAAGATATATCTGGAAATAAATTATTTTTATTAATAATTGATAAAGCTTTATTTGCATTTAAAGATAATAAGGCAATCTCTAAATCATAATTA
>PCCQ01000037.1 GCA_002731795.1 Fidelibacterota bacterium
CACACATCTACATCACCACACACACCATCACCATCTATATCATTATCTGCATCTTGTGGACAAGTATCTACATCTCCACAGATACCATCTGCATCTAAATCATTATCTGGATCTAATGGGCACGCATCATCACTATCACAAGATCCATCGCCATCTGAATCATCATTTGCATCAAGTGGGCACACATCGCAACTATCTGCTATAAGGTCTCCATCACCATCGACCAACTCAAGAACACACTCATCACATGAGTCGATAAAATGATTTCCTCCACACTGACCAGAGCAATCAGCTGAAGGATCACCGTTATTGCAGTCTCCTCCATCACAATTATGCTCAAGACAAACCAAAACCATTCCATAGGTCCCGTCATCACAAAAACCATCCCCGATAAAGGACTCTAAGGTTTGAGAATTAAAACAATCGCCATTACAGTCAGCAGTTTGACCTTCAGCGCAGCTTCGTCCATCATTCGTATTCCCTTCTGCTGTCACTGCAACTTTTTCTGCAGTAAAAACAAGCGAAAATAAAGAAATTAATAGTATTGACTTTTTAAGTAAGTGCATAATTAGCTCCTAAGTAGTGTGTGTTTATGTGTAAAGTTTTATTAAATATTTTTTGGATAAAGGCGAGCATTTCTCGACGTGAAAATATAAAGCGAAAACGCCCAATACATACAACAGTATGATATAGATATATATAGATTAGATCCTCCTCCAAGGTAAATCTTTTATTTCATCCGTTCTGAAATATATAAAATTTAATGGTCAAAGCCTACACAATATTATTGATAATGATTGATAAGATGATTTAAATCACAAAAATAATTAAACAAAAAAAAAGCAAGCCAACTTGGCTTGCTTTTTTTGGGTGAGTGATGGGATTTGAACCCACGACCCCCTGAACCACAATCAGGTGCTCTAACCAGCTGAGCTACACCCACCATTGATAACTAGTTGAATAAATTTAATACCATTATTTTAATAATTCTTATATAAATTTAACTTAATGTTTAGGAATTAGAATATGAGCAAAAAAATTATTGGCATTGATATTGGAGGAACAACCTTTTCATCTTCTCTTTTTGATGAAGATTTAAATATAATAAAAACCTCACAAAAGGAATTTATATCAAATATTAGTTCAACGAATAAGCTTCTTGATTCACTTGTTGGACAAGTTAATAACTTTGACTGTGATGAACTTATTGGAATTGGAGTCGCATGTCCGGGTCCACTAGATTCAAAAAGTGGAATGATTCTTGATACTCCAAATTTACTTCTTTTACAAAATGTAAATCTTAAAAGTGAGCTTGAATCTCGAACTAGTCTTCCTGTTTATATTGAAAATGATGCTAATCTTTTCGCCCTTGGTGAATGGAAAAAACAAGAAAGCAATCCTTCAGTTTTTGGCGCTTTAACATTGGGAACTGGACTTGGTTTTGGTATTATAATAAATGAAAAGATTTTTTCAGGAGGACATGGTATGGCAGCAGAGTATGCAATTTCTCCTTTAGAGCATGGCAACTGGGAGACACATATATCAATTTCTGGAATAGAGAAAATGACTTTAAAAAATATTAAGAAAAAACTAACACCAAAAGAGGTGCATGACTTAGCCTGTTTAGGAAATAAGGATGCTCAAAATGTTTGGGATGAATTTGGAGTACATCTTGGTCTTGCTATGAGTCACTTTATAAATATGATTGATCCCCAGATGATTTCCATCGGAGGTGGTGTATCAAAAGCCTTTAAATATTTTAGTAACTCTATGAAATCCACAATCAAAGATAACTGCCCATCATATGCTAAAAATCAAATAGATATATTTGAGAGTAAACATAAAGAGCTATCTGCTCAGATTGGGGCAGCATTATTGCTTCAAACAAAGGCAAAGTCTTAAATTATATAATGATTAAATATTTAATATTCGCATTATTTTTATTTTCATGTCAAAATGAACCTGAAGTAAAACCAGAGCCTGTAGCTGAAGAACCAGAACAAAAAGAAGAGTTTAAGTACAAAACCTACAAAAGGATTACTGGAATTTCTAACATTGAAAGTAATCTATTAAAGAAACATAATGATGTAGATGGTGTCACAAGAGAAATATTGAATATTTACGATAAGAGCAAAGGCGCACCACCAAGCTCTAATTCTGAAGAATAATATTTACTAAAGAAATAACGTCTAAGACATCAAGTCTTTCATCCTCATTAAAATCAGAAGCAAAGAATTCGTAATCCGTAGGAATTGATTCTTCTAAAATAAAATTAATTAAAATCATGACATCCATAATATTAATTTCCATGTCTTGATTTATGTCTCCATGTTGATCATCAACAGCTCCCTCAACGTCAACGACATAAAGTCCTGTAACCCTATCTGAAATCAAAACATTATCAGATCCAAAATAAGGAAATGCTCCCCATGCTCCAGTATAAATATAATCCGTTTCTTGATCGAAGGTATCATAGAATGCAACTAATTCAAGGCTTGAGGGGTCAGTGATGTCTAATACCTGAAGTCCATAAATATAGTAACTGATGTATAGCATATCATCCAAGACAAAAACATTATGAGCAGACCAGTTCTCTCCACCATCTGGAAGCCATGCATCAAGAAATTCCACATTTGATAAATCACTAACATCCCAAGACATGATATGCCCACCAGTGGTTTCTGAACCAGTAAAAACTGTTCGGCTATCCTCTGAAACCCAACAAGCATGAGCCTTCGGGATACCCGGCCAAGTTGAGATTAATGACGGATTAGATTTATCACTTATATCAAAAACATACATCTCATCAGCATATATAGCACAACCATAAAGTAAATCTCCATCTATACACACGTCATGTAGATATTCACCACTCCATCCTCCTACTTTTGTAGGATTCGAAGGGTCTTCAAGATCTAAAATAATTAAATCATCTAAACCCCACGATTCAGATTCGCCATCTTGGCTGAATTCATCTGTTGAACCAATAACATACAAATACCCATCAGCCTCCATCACATTATGAGATTGAACAACGCCATCCCACTCATCGAGGATTACTGGATTATAAGGATCCTGAATATCTATAACTTGAATTCCCTGGGGTTCGATAAAATATTCACCCTGCTCATAAAGCGTTGAATTTGGCATATTTGCCTCTGTCCCTACATACATATAATTTTGGTGAGTTTTAATATCTCTGTGACTAGATTGTGAACCTGGAATAAACGATGCAAGCTCAAGCGAATCAGGATCTGATGAAATATTAACTATATATGTCCCATCCCATCCTCCAATTAAAGCATATAATGTTCCATCTTCAGCCTCATACCCCCAAATATCATTATAGTCGGATATATTATCGGGCCAATAATTTTCATTTGATCCTATCCAATTAGAAATAAATTGAGTATTAAACGATTCTTGTGAATAGCTCAAACAAATCATTAGTACCATCATTGATATTTTTATGTTTTTCATATTATTATATTATTGATTATAAAAAATTAATTCCACATTATTATTTGTAATATTATGTAAAAATTGAAAGTTATTTTTTTTATATTTAGATATGGTAAACTTTTCAACAACTCAAGGATTAGCAATGCCAATAAAAAAATATTTAATTTTATCTTTATTATCCCTTTTGATTTATTCATGTGCAAATGATAGTTCATCTGGACCATCTCCTACTCTTATTAATGGTCAATGGAATTCAGATCAGTATTTATATTCTCCTAACTGCGGTCAACAGAATCTTTCATTTGATGACTACATCTCTTATTTAGTTATAGAGCTTCAACAGTATTCTGCTCAAACTCAAGTAGATATTATATGTAATGGCCAGCCAGAGGGCTGGTGTGAATCACCAACAGCTGGGGATACTTATGACACTAATGCAGATTCAGTATATGCAATTCAGCTTTCATTTGTAGTTAATCAATGGGATACTGATTCAACTCTTACAGAAATGTTAATAGCTGATAATATGGTTATTAATGATGTATCGGATATTCAGCTAAATATAAATAATGATAACACTTATACTATTTCGTACGAAGGTGTATGCGTTGACTATAATGATTTGTCAGAACAACTTTGTAATGCTTTTGAAGATGATCTCGTTTTTTGGAATGGAACTTCATGTGAAATTCTCACAGAGGGTGGATGCGTGCTTGAGCCTGTAGGTGGAACATGGGATGATGGATCTTCAGGAGTTTTAGATGGAGATTCAGATATATATACCATGGACGATGTAAACGATGATAGTCTCTTTGAAGGTAATGAGCTTAACTTTGATGGTAGCTCTATATCTATTACTGTTATATCTACTCCAGAGCTATGCGTGAGTCTAAACTTTACAAAATAATTATTCATTAAAGATATATATTAAATGCCGATTATCACTAAATCGGCATTTTTTAGAACTATATGAAAAGAATATTTAATGCAGACCTCTACTTAACCCAAATCCTTAATAATTATTTTTCTAGAAATAAATTCATTGCTTCATTTTTTACCTATATAACCCATACCAGTGGAGGAAGAACTTATATATTTTACTTTATTATTCTTCCATTTTTACCTGAATTAACTAACAACGTACTGACCAATAAACAAGCTTCCTTTATCTGGGTTTATGGAGGTACAGCATTCATACTATTTCAAGTACCAATATATTTTACATTAAAGCAATATGTTAAAAGAAATCGCCCTTATGAATATAATTACACAAAAATGTTGATCAAAGCTCCTGATCAGTATAGTTTCCCATCTGGGCATTGTGCTTCTGCGGCTTTAATAACTCTTCTAATGTTCAATCAAGATTTTTTTCTTACTCCACTATTTTTAATTTGGATGATATTAATACTAATATCAAGAATTGGGCTAGGAATTCACTATATCACTGATGTGATTGGTGGATTAATCCTAGGGTCTGTGACATATTTAGTAGCGCTTTATCTATCTAACTTTAAATTAATTTATAATCATAAACTTTATAGTATTCTTTCTAATTTTCTAAATTAAATACTGCCTGTATCGCGGGATGATCACTTAAGCCTCTAAGGTTGGTATCAACTTTACATTTCTCAAGTTTTATATCTGTTTCATTCGAAGATTTATAAAGTATATAGTCAAGCTTTCCAAATTTACTTTTTGATAAAACACTTGACCAATCAGCTAATACAAACTGATTATCAATAATAAATGAATCAATTATTTTATATTCACTGCTTTCATAGAGAATATTTAAATCCCCTGCAATGATAACTGGATAATTAGTAGAGTTAGCTTTAATATATTTTTGAAGTTGATTTAATTGAGATAGGCGTGTATTTTTATCAGACTCACTTCTACCTGCATCAAAATGTGTATTATATAAATCCAAAATTTTTCCATTTATACGAATTCTTAAATGTTGAAATCCTTTAGATGCTAAACAGTCATTATCTTTAGATAACCATCCACTACAATTATCAAATAAATATTCATTTGAATCTATTATATCCATTGATTTAGATATCGCCAATGATAATCCAGCACCATTTGAGTTAATAACTTTATTTATAGGCCAAAAGAACTTTGAATCGCTTGTTGTAAATACATTATAGTTTTCAAGCATAGATGAAAAAGAATTATTATCATAAATCCAATTTTCTTGAAAAAAAATGATATCATATTCTGTAATCTTTGAAAGGATTGTTGGTATTCTATAATATGGATCATCGCCTGCAATAATAGGATTGAGGCCATGTATATTATAAGTTAATAGATTTAAATTTTGAGCAAATAAAAATGATGTAAAAATATAGGGTAATAAAAATCTTTTACTTTTCAATTTTATTTCTATAAATAAGCATGGGTATAGAAATTATATAAAGAACTAGAATCGCAATAACCTCCATATTTACAAAATATAATGGATGCTCTCTAGCCATAATAAGTGGATTTTGAACTGGGGGAGGTTCAAAAATATAGAAATAATTTGCATCTAGTAACCAATTAATACATGCAATTCCAACTAATAGAATATTTGTAATAATTATAGTTCTAAAAAGTGCACCCTTAGTTAATACCATTTTAAAGACAAAAATAAGGTATAGAACATTTAAAATTATCAATCCATGGGAAACCATAAATGAAAATAAGTAGAAGTGATTAACTATACTACTTGGATCCGGTGTAAGGATAGCCTGTAATGCACCGCCAAAACCCCAGAAATATGAAAGTTCAAATACTGTTTGATTTTTTGTAATTAGCGCCCAAGAAGTTGCAAAAACTGAAAATCCACACATATGGAGTGGTAAATCAGTAGTGATAAACCAACCCCGTTCATCAAACACTCGATATATATCATCAACTAACTCTAAACCTATTATTGACACAACTAAGAGCAGTGCAACTTTCTTAACTGAATCTTCACCTAAATATTTATTTGATAGAAAAGGTATCAAAACCCAAAGCGCTGCCATAGAAATTATATAAAATTTATGATCAGCACTCCAAGGTTGGAAAAAAGGTTCCATATTAGTTTAAAATAAGATTAATAAGCTGAATGACATCTAAAATATTAATAACACCATTAACATTAAGATCAGCATCAGCTTTTTGGCATTCAGTAAAATCAGGTGATGATATTCCTCCGGCTAAAATTATATTTACGGTAGATATAACATCCAGAATATCAAAACTTAAATCATCATTTACATCACCAGGAAGGTTATGACAATCATCACATTCATCACCAAGCCCATCATCATCGCTATCTTCCTGGGATGGATTATAAAGCCCAGGGCAATTATCTTCACTATCCTGTGTTCCATCCTCATCACAGTCTGTACACCCTAAACATAAATCACCACATTCATCAACTAACTGTTGTAAGAAATTACTGGTAGAGCCTCCACTCCATCCATTAATTGTACTGTTGGAGCCATCGCAGGAGTTTGAATTCGTATTACCATCTAGAGTCCATGGCTTAGCTCTAACGGTCATGGTATGATCAATAATCGCAAACGTAGGAAATGCATTCCATGAATCATGAAGTCTTTCAAAGAGACCATTATTACCACTTTGATTTTCATCAATCACAAGGGGTGCATCAGAATTACCAAAATTTGACTGCCACTGTTCGCATGAATATGGCTGGCCTGGATCTGATAATGATGTTACAAACTTAACACCATACTCTGCCCAATCTTCTTCTAGCCCATCAACTATGGGAGCATTTGATTGACAAGGGCCTCACCAACTTGCACTCATATCAACAAATATTATATGATATTGACCTCCGTTTAATGCTCCATTCCAATCAGATAGCTTAAAGATATCTCCTACTTCATAATCTTCAAAACCTGCTCCAACTATATGCTCTTCATTCTGATGCTCTAAACTTATTTGATCACCCGCACAATAAGTCTGAGCATTAATAAAGGATATAATAGATATCGATAAAATAAATATATTTTTCATAATTCCCCCATTTGCTTGTATTAATTTACAAAATAAAATACTCAAATCAACTTTTCATATTTATAAACTGAAGTTCAATATCTAAATCAGATGTCTTAAGCATAGAGATTACTGATTGTAAATCATCTATCTTTTTACCAGTAACCCTAAGTTGCTCTCCTTGGATCTGAGATTGAACTTTTAATTTTTTGTCTTTAATCATCTTATTTATTTTTTTTGCTCTATCTTTATCAATTCCCTCTTTCATTGAAATTTTCTGTCTCAGAGATGTTCCAGCAGCTGTCTCTTCATCATGAAACTTAAAGACTTTTAAAGATACTCCTCTACCAATTGCACGAGATTTAATCATATCAACAACTGCAGCTAGTTGCATTGTATTGTCTGCCAATATAGTAATGGACTTATCCCCCTTATCAAGGGTAACACTCGTATTGCTACCTCTAAAATCATATCTATTAGCAATATCTCTAACTACCATATTAATAGCATTATCAATTTCTTGCATATCAAATGAACTTACAATGTCAAATGAAGGCATATTTCTTACTCCTTTTGTTAGGTTGTCATTTAAACAAATTAATGAGAAAAGTCACTGAAATCTTTTCCCGTTGGGTTCTGGAAAACCCGTAAATCAAATTCAGAAATAATAGCCAGTAAATGATCAAAAATATCTGATTGAATAGATTCATAATTAACCCAATTTGTATCATTTGAAAAAACATATATTTCTATAGGAACTCCATCTGATTGTGGAGAAAGTTGTCTGACTAAAAACGTCATTCCATCATGAATGTTACTATTATTTTTCAAATACGATTCAATATAGGCTCTAAATGTACCAATATTAGTTAATGAACGGCCATTTATTTGAGCATCAATACTTATATTATTTTCTTCATTGTGCTCATTAATTTCTTTTACTTTATTATTAATATATTCTCTTAATATTTTGATATTTTTATACTTCTCAATCATCTCTTCTGAACAAAATTTTATACTATTCATATCAATTTTAATTGATCTCTTTATTCTCCTACCTCCACTATCAGACATTCCTCTCCAGTTTTTAAATGAAGAGTCCACGAGCTTGTGTGTTGGAATAATACTGATTGTTTTATCCCAATTCTGAATTTTAATAGTATGAAGAGCAATATCAACAACATCACCATCAGCACCAAATTGAGGTGCTTCAACCCAATCTCCAACTTTAAATAAATCATTTGAACTAATTTGAATACTAGAAACAAGTGACAAAATTGTATCTTTAAAAATAAGCATCAAAACAGCTGTTAAGGCACCTATTCCACTCAATAAATAAAATGGAGAATTTCCAGAAAGAACTGCAACAAAAATAATAATACCAAACAAATTAACTATTAATTTTAATACTTGTAGATAACTCTTCATATTAAGCTTACCAGCATATCGACTTTTTGAGTATATATCACTAGAAGCATTTATAAATGCATTTATGGAAGTAGCTACAACAATTACTATAATTCCAAGAAGAATTCTATCTATATATTCAAATACTGGAATAATATCATTTAAGCTATATATGATGATTAAAGGAGGAAGATATGAAAGTCTATTAAATAGTCCTTTCTCCAAAAGTATATCATCTAAATCTGTAGAAGTTTTCTTGAAAAAATGTGAAATTGATTTAATTACTATATACCTAGTTACAATATATACAATGAAACTAAGCGCTAGGATAATGAAGTATATATTTAATTCATTTGAAGATATGGCAATGATATAGTCTTGAAGAAATTTCATTTTTACTCCATTTATTCTGAATAAATTACAAAATATTTAAAATTTTATTTAGCTAATCTTTGGAATGCCAATAGGCAAGTCCAAGAAAAATAAATTGAATTGGTAGTCTTATCCAAGAAGCAGCAAAAGCTGATATCCCAATCGCCTTTTGAGGAGTTTCATTAAAAGCTAAATAAATATTTGCAGGATAAACAGCAATCAATAATAGTATTAACCCCCATGCAGCATAATATCTTGATTTTGGAAATAGTAAACCTAATCCAAATAATATTTCAAAAAATCCGCTAATATAAACTGCGGCATAATGAAACGGTAAAAAGGGTGGCATGATATGAACAAACCAGTTAGGATCAATAAAATGTTTTATTCCAACCCATATATAAAAAAATGACATAATGATAATTGTTATATATTTTACTCTTTTCATACTAATTAAGTATGGAGTTAACAACAATAACAACATCCATCACATTAAGCATCCCATCATAATTCATATCTGCAAACTCATTGTACTGATCACCTAATACTAGATTTACAATTGCAATTACATCTAAAATATCTAAAGTTCCATCACTATTAATATCTCCTTGAATATTATTTCCAAAGTCAAATCTCATAAAAACTGGTCGATGATCTGATATATAATTATCATAGGTATTTATACCTCCTAATAAATAATCGTCAACCTTAAATGTAAGTATATCTGAATTTTCAAAATCTATAAATAATTCATTTGATATCAATATGTGATCAATATGGCTAGGCCAACCTGGGAATGACCAGTTGCTAGATGTGCCATTGGCGATTGAATAGTCAGCAAATAGAAATAAATCAGAATTTAAAAAATTCCAAAATACATTATCCTCTTCTTCATCAGTAAGTGAATCATTTAAATCTCCTAAAATAATAACTCTTTTATTAGGATATGTATCATTTACATACTCTTCAAGAAGCTGATTTGATATGAGTCTTCTATATTCTTCATCTGAAGAATCATTTAAATCCAGCTCACCATCTCCACAGCATTTAAAATGATTATTAATCATAACATAATCAATTCCTTGATATATAAATTCAAGTACATATGGAGGTCTATATGCAAAGAAATATTGATCTTGATTCAATATATTGTAAGCTTCAATAACTTCAATCTCATCTAGATTTATAGCATAAGAAAGTTCACCCCAATTAGAATTTTGATCTGCCCTATATCCAATCCAATTACCATTTAGTTGATTGATTAAATTATTAAATGAATTTTGATTTTCTATTTCTTGAAATGCAATAATATCGATATTTATTTGATTAATGATATCTATGATATATGAATTTGTCTGATTATGTTTTGGGTAATTTTCTACATTCCATGTCATAAAATCTAGAGATTGACTAGAACCAAGGACTGGATAATCTTGAGATAATAAAAAACTAAAGGTCAAGGATATGATTAATTTATTAAGCATCAAATTTAATTTATTATAAGCTCTACAATTTGGATAACATCTAAAACATCAAAAAATCCATCAAAATTAAAATCTGAAGCAACAGTCTGCTGATAATCAGGAGTTTCAATGTTAACAATAAATCTAATTAATTGAATAATGTCTTGAATATTTATGCTATAATCAAAATTAACATCTCCAATATTGGTACATGAAGATGTATCTTGATACCAAAAATCACTTCCTTCTCCACTACATTCTGGGTAAGGAGGACAGAGTCTATTTGCAGTAAGATCAAATTGAAGATAATCAGCTTCTTCAAGTTGTAATTCACATAGAGTTTCTGGAATAAAACCTGATAAATAATTACCCTCTAATCTTAATGTCTCTATTTCAGTTAACTGATTAATTTCTTCTGGGATTGTTCCAGATAATTGACAGTATATATAAGCTCCACACATTAATGTTGTCAGCCTACCATTATTCCATTCTTGCAATCCAAGCTCCAAGGGCTCAACGATACCATCCTGATCTCCAGACCACTCAAAATAAGTGCTATCAACAACAACCCACATCCACGAATCATCTGCATCCATAAATGGATTGGGCGAACCACAGTATGGATCCCATTCCTCACAACCTAAATCAATACCACTTTGATAGCTGTTATCAATAAGCTTCTGAAGAACTCTTAAATCACCCTCGTGAAAACAAAGCTCATTAATTTCAGTATAACCAGGATCACAATCTTGCGAAAATAAAAAACTAAAAATAAAATAAAATACCATTAGAGTAATATTCTTCATAAAAATTTCCTTATAAATCTGAAACACCAAAAATTGGCTTATTATTTTTCCAAGCACCTCTGGTAAAATCTGGAAATTCAATAGAGCTACTCCCATTAGCAATTGATTTTTCAGATAATGGCGAAATCACACTCATCGATACGGCATCATATACATCTAATGGTGGCTTAACTCCTCTTTTAATAGACTCAATAAAAGCTCTCATAATAAAAAAATCTATACCTCCATGACCTGCTCCATCTGCATCATTTTCAAAGTCCTTCCAAAGTGAGTGATCATATTTTTGTAAATAACCATCAAAAGGTTCCCACTCATGAGGCTTTGGACTTTTATCCTCTAAGTAAATTGAATAATTATCACCCATCCAAATTCCTTTGGTCCCTTGGACTCTAAAATTAAGCGAATAGGGTCTAGGATTATTTGTATCATGACTTACTACAATAGTCTCACCATTATAACACTTTATTACAGTAGTTACAATGTCACCTAATTTGAAATCAATATTTGAATTAGGGTGAGCTTCTCCACCGTGCTTAAGAATGTAATTATGTAATCCTCTAGATTTAGTTGCAGTTGAAGTTAAATATTCAAATTTATTACCACGGTTAATATTAAGCATTGCACTTATTGGTCCGACTCCATGCGTTGGATATAGATCACCATTCCTTTCTATAGAATGCTGAGTTCTCCATTCTGATTCACTAAACCCTTTTTCTCCAAATTCTACACCTCCACCATAGGCCTGCTTCCCATCATTAAACTTAACCTCTCTTAAATCATGCTGATAGCCACATTGACAGTGCAATAATTCTCCAAAGGCTCCTTCTCTTACCATATTCAAAAGTGCCATCGCTGGGCGATAGTAGCATACATTTTCTAAAATCATACATTCCATACTAGTTTGCTCTGAGACATTCACAAGATCCCAACATTCTTCAACTGTAATTGCAGCTGGGACCTCAAGACCAACATGTTTACCTGATTTCATAGCAGCGACAGCCATTGGATGATGCCATTCCCATGGAGTTGCAACAATCACTGCATCTATATCATCACGGTTTACAAGATTAATAAAATCCTCATCACCATTTTTATAAATTTCTGGAGTATCTTTATTATTTCTTTTTAAAATTTTTAAAGTTCTTTCAATCATTTGATTGTCAATATCACAAATAGCAGGAATTAAAACATCATCTCTCTTTGATGCTAAATCAAGTAACCATTGCCCTCTTAATCCAGTACCAATAAAACCAATTCTAACTTTATCTTTGTCCTTGATATTTGATTTAAATCTTGGATAAATAGCTGCACCTAAACCAAGAGCTGTTGTTTTTTTTAAAAATTCTTTTCTATTAATATTTTTTGACAATTATATCTTCTCAAGTTCAACAGAAATACTAAAATCAGATTCAATAGCATTAAGTTTTTCCATTAATTGCTTTTTATTGTCATCTTTCAAATAAACTTTTGCAACCATATGAAACAAAGGGGCGCCTGTAACAGGAGCATTATGTGTATCCGTAACTACTTCAATAATATTAATATTAATTGATGCAATCGAATCAGTCACTCTATGCACAATCCCTTCATTATCTGCTCCTTCAAAGCTTATAGTATAGTTTGGGTATTCATAAGAAGACAACTTACGCGTTGGAGTAAGGTAAAATTTAATACCCTCAATAGATTCAAGATGATCTGATAATATTTTTTTTGAATCACTAGAAATTGAAATAAGCATTAATATTGAAAATTCAGATCCTAGTCTGATCATTCTGCTCTCTTCTATATTTCCATTATTTGAAGTAACATACTTTGAAATTTCCGATACTATCCCAGGTCTATCAGGACCGATACCTTTAATAATTAAATGTTCCATTTTACCTCTTTATTGATAAATTAATTTTTGTTTTTTAGTGGCTCTTTCCGATATTTCAAAAATTTTATTAGCCTCTTTACTCAAGTTATTAATTTTTTCTTCAGAAGAGCAATAGAATTCAAGAACTGGGTCGCCTTTAATGACCTTATCTGCAATTTTCTTATAAACTTTCAAACCTGACCAATCATCAATTCCATCTTTATTTCCAAGGGTTCCTGATCCAATTGAAGAAAGAACTTCACCAATTGTTTTTGTTGAATAAGATTTAACAAATCCATTCTCATGTGCCCTTACTACATGCGTTGGCTTTACTGAATGATAATTTTTATTATGGAATTCATCTAATGAGCCTCCATGAGCTTCTACCATATTATTAAATTTATTAAATGCTTTCCCTGAATTGATTAATTCTTGAAGCTTTTCCTTATCAAATTCTTCATCATTTAATAATATAATTGATTTTGCTAGATGATAAACAACATCCATCAAATCTGAATCTCCATTTCCATTTAGAGCATCTATACTCTCTTGAACTTCACATGCTATACCTGAGTAAATGCCTAGAGGTTGATTCATATCGGTAATAGCGACATGAACTTTTACTCCATTTAACTCTCCTATTTTTTTTAGAAGATTGCCCAAATTTATAGCCATATCCATCGAATGCATAAATGCACCATTACCCGTTTTAATATCTAATACTAAAGAATCAATACCTTCGGCTATTTTCTTGCTCATTATACTACCACAAATTAATGGATAAGAATCAATCATATTCATTCTATCTCTGAGCTCATAAATTTTTCTATCAGCTGGACAGATTTCTTTAGTTTGTCCCATAATTGAAATACCAATTTCTTTCACAATATTTTTAAATTCGTCAAGTTCCAAATAAGGTCTATAACCAGGAATTGAACAGAGCTTATCAAGAGTTCCTCCTGTATGCCCTAGACTAGTTCCCACAATCATCGGAACATGATATCCATATGCTGCAAGCAAAGGCCCTAAAACAAGTGATACTTTATCACCAACGCCCCCAGTACTATGCTTATCCACTATAGGAGCATCTAATTCAGAGAAGTCAATTTTTTGACCAGATTTTATTATAGATTTAGTATACAATGCAGATTCTTTAGTAGACATCCCTCTTTTAAAAATATGCTTAATCCAATCTTCCATATCACTTTCTTGAATATCTCCAGAAACATAGCCAGATGTCAACATCTTAAAATCACTATATGTATATTTACCTTTACTAAGTATGTTTGGGAACAAGCTAGACATTAAATATACTTTTTTGAGAAATCAATATAGTGCTGAGCTCTTTCAATAATTTCATTTTTTTCTTTTGAAGTAGTAGAGCGTATAATTTTTCCCGGAAGGCCAACTACAAGCGAATTTGGTGGTATATTAGTTCCTGGTGATATTAAAGCTCCTGCACCAATTAGCGAACCACTTCCAATAACTACTCCATCCATAATTATTGAGCCCATTCCTATTAAGCATCGGTCTTCTATTTGACATCCATGGACAATTACATTATGACCTATTGTTACTTCATCACCAATGATTGTTGGATATAAATCGGTAGTTACATGAATAGTAGAGTTATCTTGAATGTTTGTTCGAGACCCTATTTCAATATAATGCATATCTCCTCTCAAGACTGAACCAAACCAAATGCTTGAATCTTTTCCAATTGAAACATCTCCAATTACATCAACACTAGGGGATATATAGCTGGTTTTATCAATATTAGGAGATTTGCCATTAAAATCATAAATCATGATTTACTATTCCTGTTAAAAAATAGATTTAGAAAATCAAACTTAATTTTACTTCGATCTTTACTAGTCTTATAAATTAAGTATAATCCCAAAATAGATAATACAATATTGGGAAGCCACATTGAAAGTAATGGGGTCATAACACCTCTATCTGCAAAATTCTCACCAGCTATTAAAAAGGCCCAATAAAAAATGAAAAAGCCTAAGCCTATTGCACCACTAATTGCAAAATTTCCTTTTCGAGCCATTACACCTAATGGCGCACCTACTAATATGAATACTATACTAGCTACAGGAATTGAAAATTTCTTATTTAATTCAACTAAATATTTATTTTGCTTATTTGTGTAGTTCTTTAAAAGCCGAATATCATTATTGACTCCTCTTTTCAAATTTTTCATTCTCTTTTTGAAGGAGTTTAAATATTTTGGATTATTTTGATAAAAAAGAGATTCAAGTAGCTGTTTATTTTCATCTAAGATTCTACTAAATTCATTTTCTAGACGATTTTTAATTCCTCTTTTAACTTTTGAAGTACTTTTATCAAGGTCATCAATTCTTTTAGTCATCATTGCATAGGTCATCTCTCTATCACCTCTAGTTCTTAGATCTTTCCTACGTAAAAGCAAATTATCAATTGGAACGACAACATCATACTTTTCATATTCAATTTTAGTATAGTCAGAGCCACCATTCATTACTTCATGGATTTCTCCATTATTAAGATGTAATATTATAGCATCATCAATGGATTCAACAGTTCCATTTTTTGCAGTAATTGTTCTACTTGATCCATCTGGACGGTTATTAAAAATATTTATGTCAAAAAAGAAATTTTCATGTTGAACTTGCTTCCTTTTTCCAACATAAATACTATAGTTAGGAATAGCTTCTGTAAACTGACCTTCTGTAAACTCTAAGTCAGGTCTTTTCTTTGATATATTAACTGATAGAGATCTTGCTTTGTGGTTCATGTCTGGCAATACTTGATTATTAAAATAAATCATAGATATTGCAATTATAAATCCAAATAAAAGAGGAGCCCTAAGAAGCTTTGAAGTACTAAGTCCACATGTTTTCATTGCAGTAATCTCATTGTCAGATGAAAATCTTCCAAATGCAGTAAGCGTTGCAATCAAAACTGCCATTGGCACTGCTAGTGCCGCAATCCATGCAATATTATAAAATAAATATTCAAATAGAATATTTACACTTAGCCCTTTATCCAAAAATTTATCAATTGTTTTTAAAAGAAAATTTGTAAGGAGTATAAAAAGTAAAACTAATAGAGATAGAATAAATGGAACCAAGTGTTCTTTAAAAATATATCTATCGATTAACTTCATGTTTTAATTTAGTTATAATTATGCTTTGTATGAAGATATAGATATTATTAAGTTTACTCGCTTTATTTTAAATCGAGGTGTAGCGTAGTCCGGTTAGCGCACCTGCTTTGGGAGCAGGGGGTCGCAGGTTCAAATCCTGCCACCTCGACAAAAACCCTTGGGAATCCCTATTTAGAGGGATTATCAAAAAGAAGCCTCTTTACGGAGGCTTTTTTGTTTCGTAAACTATAAGTTAGAATTATTTTCAATTACTACATCAAAAATAAAAAGGAATGAAATACATGTTAAAATACAGTTTAATTGTAAATATCATACTCACTTTATCATATGGGGCGATTATTAATGTAGGTAGTGAAGAAATGCATGATTTTAATACTATACAAGACGGTGTTGATAATGCTCAAATAGGAGATACAGTTCTTGTTCATCCTGGTACTTATTATGAAAATGTAATTCTCGATAAAACCATTACTCTAGCAAGTTTAGCTATTTTTGATGATTTAAATAATTGGTATGATTACAATGATTCTTCAAACCAATTTGAAGTTATAAATCAAAATATTAATAGTACAATTATCGACGGATCATATGCTGAGTTTAATGTGGGAGCATTTGGTTCAGATGATATAGCTGATTATATCGGTAGTAGTATTTTTGTTGGATCTTTCAATGAAGAATGTATATCACCCTTAATAATTGGTTTTACTATACAAAATGGTAAAGGGACAATGACTGAAGGTCCTCAATGGTATGGATATTATAAAAAGAAAGGTGGAGGTGTTTACTCCTATTTATCGAATACATCAATCCATTATAATAAATTTATAAATAATGGTGCTCAAGATATTGAGTACGGAGGAGCAATCTACTTTCAAACTGATCCATCAGAAAATTATATTGGAGATAATAACTTCTCTCATTTATTTGACTGTCAAGTATCTGAAATTAATATTCAAAAAAATTTTTATAATGATAATTCATCCAAATTTGCTAATACATTTGCTAGTGGAAATTTTAATGGTTACCTCAATATAGAAAACAGTTTATTTGATGTATTTGATTGTTATGATACAACGTTTTCAAAACTATGGTTCGATGTTATGCCTGAAACAATCATATCTAATGCAGATATACAAGCAAATCAATGTGCATTTAATAATAATGACTTGTGGGTTTCTCCATACGGCATTGATTCTCCTATTAATGGAAGTTCAGATAATCCATTAAAGACTATTAAATATGCATTAGAAAATATTTCCCCATCAATCCAAGGTAGTATTACAATCAACTTAGATGAGGGAGTATATTCATATTATGAAACTGGAGAAAGATATGCTTTAAATTTCCTATCAAATATTTCAATTAAAGGTTCAGGTATAAATCAAACAATACTTGATGGTGGTTTATTAAGTTTTGATCCTTATGGCGAATATCCTACATCTTTTCCAACCTCTATGATATTAATTGATAATTGTGAAAATATTAACATTTCAGACTTGAGTATCGTTAGCGGTAATCATCAATCACATGATAATTTAGGTACAGCAGGAGGTATTAATATTTTTAATTCTAATCTAACACTTGAAAATACCAATGTTAGTGGACATCGCTATGGTGCTATTTCTGCATTTTCATCAGAATTAACTTTTACCAATACTATTATATCTAGAAATTCTGGCGGCTTATTTAATTCAGCTGGCATCCAATTAAATAGCTCATATGCAAATTTCCATAACCTAACAATCACCGATAATTATGGAGGCTGGGGGGCAGTATCTATAAATATTGATGATTCATCATATTTTAATATGATAAATTCTATTGTTTGGAACAATTTATTTGATGCAAACTTTCACATTGGCTCAGGGTATGATGCTAGCTCTATAAATATTATGTACAGTAACATAGAAGAGGGTTGGGTAGGCCAAGGAAATATTTCTGAAGACCCTTTATTTGTTGACCCGTCACAAGGTATTGACTATGGAAATCCTTTTATTGGCTTATCAGGTTTTGGAGATTACAACTTACAAAGCAATTCTCCCTGCATTGATAGTGGAACTGCATTTTTTGAAATGAATGGAGAAATTATTATTGATATTAATGAAACAGATTTTCAAGGCGAGGCACCAGACATGGGTGCATTTGAATACTATGAATGGAACCTTGGAGATATAAATACTGACTCTACTATTGATGTTTTAGATATTGTACTTATCGTTGCATTTATTATTGGTACTCAAGAATATACTAATGATCAATATAATTTAGCTGACTACAATCAAGATGGGGATGTTAATGTTTTAGATATTGTTCAGTTAGTAGATACAATTTTAAACTAAAACTATTCTACTTTGTTAAAAGGAAATTGTAGGTTCAAATCCTACCATCTGGACAAGAAATTAGAAAGCCTCTTTGCGCAGGCTTTTTTATATTGTAAATTTGTTTCATGCGCATACTAATTATAATAACATTTTTTTTCCAGTTTATTTATGCCTCTTGTAGCGATCTCAACTATGATGATTGTTTATATTGGTCTTCATATTGTGAATGGAATAATTATGAGAATGAATGTCAAGACATTGATGGTGATGATTCCAGTAATAATTATGGCCCTTTTCAATTTAATTCATTTAATGAATCAAATGGTTTAATAACTAGTGACAATTATTTGGGAGCAACTGTTTTTTATCCTATTGATGCTGTTCCACCATATGCTAGTATTGTCATTGTTCCAGGTGCATTTTCTGCTGAAACAACATTGCACCAATGGGCTTCATACTATGCTTCCTATGGATTTATTGCAATGACTATCGGAATCAATGATTATTTTAATGATGACATGAGCGATTTAGCAAATAGTCTTTTAGATGCAATAGAAGTTTTAAAGCTGGAAAATAATAGATTGGAATCTCCTATCTTAAATAAAGTGGATATCGATAATTTTGCAACTAGTGGCTGGTCAATAGGTGGAGGTGCGGCTCAATATGCAGCAACCATTGACTCAAGCCTAAAAGCAGTTATTGCATTAAATCCAGGCTTAGCTATTCAAGATTATGAAAACTGCGATAATCCATCCTATGATTATTACTGTCTTGTCCCAGAGCATTTAAATCATAGTAGTCCAGTATTAATTATTTCAAGTGCAGGTGATACTGAGAATCCAACTGATATAGATGCTGCAGTTCACTACAATTACACACCTGAATCAACGACTAAAATGTTAT
The DNA here is from genome assembly GCA_002731795.1 of Fidelibacterota bacterium. Lineage (GTDB taxonomy): Bacteria > Fidelibacterota > Marinisomatia > SCGC-AAA003-L08 > D37C17 > TMED161. The sequence continues at coordinate 19,734 of PCCQ01000037.1, forward strand.
TTGAATTGGAAGGTGGAAATCATGGAACTGGTTTAAATCCATATTCAGGTTCAGGGGAATTGGGAGAAAAAGCTATTGATTGGCTAAATTATCATTTATTAGATGATTTAGATTATTGTGATACTTTATTAAACATTCCAAATAGTGCTACACAGTTTTATACAAACTTGCAATGTCAAGAATTTTTTGCTGGTGATATTAATGGAGACTATACAATTAATGTTCAAGATGTAGTTTTAACTGTTAATTTAGTAATGATTGGAGAATATAATAGTGCTGCAGATTTAAATTCTGATGGAACAATAGATGTGCTAGACATAGTTCAAATAATAAATATAATTTTAAACTAATCATCGTGCTTCAGTAAAAGGTAGCAATATGAAAATAATAATATTTTTATTTATATCAGTACTTCAATCTCAAATTTATACATCATATCATTGGCATTTACAACAACCTATTTATTGGCCTGATAAAAGTAATTTTGGAAGTACTTATCAAAAGGCATGGGAATCCATGGTTTATGGAACTGAAAATCCACAAAACAATTTAGAAGAAATTTTTGGATGGGATGATCGAATTGCCGCATATCAATATAGGATTAGAGATTCAATTTCTTTGATGAGTGGATCTAAGTCTGGTGCCCAAATAAGTTATACTGGATGTCTAGTAGAAAATATAAATAGTTTATCATTAAATAATTCGCTTGGTTATTATTCAGGCTGGAACAATAGCTTTATCGAGGCAAGAAACTGGATGACTCCTGAAATGAATCCAAAGCTAGATATTGTTATAGTGCCTTATCATCATCCAATTACACCTTTAATTGATGAAAATACACTTCGAAAAGAAATTCAAATCTACAAGCACTTATACCCAAATATTTGGGGGAATGAAAATATATCTGTGGGTTTTTTCCCACCCGAATTATCCTTTTCAACGAGAATTATCAAAGTACTAGTAGAGGAAGGAATTGACTGGGTTTATGTTGCAAATAATCATATATCGAGATCTGTAGAAAATTTTCCAATTAATTTTGGATCACATGGAGAAATGTGCGATCCTCCTAATCCTGCTGATCAAATTAATAGTAATCAATCAAATTGGTTTAATAAGCAAATAAGTAGAGGCTGCGGACCAACAAATGCATACCCCTTTTCATATCAACCTCATTATGCTCAACATATAGATCCTGAAACAGGTCAAATTTATAGAATTAAGGTAATTCCAGTTGCAATGGCAATGAGTTGGGAGGAAGGAGCGCAAAGTTATGGTTTAAATGACATCCAACAAATTCAAGATCAAAATGATACTCAACAACCTATGTTAATTGTATTTGCTCACGATGGTGACAACTTTTATTCCGGAGGATATTCTTATTATATGGAAGATGTCCCCAATTTTACAAACCAAGCTTTATCAAATGGAATAACTCCCACTGTGATTAATGATTATTTAGAAACTTATCCCTTAAATCCAAATGACATAATACATGTTGAAGATGGTAGTTGGGTAAATGCAGATGGAGATTTTGGATCACCAGACTTCATTAATTGGAATTGGCCATTAATGGATGCAAATGGAGATTTCAATGTTGTTAGTGGCTGGTCTGAAGATGCTAGAAATTGGGCAGTAATCACTGCTGCACAAAATAGAATTGAAACAGCAGAAAAAATTCTAGGCGAACTAAATATTGCTTCAATTCAAAACCCAGATGTAAATGGTGCTAATCTGGCAGAATTGGCATGGCATTATTTTCTTCCCTCTATTACTAGTGGCTATATGTATTATGGTTCTGCTTTGGATATGGAGGTAAAACCTACTATAGCTTGTAATAATGGAGTTGGAAAAGCAGATTTAGTTATTGGTGAAATTGACAATGACCAGACTCCTCCAACAATTTGGATTCCCCAACAATTTCCTCACAACCCTGGTGGTATAGGATATGGCTCATTATGGAATTATCAGCAAGTTATTCACAATAAAGATTTTTGGGTATGGTCATTTATTTATGATGTATCAGGAATTGAGTCTGCTGATTTTTGCTATAGGATAGATAATGATGGAGATAATCCAATAGATAGCTATCAAAATGAAACATATCTAGGGGGCGATGAAGTTTCTGATTGGATATGTATTCCAATGAATTATCGTGATTTTCCTGCTGATAATATATATAATTTTCCAGGAATTGATTTTACTGAAATGCCAGAATATATTGCTGATCAATATTATATACATTTTCAAGATTATGATGTTATTTTAGAAGGAAACAAGTTAATAGATTACTTTATTCAAGCCATAGACTTTTCTGGAAATATTAAAAAAAGCCCGATACAACATACTTTTGTTGGAGATGGAAGTAATAGCATCCAAAATTCTGTAGATTGGTTTCCAGAAGCTCCAATGATTAATAATGAATTTACAATTTATTATAATTCTAACTTTGGTAATCTAGAAGAACCTATTTATATCCATTTAGGTTATAATGATTGGACAGAAATTATATCTCCTGATCCATTGATGACATATGATGAATATTCTGGAAGATGGGAATATTCGTTTATTATTCCACCTAATTTAGAACAAATTAATTTTGTATTTAATGATGGACAAAATAATTGGGATAATAATAATGGAAATGATTGGAATTTAAATGTACAAAATATGTTATTAGGAGATGTTAATTTTGATAATACATTAGATGTATTAGATATAATATTAATCGTATCATTCATTCTAAATAATAATGAAAATCTTATAGAAGCTGATTTTAATAATGATGGAAATATTAATTTATTAGATATAGTACAGCTGGTTAATATTATTATAAATGACTAATCCGTACCTCGCTGGGAGCAAATATTGTAGTTTCAAATCTTTTTACTTGATTAATTAAAGATTATAAAGACTGATTAGTCTGAATTTGATTTAAATAATTAATTACTTTAGATTTGTTCCCATTCAATATACATCTATGTTTTTTCGCTTTTAATTGATAATCATACATTGGATCATAATAATTAACTAATAGATCTTTTATCCATTGTTCATGAGAACTCTTATCTTGATCAATTAGAATACTTTTAATTTTTATACTTATTTCATTATAAAGTTTTATCCCTAAACGCTTATGTATTTTATATAAAGATGATTGAAGTGTTTCATTTAGTTCATTTTTTGAAAGTCCATTTTCTAAAGGCCTGTAAACATATTCCATGGCAATATTTGAAATTCGCTCTTCAATGTCTAACTCAATTATAACTATCTTAGTTTTTTCCATTTTTTCATACCACGCGCTGGGGATAGAAAGTTTACCTATCCTCCTACACTCGTCCTCTAGAAATAGTATTTTACTATCATGCTTAATATATTCTGAAGCTAAATTATTTTCAAAATTTATAACTGTTGGTTGCTGTTTAGCCAATCCTCCAAAAGCAGATCCTCTATGAACTGCATGACCTTCTAAATCAATTGCTGAATTTAAATTCTTAAGAATAGCTGTTTTTCCTGTCCCAGTACGACCAGCTAAAATTATCCATTCTTTTTCATCGTCGTTTACTGAATTAAGGATTTCAATGCATGAC
>PCCQ01000038.1 GCA_002731795.1 Fidelibacterota bacterium
CCACATCTTTGGGCTGGCCGCCTTTTGTGCCTGATACAGCTACAGTTTTGCCTGAAGACTTGTTTGATTTAATTAATTTAACAAGTTTATCAATTAATTATACTAATGTAGGTGGTACAATTCCTCCTGAGATTGGCAATCTGTCCAATTTGAATAAACTTAATCTTAGTTCAAATCAGTTCACAGGCATTATACCCCCTGAAATTGGTAACTTAACCAACTTAACCTCTCTTAATCTTAGTTCAAATCAATTATCCGGGGATATTCCAGTAGAATTATACAACCTGATAAATTTGAAAGGAGAATTCGAATATATGACTGGTCCAGGGGGTGGTGGATCAATTTTTCATCAAGGATTAAATCTTTCAAACAATCTACTAACAGGTATTATTAGTGAAGAGATTGGTAATCTAATTAATCTTAAATCGCTTGATTTTTCATTTAATCAATTGGAAGGCGATTTACCTATTAGTCTATATACTTTAGATAGTCTTCAATCTTTGAACCTAAGTAATAATTTACTGACAGGCGAAATCTCTGAGCAAATTGGTAACTTACTCTCACTTGAGGGTATTACCACTTATGCTCACAATAGTGTAACACAATATGATGCTCTTAATTTATCTAATAATTTAATGACTGGTATAATTCCCTCAGAAATATGCAATTTACCTTTGGATTGGGGCGACAGTTATATGAACGAATATCAAGGGTTTAGCATTTCAAATAATCAATTTTGTTTGCCATACCCTTATTGCATGGACGATTTCATAGGCTCGCAGGATACAACAAACTGTGTACAGATGTATAATCAAAATGTTGAAATTACGCCCATTAAATATTCATTATCTCAAAACTACCCTAATCCATTCAATCCGATTACATCTTTTCGATATGACTCACCAAATGATGGATTAGTAAATATCACTATCTATGATATGATGGGGAGGATAATTAAAACGCTTGTAAATGGCTTTCAAACTGCAGGATATAAGTCAGTGCAATGGAATGCCACCAATGATAGAAATGAGCCAGTATCGGCAGGATTATATCTTTATACAATACAAGCAGGTGAGTTCAGACAAACAAAGAAGATGGTATTGTTAAAGTAATGAAAAAATATCTATTCATCGTTTTATTTGTTGGTATTTGTTTTGGGCAAGATATTTATCCTTATTTTAGTGATATGGCTAAACAGCTAGAATTTGAAAAAAATAAAATTGTTATTTCTGAAGGAGGAAGAAAACAACAAATTATATCAGGTGGTGGAAGTGTTTTTAATTGGTTGTCTCTCATCAATGATAAAGAGCCGAGATATCTAAATGCTCCAATAACTACAAATTATAGATATTTTTCGTTCTTTGACATTTCTGTCAATAATAAGACCATTAATGAAATTGAAATGTTAAAACTCATGAATTTAAATGATGAAGTAAAAAGAATCATATCCATTTATAAAAGGGAAGTAGAAAAATATGAAATGTATATGAATGATTACAAACAATCATACCAAGATTATAAAAATGAACTATCAGTTAACAATGGCAGCATAAAATTTCAGATTTCTAGTGCTATGTTTTATTTAGGGTTGGCGCTTACAGTGGATGGATTTATAAACCAAAGTAGCTTATCAACGGGTATTGGTTCTGTAGCAATTATATATGGTCTTATTAAAGGAGATATTTTCTCCCAAAAAAATAAACCAGAGAAACCAGAGAAACCCAAAATAAAAGAGCCAACAATTAAGCAACAACTAAGTATTGCTCAAACAAGAGCAATGGTTGAGGCATATAATAGAAACCTATATAAATTGATTGATGCCAATAAAGGTCCATCGAAAAGCTCGCCACCCATATCGAATGAAATGTTTAAAGGCTCTGGAAGTGGTTTTGCTATTTCAGAAGAAGGATTAATTGTTACTAATTATCATGTAATAGAGAATGCATTGGTAGTAAAAGTTCAAAATACTCAAATAGGTAAAAATAAATTGCATGATGCGAAAGTAGTTATATCTGACCCAAAAAATGATTTGGCAATACTCCAGATAGAAGATGGTTCTTTTGAGGGATTTGAAAGTATCCCGTTTTCAATTAAAACTAAAGTGTCAGATATGGGCACTAAGGTGTATGCCTTGGGATACCCTTTAATAAATACGATGGGTGAGTCGATTAAACTAACAGATGGCTTGATAAGTTCACAAGTTGGGTTTCAAGGGGATATTACATCATATCAATTATCTGTTCCTATTCAACCTGGGAATAGTGGGGGACCTCTTTTTGACCAACAAGGCAACCTTGTTGGTGTTATCAATGCAATGCACAGAGGAGCAGATAATGCAACTTATGCAATAAAATCTAATATACTTGCAAATTTAATTGAATTATTACCGAATCCTCCTGGCTTAGATAATTCAAATAGATTATCAAATTTATCTTTAACAAAGCAAGCTGCTATAATTGAAGATTTTGTTGTATTGATAAAAGTAAAATAATAATGAATCAATTTAATAATGTATTGTTTAATGCTTTGAATGACTTTAGGGCAAATGCGATTGAAACACTAAATGACATTAAAGTGCTTATTAATGATAAGACAGCAGATAGATGGATTAATATTGATGAGGTTTCTAGGTATATATCGGTTTCCTTTTCTCTTTTAGTCAAGTTTATCATATAATAATTCTAATCCGTAACTGCGTATGTATTTACAAGGATCACCCCAATTACAATCAAAATTAAACCTAAAACTGTTTGCCATTGTAATACTTGACCATATAAAAATTTGCCAAGAATTGAAATTAGCATAATTCCTAAACCAGCCCATGTTGAATAAACAACAGCAATAGGAATGCCTTCAAGAGCAAAAGTAAGAAGATAAAATGCTAAAATATATGCGACTAAAAGAGCAATAGATGGTACAGGCTTTGTAAAATTTTTTGAAAATGGTAGTAGCATTGTTCCTATTACTTCACAAGCTACAGCCCCTATTAAATAAATATATGGTTTCAATTAATCCCCCTATGTAATAAATCTATGTGAGTATTATTAGATCAATTGTAAAATATAAAATGAAAAGACAAAGTCCTAAAACTGCGAAAGCAGGAATTGTTTTCCTTAATGGGTTTTGTACCATGTAATGTGTCCAAAGAGCTCCGAGCATTTGTATAATAACTCCTAAACAACCTAAAATAATTAATTCGGTTTCATTTTTTATAATCATAGCAGAAAAAGATAACATTAAAATTCCTGTAAAATCACGAAACCAATGTGGGTAATTATATCCTTTAAATTCTTCTGTAATATTTTTGTACCTGACAACCCACACATAAAATAATGATGTGCTCAATATTACTTTACACATTGTTAGTAAAGCACTAATGTAAATCGACATTTATTAAACTTTTTTTTATTTTAAATATCATTTATATGTATTACCTCAACAGAAACTAAATTTAAAATGATTGAAAACTTATTTACTACCTATGTAATTATGAATAGACAAAGTAAAAATGACATCATCAGCCTATTTTTGATTGTTATTTCTTCTATTTAAATTAAGGCTTATTATGAAAAAATATTTATTCATCATTTCATTGTTTTAATTAAACAATATTTTATGAACAATATAAAAAGTAAAATTAGTAAATGGCTTTGGGAAAAACTCTTACCAGAATCATTCGATGAAGAATCAAAGAAAGAGATAAGAGCTACTTTAGATGAACTTGATAAAGCACCAAAAGAGGAACTACTAAAAACTCAGGACAAAGTTAAAAGAGAATTTTGGGATAATCATCGTCATAAAATTATCATTTCTGTAATTATTTTTTATCTTTTTTTCATCCCATTTTATAATAAATATGGATTTGATAGGGAGGGGCTTTTCTTTATTTTAAGTTCAACTGTTGCAATTTTGATTTGGTATTTCAAAGGTAAATCTGTTGAAGTTTCTGATGATCCACTTTAATGATTATTCAAAATATCATTTAACATGAAAAAATATCTATTAATAATTTTACTTTATGGATTTTGGAATTGTTCCCCTGAAGATCAAATTACTGAGTATGATTTAAATGAGCTAATAAAATCTGAAAATGAATTCATCTATAAAACGTTTAAAAATGAGACGCCAAGTGGTAAAGTTTATAAAGTTTTTGATAGTGGTGAAAAAAAATATATAGGGAACCTTTCAAAAGGTATTCCCTACGGCGATTGGTCAAAATTAAACAATGAAGGAGATCTTTTAGAAATAATTAATTTTAAAAATGGTATTCCAGGTAGAAGGTATGTAATTATTTACCATGATAATGGCCAAAAACATATTGAGGGAAGTTATTTTAAAAATAAGAAAAATGGTTTGTTCAAGATGTATTATAAAAATGGTTTAGAAAGTTTTAGAGGTGAGTATTTAAATGATTCTGGTATCGGTTTTTGGTCCTACTATGATGAAGAGGGGAAAGTGATTAAAAAAATTGATTGTTCGATAGAGAATTGTAATTAATTTCAGAAAAAAACATCTATTTAGCGTCTTATTATTGATATTTAAATAATAAAGAACAGTTGAAAAAATAATAGTGAATGAAAACTATTTATAATTTTTTGTAAATTTGGAAATCATTCTACTAAAAAAAATTTTATTAGTAGAAGGGTACGTTAAGAGACGAATATATAAGAAATGAGGAAAATTAAATGAAAAAGTATCTATCTTTAGTTCTATTACTTGGTATTTGGAGTTGTGAGAAAGATGAGAATGAAACCTCTAATAACTGTAACGAAATTGTTATTACCGCAAATGAAGCTCTGTCCCTTTGGTCTGGAGTGCTTGATTACTATATGGACAATGACGAGTACCCAAATGATGCGAGAGAAATCTGTGATGATTACTTTGATGCATTGGTAAATATAAAAGAATCAAATTGTAATATTGATCTAGATGGTTTAGAAAATTTAAGCTTAACGGAAATTGAAGATTTAAGAACAACCCAGTGCGGTGTATTACCTCATTTTTCATCACTAACATTTACTCAATCAACTTCTTGCGATCCTCGCTACGGTGCATCTGCTGTTTCTCATGAAAACGATATTTATCTTATTGGAGGCTCAGACTATCCAGTATATTACAATACTATATCCAAATTAGATGAGCCCAATAATGTTTGGACAACACTAAATGACCAAGTGATAGGCAGAAGGTATTTGACGGCGGAAGTGGTTAATGGTGTTATATATATAATTGGTGGGTCAAACCCTAATGGTTTTGTTGATACAGTTCAAGCTTATGACATAGCAAATGATAATCTTTATGATGTGGCACCATTGCCTACAAAAAGAACTAATTTAAATTCAGTTGTATATCAAAATAAAATATATGTAATCGGCGGTAAATTAGAGAATTCAGAAAATAGGACAAATATAGTTGAGGTTTTTGACCCACTATTAAATTCCTGGGAAACATTAAGTCCAATGCCAACATCTAGAGAGTGTGATATCGCACTGTTTGATAACAAAATATATGCCTTTGGTGGATTTGATGGCTCTAATGGATTAACGAATGTTGAAGTCTATGATATTTTAAATGATAGTTGGTCAACTAAATCAGAAATGCCATACGATCTAAGTGCTTATCATTTAGCATCATTTGATAATTTTATTTTCTTAATTGGAGACTATGATGATTATATAGATGGTGTGCATCTTTATGATGCTCTTGATGAAACTTGGAATACATTAGTTACTAATTTTACCGGTAGAAGACACGCAGCAGTTGTAAGAAATAATGACTGGATTTATGTTATAGGAGGATTTGATGGCTCAACGGTTTTTGATTTAGTTGAAAAATGTAAACCATTTTAGTTTTATGATATAATTAGGCTATTATTTACATAGTATTTTTGACATATAAACTCTTTTATATACTATTTAATCTTTATATTATTAATAAGCTTAAGGACATCAAGCTTGTTTATAGAAGACCAAAAGTCAAAATACTAATAAAAGGGAAAAATTATGAAAAATATTTTTTTTCAATTGATACTATTGGTACTTTTGCTTTCATTTATTAAGGCTCAAACTCGCTATAAGGAAGAAATCTTTAGCGAAGTAATAAAAACGGAGGATGTGGTATACGGAAACGCACCAGATATACCTTTCGACGGCGCTTTTGAATGGTTTACTGCAGACATTGACCTTACGATGGACATCTATGAGGGTGATGGTGATACGCTAGCAAATAGACCTGTTATTATCTTTATGCACTCTGGTGGTTTTTTTACAGGAAATAACGAAGCAGATGATATGGTTGCACTAGCTAATTTATCAGCAAAAATGGGATATGTAGCTGTCAGTATAGCCTATAGGCTTAATTATAACCTATTTAGCACATACAGTGCCGAAAGAGCCATTTATCGCGGTTTGCAAGATCTTAGTGCTGCGGTTCGGTATTTGCGTGAACATCATTCAGATTACGGCATAGACTATGATAACATATTCATTTGGGGATCAAGTGCAGGAGCTTTTAGTGGTATACATTTAAGCTACATGGAAGAAGATGATAGAATGGAATCAACTTTTGTAAATAATTTTGGTTGGGACCCTGACTTAGGTTGTATTGATTGTTCAGGTAACGATTTCGATCATGATAGAAAACCTAAAGCAGTGATAGCTTGCTGGGGTGGAATCTTTGATTTGGACTGGATTAATGAAGGAGATGAAATTCCTGTTATTATGTTTCATGGAAAAGCGGACAGTACTGTTCACTTTAATGAAGGATATCCATTTCAAAATGAATTTAATTTACCATGGTTATATGGTTCAAACCTCGTCTACAATAAATTAGATTCTTTAAATGTTCGAAGTGAACTTCATGATCCAGAAGGCATGCCGCATGAATATTGGGGAACTTATGCTGGAGATTGGTTAGAAGATGGTCCGAATGAATACTTTGACATCATTAAAGAAGATGCTTATTCTTTTATATATGATATATTATATCCATTTCAAATGGAAGTAGTTAATGATGAGTATATTAAAATAGAGTCATTTGAATTGCACCAAAACTATCCCAACCCATTCAATCCAATCACATCGTTAAATTATGACCTGCCAGAAGACGGGTTAGTTAATATCACCATTTATGATATGATGGGAAGGGTAGTTAAAACGCTTGTGAATGGATCTCAAACTGCAGGATTTAAGTCAGTTCAATGGAATGCCACCAATAATATAAATGAGCCTGTATCGGCAGGATTATACCTATATACGATTCAAGCAGGTGAGTTCATCCAGACCAAGAAGATGGTATTATTGAAATAAA
>PCCQ01000039.1 GCA_002731795.1 Fidelibacterota bacterium
ACTGACACTGCTGAAACTGACGCTATTTTCCACATCTCTTTTAGGGGATATGTTTCAAAAAAGCTCGATTTTATTATCGTCAAAGATCTATTCATAACTATTATTGTTGATACCCAAGTTACCAATACCGTAGAAAATGGAATTCCTAACAACCGATTGTCTCCCTCTAAGGTCATCAATAACCAATAACTCAAAATTATATTGATAATGGACATCGAAAATGCTAATTTTAGCAGAAACTTTGTCTGACCGCTTGCCATTAAAATCCAACGTAAATTAAGTGCATATGTTGGTAGCAAAATAAGGTATATTGTAAAAATCGGAACAGAATCTCTATATGTTTCGGTGAATAACGTAACTATCAAGGGTTCCGCAATAAAAATCAAAAGAATTGTAGCTGGTAGGAATACAAACGCCAATCTACCTATGCTAGAACTGTATAGCTCTCTAATTTCAGTTAAATTACCATCCTTGTGAGCTTTAGACATCAAGGGAGTTACTACCTGTGCTGCAGACTGTGTAATCCAGCCAAAAATTGGTGCCCAAAGTGATCCCAAATAATAAACTGCAAACACTGAACTGGAGAAAAATAGTCCAACTAAATATTTGTCAATATTTACATTAATCACGTAAACCATTGCAGTCAATCCAACTGGTATTCCGTAAGCTAATTGCTCTTTGAGATAAGAAGTTCCTGATATTTCCTTAGTAAAATAGGTAGAGTAAACGTGGAATAGAACCATCACAAATTTCAAAAATGCAGTAAAAACAATACCGTGGATAATTCCAAGTGTTGTTGGGTTGAGCCATGCTGCTGTTGGCAATACAGCCACATCAATTACAGCAAAAAGTACCATTGACCACATAGCAGCCCCTGTTTTTCCCTCAAGAATGAGCAAATTTTGAATTGGCATTACAAATATCATTAATGAGGTGTAAAGTCCCAACAAAATCAAGTATTCTTTCAAATGATGAGAATCGATGGCTTGAGAACCTAGCCAAAATAAGCTCATTATAATCAATGTAGAACAGAATAAAATTATTGAGGTTTGTTTGATTAATAATGGATGTTCACTCGAACTCTTTCTCGGATAATAATAGAGAAGAGCTTGAGGCATTCCGAATATTAATATTGCCTGAACTATAGTGTATATCATCACTAACTGTTGATAAGAACCGTAATCTTCTTTCAATAAGATACGTGTCAAAAAGAATGGAATTAAGAGACTTAAGAGAAAAGAAAATGCTCTCCCGTAGATGAGCATTATGATTTTTCGTGACGGTTCCATCTATTTTTTGAGAAAGGAGTAGGTTATAAACTCACATGTTATGGATTTAATATTCATTTATGGGTTCTAAACTACGTATCGCTGTAGTCGCTAATGCAAATAGCATTCATACAATCAGGTGGGTAAAATGGCTACGTAAAAACGAACTCGAAGTCACTATTTTTTCATTAAATGAAGGGGAAGATTGCGTTTATTTTGGACCTGAACCGGCTCTTGACCGGAGCTTGATTTTTAATCTTGGAAAAAATGTTAGAAAAACAACGAGTGAGTTACAGACAAAAATTGATGAATTTAAGCCAGACCTTGTTCACGGCTTTTTTCTAATCAATCATGGAATGTATGCCTCAAGAATCAAAGGATATCCTAAAATTAATACTGCAATGGGATCAGACGTCTTAATTGCTCCAGAAGAATCTAAACTATTATCTTGGATTGTGAAGAGAACAATTAAGAATTCTGATAGTGTTTTTGGCCCTCCCCTGCTATTAAACAAAATAAAGGAATGGAAATTAGAAACTGAATTAAATGAAAATGTAATAGGGATCAATAATTCAGTTTTCAAACCTGCAGAAAAAACTAAAAGTATTGTTTTTGCTCGTGGATTTAAAGAAGTTTACAATCCTCTAATTGTTGCAAAGGCATTTGAGTCATTGGCCAAACAACTGGAAAATTTTAATTTTGTTTTGTGTGGAGATGGGCCTTTGAAAACTGAGTCTGAACGCATTTTGAGCTATTGTAGAAACGTTCAATTCACCGGTCAAATTAGTGAAATCGAATTAGCAAAGATTGTGGGAAGTGCTCAACTCGTAATTTCACCATCACTCTCTGACAGTATTCCTCTGACAATCCTTGAAGCTGTGGCTAGCGGAACTCCCGTTGTAGCAAGCAATATTCCAGCTAATCGAGAGTGGGTTGAGAGAGAGTTACCTGTTTTCTTGTTTGAGACCGAAAGTTCTGAAGATTTAGCTGAAAAAATCCTGAAAGTGATTGGAGACGATTCCATTTTGAAAAATACGCTTGAATCTGGGCCTAAACTAGTTAAAGAAAAATATAGCTGGGAAAAAGAAGCTGAAAAAGTTCTAAAGAAATATCAGGATATAGTAACTCAAAAATAAACACAATTGTATAAACCCAGCCAACTTGTATATACTGCTAAATGAGCAAAGTAAGGACTTCTGCATATCGCCAAACTCCTACTCCTGAAGGTCTAAAAGCAATTGAAAATGGGACTTTAGATTATTTTGATACTGAAATGTATGCTAACTTCAATACTGAAGTTCTTGAGGAATACTTAGAGGAAAAAAATAGGGGAGATGGTTTTGGTACAACCAAATGGAAATGGAACCAAATGTTACTAGGATTAGGTATAGGTATTATTTTTGCTATAATTAACCAGTATGTTGGACTAAAAGTTGGAATGATTGTATCCGGATCATGGTACGTGGCCTACCTTTCTGCAATGGCACTAAGATGGACTCCTGGAGAAGTCAATCTTTCAGCATCGGCATCTACAGGTGCATCGATGGTTTGTACTGGATTTGTATTTACTTATCCTGCGATTTATTTGTTAGCTTATTCTCCAAAATATGAGATGAATGGGGAGCAACTAATTGATTCCTCATTACTTCTGCCTGACTCATGGGCCCTAGCTGGAGTTGCAATGGTGGCTTCTATATTGGGTGGATTCCTTGGATGTTTGTACTTCATAATTTTTAGAAGAGTTTGGTTGGTGGAAGACCCACTACCTTTGCCTGGCTTTGAAGCAAATATCAAATTAATGGATATTGCCGGAGAGACTGCCAAAGAAGGTGGAATGGGGGGTGCCATGCATTCTATTCGCTTGGTTGGTATTTCAACTGCAATTGTTATGTTTTTTACATTTTTGAGAGACTGGCCATTATTGGGAACTGGTTCTAATGATGCTGCCGGAGAGGAAATCAAAACTTCTGTTCTAAGTTCTGCCCTGGAAGGGTCTGAGTGGTATGATGGAGGAGATTTGACTGTACCTATGAGTAATTCAATAACAAACTACACATGGCTTGGTTTTGGGTTAACGCCAATGATGATTGCTATTGGGTGGTTCATGAAATTTAGAGTTGCTCTCTTAGTAAGTTTAGGAACTTTTTTCACATGGTTTGTAGTTACTCCTCTGGCATTCCAGTATGATTATCCTTTCTATTATCCGCTGGATGGTAACTATCATTCAATTAGTCAGTATTCTCCAATGGGATCTATCATGTCGTACAGTTATGTTGCTAGACCTATGGCAATTGGGGCAATATTGGGTGGTGGAATTACCGGATTACTGAAAATGGCGCCGGTGTTCAGAACTACTGCTTCTGATGTAATTGATATTTTCAAAGGAGAAGGAGATGATGCTTCCAGAAAAGACTACGTGAAAGGCAAGGGCTGGTATGAGTGGCCGATTAGTCACATCCCTGTATTGCTACTTGTCTCTCTTGTAGGAATAACAATTACTTTTGCAACTCAATTTGGATTTTTAGCATCTTTTATCTTCTCTTTAGTATTGTGTTTGACTACTTTTGCATTAGGGGCTATTGCTGTCAAAGTAATGGGTGAAACTAGTATAGAACCTGTGTCCGGAACTAGCTTTATTGTCCTGTTAATGCTTGTTTTAGTTTTCAAAGCTATTGGATTAAACGAAAGTGATACTGCAATTCTTGCACTAGTAGGAACAACCGTTTTTGGAGGTGCAATCTCAATGTCTGGTACTGTAATTGGTGACTACAAACCAGGGTTATACGTTGGAAATCGACCAATGCATATTATGAAAACTGAATTAGTAGGAATTGTTCCTGGAACTATTGTTGCTGCTCTCTTTGCAGGCTTACTTTCACTAGCTTTAGCTAGAGGAGACTTAATCTTGTATGCTCCTCAAGCAAATGCCTTTGCTGCTTTTGCACAAATTATGCTAGGAGGGCAAACTCCGTGGGGATTGTTGGCCGTTGGTATTGTTATTGGAGTATTCATGGAACTGCTTACTGGAATGGGAACTGCTTTTGGACTTGGAATGTATTTACCAATGGTGGTTACACTCCCAATGGTCGTCGGCGGGGCATTGAGAGATTATTGGGAGGCTCGGTTTCTGGATGCAGCTGTTGAAAAAGAAGGATTGAGTGAGAAACAAAGAACCATGAGATTGCTAAACACTTACATGATCGCAACGGGATGTATTGTAGGTGAAGCACTACTAGGAACATTCTTAGCAATTTACTATGTTCTTCCTCTAGTAACGGGATAAATTATGGATATTGCAGTAATACTTTCTTTTATATTTTTTATGTCTATTTTTGCAGGAGTCGGACTTGCTTCTGTTAGAGTGAAAAAAGATACAACTGACGACTATTTAGTTGCTGGAAGAGGTATGAGTCCAGCGTTAGCTGCTTTATCTGCGGTCAGTACTTGGAATTCTGGATATATGTTCATTGGTTTCATCGGTTTTACCTATACTTTAGGATATCCTGTTGCATTTTTAGCTTTCATGTCTACTATCGGGCAGCTTGTAGCATGGATGTGGCTATACAAGTTTATACAAAAGGAAGGAAATGAAAGAGGCGTTCGCTCGCTATCTTCACTAGTTGCAGAAAAAGCAGGAGCTCCCGAGGCTAAACTTGCAGGAGCATTGTCTGTTTTATTTTTGAGTGTTTACGCTGCAGCTCAACTCACTTCTGGTGGAAAAGCATTGTTTGTAATGATGGGATGGCCAGAAGTTGTTGGGATTTTAATTGGGTTTGTATTAGTTGTAGCTTACTGCTATGCTGGAGGAATAAGGGCCTCAATTTGGACCGATGCCGCTCAATCTTGCGTTATGATTGTTGGTTCAACTATTTTGTGTTGGATAAGTATTCAAGAAGTGGGTGGTTTTTCTGGACTTAAAGATGGTTTAAATCAGCAAGATCCTGCTTTGACTAATTTCTTGCCTCCTGATTTGATGTTTGGTCTAACCCTATGGATTATTGCTTTCTTTCTAGGCGGATTAAGTGTTGCAGGACAACCTCAAGTAGTTTCCAGAGTTATGACTTTGGGAGACGATAAAGATCGAAAAGAAGCTATGATTTGGTTTTTCATTTGACAAACTCCTTTCATTATTTTGATGTTGATAATCGGATTGGCAAGTCGTGTATTATTTACTGAAAGTGATTTTGACGCTGAACTTGGCTTACCAATGATGGCCATGGAAACCATGCCTGCAATAGGTGTTGGAATGATTTTAGCATCAATCTTTGCTGCTACAATGTCAACTGCTGATAGTCAGGTTTTAGCTTGTACAGCCGCAATTACTGATGACATTAAACCTGAATGGAATCAGGACCATAAAACAACAAAGCAAGTTACAATTGCCGTTGCTGCTTTTGCTACTTTAATTTCAATTGCTGGTTTGTATATCCCAGGTGGAGACTCTGTATTTCAATTAGTCGTATTTGCAGTATATGGTCTGGGAGGAGTTTTTGTTCCTCTTCTTATTATTAGATGGGCAGGTTACAAACCCGACACAACTCATTCTGTATCAATGATGGTTGCTGCATTTAGTGGTGTTTTCATCTGGACTGTTTTAGGACTAGATGGAGCCGACGGAGTGTTTCCTTCAGTGCCAGGAATGGGTGCTGCATTTGCAACGCATTTTACACTGAATTACATTAGAAGTCCAAAAATAGCGCCTCTTGGACGGTTCAAACTGCCTAAAAAAAGCCAGTATGGCGCAGTTGCTGCAGCAATTTTAATTCCGTTTGGAGCTGCTGAAGCCGTCTATCTGGTTGGGGCGCCAGAATCAACCGAAGGTGGTGGTGGTGTCGGAAACTATTCTATTTCTGGAGAGATTACTTATGAAATACTTGGAAACGGTACCGAATATATTAACGACGACGAGACTATCTTGATAGATTTTAATACTAACAATATCGAATGGACTTCAGAAAACAGGAATGTTGTAGGTGTTAGAGTTTTGCTTACTTATAGTGAGGACGAAACTAGTAACGGAGCGGGATGTGCTGCTCCAGGAGCTTCCCAGCCAGATCCAGATACAATTACTGGAACTGTAACTCATGATGATTTCAATGGAACTGCGAGTGGACAAAATCAGGGGCAAGGTAGTTCATCTCATGAAATTTTAGTTGAATGGTATAATTCCTCCCTGTATTTTTCAGGCAACGCAACAAACATGTCTGAATCTGAAATAAAAAACGAACTAGATTCAGATGGTGCAGGGTTGGGACTTTATTTTTTAGAAATTAATGTTGAAGCTGAAAGTAATGACCAATTGGGATGTAACCATACCGACAACGGTGAAGAAGTCGAGTATTCGGTCGAAGTTGTACTGCTTAATTATGAAATTACGCCTGCTTAATCACGAGGCTAAGTATCTTATAAGCCCCCAGTTTGAAAGATTAGGGATAGTTAATGGCAAAAGAAGAATATGAAACTCCGCTTATTGATGTTTACAACCGAACTCACATGGACGCACTGCATGAGGATGGTAGCTGGTATCACCGATATTTACCAGAAGGTGTTTTCCTCGAAGATTTAGGACAAATCATTGAAGAAGAACTAATTAAGGCGTACAACGAAGTTGAAAGGGAAGCAGACGAATTTTTTGAGAAGCAAATCAGAGAGCGCTTTGAAAAAATATTTGCTCAAGCAAATCCGAAAGATCTTCGTGGTCTTCTACCTAAGAAACCACCTGTTAATTGGGCTGAATTACCCGTAGAAATTCAACGTGAAATGCAAATTATGCATGACAATGCTGATGGTGAAGGCATTACAGAGAGAACATTGAAAAAGAGGGTTCGGCAATACCTTGTTGACCAATTTATCATAGACGAGTGATTTAAATGGCTAAAAAAGACGTAACAAAACCAATCAGCCTAGACCCCCGCGGCGGACGTCCAAGAGAAAAATGTGTGACGTATATCGAGGGAATTGATCGTATTTTAAACGGTGGACTTCCAATTGGAAATATTGTATTATTGGCCGGAACCGTAGGTTCAGGAAAAACTACTTTGGCTATGGAATATTTGATTAACGGAGCTAAAAATGGAGAAACATGCTGTTACATCTCGGTCACTGAACCTTCGTCAAAGATGTTATCAAACTTACAAACCTATGGATTCTTCGACGATGCTTTGGTTAAAGACGGTCGATTGAACATTTTTGATTTAACAGTTATTAACGATCGATTAGGTGTTGAAAGGCTTGACGGTACTTATTCATCAAAAGATATGGAAGCTTTACTAGGTGCGTTCGAAGATATTGTAGATGAACTTGGTGTTACAAGGCTAGTTATCGACTCTATTACTGCAATTTGTTATCAATTACCTGACAAAGGTAGTATTCGTAATTTCATATTTAGGTTGAGTCAATTTTTAAGTACTTTCGGATGTACGACTATGCTAATTTCAGAAACTGTGGTCGATTCCAAGACTCAAACATACTCGATCTTTGGAGTGGAGGAAGCTGTTGCAGATGGTGTAATTCTTATGGGTAACATCATACGCCAAGGTGATTTATTGCGAAGTTTACAAGTTGTAAAAATGCGAGGGACTAAGCATTCTCGTGCTAGGCATCTTATTGAGTTAACTCCTGTTGGATTGGCTGTTGTTCCTCTTCTGAAATGGGGACAGGATGGAGGACAAGCGTTTACATGAGCATTAAAGATACTGCTCAGTCTATTATCAAAAGTATCAACGAAGGGGACACATTAACTAGCATAAGTTTAAGCGCTGAAAATTTCCATGAAGACACGGTAAAGTTAGTTTCTGTGTTAGTTGGTAAGAAATTAGGAGGAATCTACGTTACTACTTCTAGACCTTCTTCGCATATCAGAGCTGAACTAGAAGAAGCTAAAGCTGATTTATCTGACCTATATTTTGTTGATCTTGTATCTATGACTGTCGGTGGAAACACGTCTGATGCTCGAACTTTATTCATTGAATCGCCAACTATGTTAGAATCTATTCTTTTGAATATCACCCTTTTGGAAAGGCGTCTAAAATCAAAAAGGCGTTTTGTAATGTTTGACTCTGTAAATGGACTCAGCATTTACTCTGAACCGAAAGTCTTGAGAGAATTTATTAACGTTTTAGGAAATTCTATGAGAATTAAAGAAATTTACAGTATGCTAATGACTGTAAAAGAACAAACCGACGATGAATTATCGTCTGCATTAAATTTACTATCTGATAAAATGATAGGAGACTAAGTATGGCTGAAAAAATAGTTTCAACTGGAATCGAGCGTTTAGACGAGGCATTAATTAATGGAGAAGGTGTCGTATTAGGTAGCTCTATATTGATAGAAGGAAGCTCAGGTTCTGGAAAAGAGCTATTATCAAAACAATTTGCTTCGGCAGGTGTTGGATCTGAAACCGTAGTTTATTTTTCTACTGATGAAACATCAGACGAACTTATCGATGTCTTTCAACAATACAAGTGGGCTACTGACTTACGTATTGTAAACGTAGGAACTCAATACTTTGAAAAGGTTCTATCTCGTGAATTGCAAGCTTCTCGTTTCAAACAAGAAGGACTTTCTGTATCTGAATTAAGGAATTTAGGATCTTATGGTTCTACTTCAGATCAAATTAATTTTGTAGCTGATATGACTTACGAAATATCTAAGTTAAAGTCGCCTTTCCGTGTAGTTATAGATTCGTTAGATTTCTTTTTGCAATACTACAATCCTCTCGAAGTGTTATCTGCTGTAAGAACAATTAAAGAATATGCACAGGCAAACGGCGGTACTGTAATGTATACGATTTCAGAAGGCGCCCATGAACACAAAATTCACAGCCAGCTTGAAGCTATTTGTGATTTAGTGATTCAACTAGAGGTCGGAAGAATGGCTGCAGAGTTTGAAAACCGTTTAATTATCAAAAAGATACGAAATCATCCTGAGAAAGCTGCTGTTATGATTTATGCTGTAACAGATAGTGGACTAACTCCAGAAATGATTACACGTGTTGCTTAATGCATAATTAAGTAAATTGAACGACTCCCAAATTACGGAATCGCAGAAGAAAGGTGCTAAAGTATTTTACAGATTACCAAAATGGCTTTCAGTTTCTGTAAAAATACTAAACTTATTTTCTACTAGATTAACTACAAAATTCCTTTGGAGTATTTTCACAAAACCGTTAAAATATAGGATGTCGGATGCTGAAAAAAACTTTTACAAGGAGCATACCTCTTTGGATTTTTTCTCAGAGACTGCTAATAAGACCATTAAAACCTATAAAATGAAAGGAAAAGGTTCTAAAATTCTATTTGTTCACGGGTGGAGTAGTAGGGCTAGTAAATTTCATAAAATTATTAGCTATTTTAGATCTAAAGATTTTGATATTACTGCTATTGATATGCCAGCTCACGGTCAATCTTCATCAAAAAGAAGTCACTTGCCTGAATTTTCTGACATTGTTTACGATCTATCAAGGGATAAAGGGCCGTTTGATGCTATAATTGGACACTCTATGGGAGCGGTTGCGGGACTAAATGCCATAAAAATGGGTCAAAATTTTAAAAATGTTGTACTTATTAGTCCAGCTGCGTATGCAATTGATCCTATTTTTCGAAATTTTGTCTCTCTTTTTGGATTATCTGAAGATTTTTATGTTAAAAATATGTTCGATTCATTTAAAGCTAAAAACGGTCGAGACCCTACTAGCTACGGACCAGATAAATTCGCATCAGATCTCGAATCTAAATGTCTGATAATTCATTCAAAAGATGACGCGCTGGCTAACCATAAAATTGCCGAAAAAATTCACGAAGATATTAAAAATAGCAAATTAATTATGACTACGGATTTGGGTCATATGAGAACTTTGACTGATGATAAAGTTATTGAAAGCGTGGGAGAATTTATTACTCAATGAGAGTTATTGCTTCGTTAATCATTGTTTTAACTCTTACAATGTCAGGTTGTACCGGACCAGCTAATCTTTTTGGAGACGATGAGTCTGTAATAGAACCCTATGTGTTTGATTTAACTTTGGAAGACATGTGGAATGATATACCGATGAATCAGACGTCCACTTCGGATATACTGAATTGGACATATGAATTTAGCAAAAGTCCTCGCGTAACAAACTTAACTGAAGTTGGCTACAGTATGAACGGGCAACCGTTGCTCTTGGTGGAGTTTGGCGATTACAATCCCAATATTCCAACTGTTTACTTCGTAGCCGCTCAGCATGGTAATGAGCCTGCTTCTGTTGATTCTGCATATTTGTTAGCTAGGCACTTTGCTAGAGGAATTCCCGAAGAGGTCGATCCCGTTTTAGAAAAAATAAATCTTGCCGTGTTTGTTTTGGTAAATCCTGACGGAAGGGACGCTGGGTCAAGGGGAAATGCAAATGGTACTGACCTTAACAGAGACCACATGAAATTATTAGAGCCTGAGGGTAAAATTATGCAGAAAGCATTTCAAAAAGTTCATCCATCTGTAACTGTTGATATGCATGAATTCGGGGGTGCAGGAAGTATCATTTTCCAAGTTGCAGCCCCTCAAAATCCAGCTACTCACCCGGACGTTTTAGCAGCTTCATATGTTCTAGAAACTGATGTTATTGAGTCTATTAATGAAGAGTGGGGATTTGGAAGTGTTACCAATTATCCACCAACTACTAGTTCTCAAGATTCGAGTATTCATCGAAATCATTTTGCTGTTCACGGTTCCGTAAGTTTACTATTCGAATCTGCTGTTTCTGAGGAATATTCTGAGAGAGTAAGGCTTCAGAGTTGGGCTGCAATTGCAGTCATAGACGAAGTGGTGGATGATCCTGGGTATTATCTAGATGCAAGACAATCTTCAGATGAGGAAGGACAAGAGGGGAATGATATAGTATACACTTACTTGTTCGAATGTGACGATCCTGCGACTAAAGAAACGCTTCGAATTTTAAAAGATCATGGATTCGATGTTGGCTATAAATTTGGTGATGAAAGTGTAACTTCCATACATTATGAAACATTTCTACCAAGAACAAGTTTTCCTAATGGGACTGCTTTAGTTCCTATGGACCAAATAGGATGGAGAATGATAACTGAATTAATGGAGTATACTTCCACTAAAGATCAACATTATACAAATTCTCCTAAAGATAGAGGCCAAGATTCTTGGAGGGCTCTCGAGCCTGTTGATTACATAATTGATAATAATGTTTGTAGTTCAGACTGAAGTTGCTAATTAGTGTTGAGTTATTCCTAAATAGTATTAATTCTGTTTGTAATTATGGATTTGATTAATTTAATAGGCAAAGGACTCTTTTCAGGAACCGTAATTGTAGCTGCAAGTGAAATTGCTAAAAAATCAACTATATTTGGTGCATTAGTAATTTCTTTACCTCTAGCAAGCATCATGTCAATAATTTGGCTTTATAACGATACAAAAGATAGCTCACAAGTTGCAGACTTTGCCGAAAGTATTCTATGGCTAGTTTTGCCATCTATGCTACTCTTTTTTTCATTGCCAGTTTTACTCAGACGTGGTTGGGACTTTGAATATGCAATGACTTTAGGAATTCTATTGACAATTGTAGGCTACGCCGCGGGAATAGGACTTTCTAAATATTTTGGAAGCGTTTCATAGTTTTTAAATAAGGGATAAATCCTGATTGTTATGGAAGAAAGTCTAGCTTTACTAATAGTCGGTGGAGTCTTATCGTTTATGGGAGTTGTAATGAATGCAATACCTGTGAAATTTGATGATGATATATTGGGTACCTTGGGTGCTCTTGATAGCGATGCAACTGAAAAGGAAAAGACACTTAGAAGTTTTATTGCGCAGCTCAGAACAGTAATAGGTGGGTTGGCCCTCACTTTTGGATTTATTGCAATTTACAATCGTGATTTAGCAACTGCTGATGCTGAAAATTTACTAGTTTCCATGGGCGTAGGTTTTGTTTTAACAATGGGAATAATTGTCTCGGGCATTTACAGAGGGTTTGTTGACAAACTGATTGTTCCTCCTATGGTCATTTTTACCGTATTAAGTGCAATTTGTTTTTACGCTGGATTAATG
>PCCQ01000040.1 GCA_002731795.1 Fidelibacterota bacterium
ATTGTATAATTGTAAAAAGAAAAAAGATAAAAGATAAAGTTAAAGTAGTTGATGGTAATGGATATTTATATGTCTGCTCTATTATCAATGCAAATAAAAACAGTGTCATTTTAAAAATTGAAGAAAAAAAGAAATCTTTATCACCAGTTAATAATCTTCACTTAGTTATTTCACCAACTAAATCACACGATAGAATTGATTGGATGGTTGAGAAAGCAACTGAAATTGGTGTTGAAGAAATCACATTTTTACTTTGCAGTCGTACTGAAAGAAAAAAAATTAATTTTGATAGAATAAAAAGAATTTCTATTTCTGCTTTAAAACAATGTGGGCAGGCATATCTTCCAAAAATTAATGATATACAGGATTTTAAATCTGTTATTGAATCGATAGAAGCTAATCAAAAATATATTGCTCATTTAATAGAAGATGATAAAGTCTATCTTTCAAAAACCTATAAATCAGGAGAAAGTTCAGTCATTGTAATAGGTCCAGAAGGTGACTTTACTAAAGATGAAATAAATATCGCAAAAACAAATCATTTCATTCCTGTAACACTTGGGAAAAATACCTTAAGGACAGAAACCGCAGGAGTATATGTTTCTAGTTTGGTTAATATTCTAAATGATTAATGTAGAAGTATATGAAAAATGGATGAAATATGCCCTCATTGAGGCGGTTAAAGCCTTTGATGCTGGTGAAGTTCCAATTGGCTGTATCATTGTCAAAGATAATAAAATAATTGGTAAGGGTTTTAATCAAGTTGAAACTTTAAATGATGCAACTGCTCATGCAGAAATGATAGCAATAACATCTGCTAGTGCAACTATTAATGATTGGCGTTTAAGTGATTCATTCTTATTTGTTACTAAAGAACCTTGTCCGATGTGTGCTGGTGCAATTTTAAATTCAAGGGTTAAGGCTATTATTTATGGCCTTCATGATGATGAAAAAGGTTCTTGTGGTTCTTATTATGATATTTGCAGAGATAATAAGCAAAATAATTTCCCGATAATCAAAGGAGGGATATTAGCTAAAGATAGTCATATCTTAATTCAAGAATTCTTTAATAATAGACGAAATAAATAATGTGACTCTGGTCATATTTTTATTGATTAATATGCTTTAGATTGTTATTGTAAGAAACAGCAATCATGCTAACTTCTTCTTACTCCTTTTCTGCCTTTGGAATGGAAATACAAAGCCCCTTTGGGGGCTTTGTATAAATCAAAATTTTAGATAATTTATCATAATAATAATTGGAGTATTTATGTTGATTTTTATTTTTATTTTTTCTTTTTGTTTTTCTGCATCATATAAAATTGATGTTAATAGCTCTAATATCCAATGGATAGGACGAAAAGTAACAGGTGCACATGATGGTAATATACAAATTCTGCATGGTAATGTGCGAAGTTATAAAGACACCGATTTGTCTGATGTTATAAGAGGTAATTTTGTTATTGATATGACAACTATAACAAATACTGATATTAAAAATAAAAAATATAGTGATTATCTTGTAGAACATTTAAACGATGAAGATTTTTTTGATGTGGCTCACTTTAGTCGAGCTACGCTTAAAATTTTAGATAACTCTCCACTTGAGTCAAATGATAATAATTATAATAACTTATTTAAAGCTGAAATTACTATTAAAGGAATTACAAAATTAATTGAGTTCCCTGTAGAAGTTAAATTTATTGATGATAAAGCAATCGCTTCCGGAACAATAATTATTGATAGAACATTATTTGGGATTAAATATAAATCAAAATCATATTTTGATATGGGTGATCGATTCATATATGATGACTTTGAATTAAACTTTTTAATTCATGCTAATAAAATTAAATAGTTATGCATTATTTAATTTTTCTACTTTTATCCTTTTCATGTTATAAACAATCTAAATTAGATAACATAGATTCTAGTTTTCAAATAGATACAGGATATCATAAAAATGGTGTGAAAAGTTATGAGATATCATATAAGTATGGAAAGTTAGATGGAATTTCTAAAAATTGGGATGATAGTGGAAAATTAATTTCAATTATTAATTATAGAAATGGTCTTTTAAATGGCTCATGGAAAACGTTCTATAGTAATGGACAGCTTAAAAACTCTGCAGTTTATAGAAATGGTGAAAAAAATGGTCTTGAGGTTTGGTATTATGAAAATGGCCAAAAACAATCAGAAGTAATATACGAAAATAATAAAATGATTTCTAAAAAGCTAAGATGGGATGCAAAAGGTAAGCCTATAATTTATTGATGTATATATTTTAATTTGAGTCCAATCTGATTTTAATGAATACTAAATTTTCACTTGGAACATCTAGCATTTTCATTCATATCTTGTAAATCCATTGATATAACTATATTTTCATTTAAGCATGTTGGATAAGGTGGGCAAAATCGATTTTTTGCAAGTCTCACTTTTCCGTTTTTATCTATTTCGCAAAAGTTGCTAGGTATCGACCCCCAAAATAAATTTTTACTTATATCTAAATATCTTAGTTTTGTAGTATAGTTGCCAGATTTAGGGAATTCACCTTCAATATTTTGCTCAGGAATAGTATACTGGGTCAACCTATAATCTGTATCCCATATCGTTTCTCCAAAATCAAGATATTTATCTATACATTTTGATAATTGTTCTTCATTATTAATAATTTCTGAATCTGAACATTCATCTTTAGGGTATTTCAATGAATATATATCCGAGACAAATAATAAATCACCACATGCATATTTCTTTCTACCATGATTTACTAGAGATTGATTATCTTCGATACCTGTGTTCCCACCTGTGCATCCACCACAAGGGTCAATAATAGCTGCACCAAAACAATCCCCATTGCAATCTTTATCAATATTTGGAGAATGGTTTGAATTACCTTCTGAGCATACTCCACAATCATCTAAGTATGCACTCCCGCCTAAATTCCCATCCCATAGTGGAGATGTGGAATTGCAGTCTCCGTTGCAATCTATAGCGTCATTAAATCTAATATCTGTCTTGCCTTCGGTGCAGATATTACAATCATCTATTATTGCCTTACCTTTACAGTCTCCATTGCAATCTTGACCATATGCACCTGAAAAATCACCCTCAAGATTGTTAGTATCTTTAAAACCAGTTGTTCCTCCAATACAATACATACATTCATTTATGTATGCATCTCCAAAACAAACACCGGCACAGTCCATATTAGCATTTTTCTTTAAACCAGTTTTTCCACCTGTACATGCACCACATTCATCAATTTTAGCCCTGCCTTTACAATCTCCATTGCAATCTTTATCAGAGTTGGCAATGTGGCCTGTTGAACCTTCTGAACAGATATTACAATCATCGAAGAATGCATCTCCAAAACATAAACCAGTACAATCCATATTTTCATTATTAAGAATTCCAGTATTTCCCCCTGAACATACATTACAGTCATCAATTTTAGCATTCCCAAAGCAGTCACCATTACAGTCAATATCAGAGTCTGGTAAATGGTTAGTTGTACCACCGCTACAAATATTACAAGTATCTAGGTAGGCACTCCCAAAACATACTCCCTCACAATCTTTATTTGAATTAGGTATTAATCCAGTATTGCCACCACTACAAATTTCACAGTCATCTAAAATTGCACTTCCAAAGCATGTGTCAGTACAATCCATATCAGAATTAAATTCATGATCAGTTTCACCATCGGAACATACTCCACATTCATCAATTCTTGCTGAGCCATCACAGTCACCATTACAATCAGATTTTAGGCCAGGTGAAATACTAAAGGTTATAGTTTCAGTTGAAGTGACGTGTTCCTTGTAGTCATAAGCCTCAACTCTTAAGGTATGTGAACCAGGTCTTAACTCACATGGGTTCCATGAATTAGAAAAAGGATTTTCAGAATTTTCTTCGTGGAATAAAATATCATCAATATAATAATTAATGACTTTAATACCTTTGTTATCCTTTGCTGAAACTTTTATCTGTTTGGTAGTGCGAAATTCATAATTGTCTTTAGGAAAAAGGATTTCAACTGTAGGAGGCTCTCTGTCCTTCAAGCCAAATAAAACAATATAACTAACACCAGCTGCAAGAAGAACATTAAGAATACCCATTTATTTTATTGCCAAACCTTATTTTCATAGGTAAAACTCTTGGAAAAGTCATTTGATGCTATATCATTAACTTCAACTAAAGGATAGATGAAAAGATTCGCAGGTCCAGCATCATAACCTTCAAGAATAAAATCTCTACCAGTATTCATTTCAAATCTGTTCTCATCTACAGTTCCAAAAAAGTATTCAGCTTTACTAGGATCTTTATCGGCTTCAGAAATATCTACAGGATACCAGCCTTCTCCTTCAACATAATAGTCAGCCCAGCAGTGATATCCTTTAACTTTTCCTTTTGAACCAGATGGAATTGGAAAACCCATATGAAAACGTGCAGGAACCTCGAGTGTTCTATTTAATGACATAAAGTATGAATGATAATCAGTGCAATTTCCTACTCCAATATCACATGCATAGATTGAATTTCCATTACCAAAAGCATAATTTGAGTTATTAGATTTTGCTTTTGAATAAAAAGATGCAACCTCATCCAGGGTAACTTCTTTTAAGCCATATCTTTGATCAAGCGGGAGCCATTTTATATTAGTCTTTGGATTAAATCCAGAATAATAGATATCAGATTCACTTGCACTTTTGGGTTTTCCATAATGCATACCATTTAGTACATATTTATAAATTCCATAGATATCTTCTTTATTTAATTTATTTGAGTCAATAACCGTTGCAAAAACTCCTCCAACAGGAACTGTTGTATATGATTCTAAATAATTATCAGGATTTATATTTTTGTAATTAACATTTTTGTGTTCTTTACGTTTAACGCTGAAACTTACTGAGATTTTAGAATCTGAAGTTGTTCCATCTTCATTTAAAATATATAAATATTTATTACCAAAATCAGGTTCTGTTTTAATAGAGTAATTAAGATTTGCAGCATTAATATTTAAATTTGTAATATTTTGAACTTCATTTGATGAGGGTATTGGAATCCATGCTTCTAATTTTTCACCATTTGTAGATTTAATCAGTACCGAATAGTTGAAATTGAATGACCTTGATGATAATAATTCATGATCATGTTGACACGAAGGGAAAATGAACAAATAGGTTAAAAAAACTAAATATTTTTTTATCATTTGAGATTCCTTGAGATTCCTTTTTTTATTAAATTTATATAAACACAAATTTATAATGATTAGAGCTTTAAGTAAATATTTTTATTAGATATGTAAAAAAAACTTTTTTTAAAATTTTACTTAATTTCTTGCCTAGAGTTAGACAATGTTATAAATTTCTTGGCTGTATCTTATATAAAGGACAATTATGTTAACAAGTTCAATTAAAAAAGATGAAATAAAAAGAGACTGGTTTATTGTTGATGCTGATAATAAAACTCTCGGAAGACTTGCTTCAGAGATCGCTCAAGTAATTAGAGGTAAAAAGAAACCAAATTTTACACCTAATTTAGATATGGGAGATTTTGTTGTAGTTATAAATGCTGAGAAAGTTGTAGTGACTGGAAGCAAAGAAGAACAAAAAAAATACTTTAGCCACTCAGGATTCCCTGGTGGTGAAAAAGAAGTAAGTCTGTCAAGTTTACGACAAAAGCATCCTGAGAGAATTATTTATAATGCTGTGAAAGGAATGCTCCCTCACAATAGACTTGGTCGTAAATTGATTAAACATTTAAAAGTATATACCGGTACTGAGCACCCTCATGTTTCTCAGCAACCAAAACAATTTAATATTTAGTAAGAGGATTATAAATGACAGCTAAAAAAAGTGATGTATGGAAATCTGTTGGGCGTAGAAAATCTTCTATTGCAAGGGTAATGATTTCATCTGGTAAAGGTGAAATTAAAATTAATAGAAGAAATATTGATACATATTTTGGTGGAAGAGATATTTTAAAAGTTGTTACCAAGCAACCATTTGAAGTATTAGGAATTGACGGTCAATATGATGTAGATATTAATGTTAAAGGTGGTGGTCTTTCTGGCCAAGCAGGTGCAATTAGATTGGGTATATCTAGAGGAATAGAAAAGGTAAACCCTGAGTTTAGAAAAATTTTAAAAGAAAACGGATTTCTTACTAGAGATTCTCGAAGAGTTGAAAGGAAAAAACCTGGACAACCTGGAGCGAGAAAGAAATTCCAATTCTCAAAACGTTAAAGAAGAGGACTATGGCTAAAATTCAAATTAATACAGATATGCTTATGCAAGTTGGTGCTCATTTTGGGCATCCTTCAAGTAAATGGAATCCTAATTTCGAGCAATTTATTTCATCTAAAAAAAATGGAATACACATAATCGATTTAGTACAAACAGAAAAATACTTAAAAAGAGCTACTAAGGAGCTTTGTAATATCGTTAAGCAAGATGGCTCAATATTATTTATCGGAACAAAAAAACAGGCTAGAAATATCATTCAAGAAGCTGCCGATACATGTGGTATGTATTATATTGTTGAGAGGTGGTTGGGTGGTACTTTAACTAATTTTGCAACTATAAAGAAAAGTATTAAAAGATTACTCACACTTGAGAAAGAGTCTTCATCAATTTACAAAAATATAACTAAGAAAGAATCAGTTATGCTTCAAAGAGAGAAATTGAAATTATCAGACCTTCACAGAGGTATTAAAAGTATGAAAAGAATTCCATCAGCAATATTTGTTGTCGATGGTATAACTGAATCAATTGCAATTAAAGAAGCTAAAACATTAGATATTCCAACTTTTGGTATTATAGATTCTAACACTGATCCAAATATAGTTGATTTTCCAATTCCAGCCAATGATGATTCTGTAAAATGCATCAAATTAATTATGGAGTATATAACAGGTACAATTAATGAAGAAACAGGAAAAGGCAAAACAGATATTGATGAGAATACCGATACTAGTGAAAATAAGGAGACTGTTGAATCATGATTTCTGCTAAAGCTGTCAAGGAGTTAAGAGAGCTTTCAGGTGCTGGTATGATGGACTGCAAGAAGGCTTTGCAAGAAGCAAATGGTGATACCAAAAAAGCAATGGAAGTTCTTAGGAAAAATGGTATTGCTAAAGCTCAGAAGAAAGTAGGTAGGTCTGCTTCAGATGGAGTAATAATGCCATATATACATCCAGGATCAAAATTAGGAGTTTTACTTGAAATCAACTGCGAGACTGATTTTGTAGCTAGGACAGAAGGGTTTCAGAATTTTTGTAAAGATGTAGCTATGCATATTGCAGCGGCATCTCCCATGAGTGTTACAAAAGAAGAAATTTCGAAAGAAACAATTGAATCTGAAAAAAATATTTTCCGCGAGCAATCTAAAAAAAGTGGTAAGCCCGATGAAATTATTGAAAAAATGATAGAAGGCCGAATGAAAAAATTCTACCAAGAAAATGTTCTAATGGAGCAGAGTTTTGTTAAAAATCCAGATTTATCCATTAGCGATTTATTAACAGAAACAATTGCAACTCTTGGTGAAAATATTTCTATCGCTAGATTTTCAAGATTTCAATTAGGTGAAACTGCTCCCAAGTCAGAAACTACTGACCAAGAATAATTTCATATGATTATAGAAAGCGCAAATAGACTCCTTTTAAAAATAAGTGGAGAAATGCTTTCTGGCGCTCAAGATTTTGGTTTAGATCCTTCAGCATTAGAAAAATATGCAAAAAAAATTAAAGATGTACATGATAAAGGATATCAAATTGGCATTGTGATTGGTGGTGGTAATATTTTTAGAGGTATGTCTGTCGCAGCTAAAGGAATGGATAGAGTTGCAGGAGATTATCTTGGCATGATGGCAACAATAATGAATTCAGTTGCACTTCAGTCAAGTTTAGAAAAACTAGGTGCCGATACTAGAGTAATGTCAGCAATTACTATAACACAGCTAGCTGAGCCTTATATAAGAAGAAAAGCTGCAAGACACCTTGAAAAGGGTAGAATAGTTATTATGGCTGGAGGAACAGGAAATCCTTATTTTACAACTGATACCGCTGCTGTTCTTAGAGGAATAGAAATCAATGCTGATGTGATAATGAAAGGAACAAAAGTTGATGGGGTTTATGATAAGGATCCAATGAAATTCAATGATGCAATTAAATATGAAAAGCTTTCTTACAAGGAAGTTGTTGAACAAGAACTTAAAGTTATGGATTTAACTGCTGTGACTTTATGTAAGGAAAATAATTTTCCTATATTAGTTTTTGATTTAGAAAAAGATAATTCAATTAATAAAGCACTAAGCTCAACTAAATATTCAACAATAATAAGCTAGGGAGATTTACTATGTCAGAACAAATTTACAATGATTGTCAGGAAAGGATGGAAAAAAGTGTAGCACATTATCTTTCTGAGGTCGGTTCAATAAGAACAGGAAGAGCTTCTACTGCCCTTTTAGATTCGATAAAAGTTGAATTTTATGGTACACAAAGCCCTTTGAGTAACATTGCGTTAATTTCAACTCCTGATGCTCATTTAATAACCATTCAACCTTATGACCCAAACGCTTTAGAAGCAATTGAGAAAGCAATCATAGATTCTGATATTGATTTAACACCAAACAATGATGGTTCTATAATTAGACTTTCGATTCCACCATTAACAGAAGAAAGAAGAAAAGAACTTGTAAAAGTTGTTCATAAAGTTATTGAAGAAGGGCGCATATCAATAAGGAATATAAGAAGAGATTTTAATGAACAATTAAAATCCCTCCAAAAAAACAATGAGCTTTCTGAAGATAATTTGAAAATCGAATTAGATAATATTCAAGATTTAACTAATGAGTATGTTGATAAATTGAATAAAATTCAAGAGAATAAAGAAAAAGAAATCCTACAATAATTTATTTCTAAATCGTTTATTTATTTCTTTAATTTTGCTTTTATCTAAATTGAATATATTTAAAATCTGTGTGATCACGTGTCGCTCCAAAAAATCATAATTATTATCTATGTAGGCAACTTCATATATAGATAATATAAAATCAATTTTGTCCTGAATTGAGAAATACTCATTTAAAATAGAACCAGATTCAAATAAATCAATAGATGCTTTGTTAGCCTCTTTGGCCTTTTTTATAATTATATCCATTTTATCAGGCTCAACATCGAAAAAATCACATATGATCTCTTTTGTTAATTTTATTTCATCGATTGTGACAATCTGATCTGCTTCAGCAACTTTTAATAGTAAAGAGGTTGCATTTAGAATAACTTTAGATTGATCTTTTTTAGCTTTTGATTTAAACATATATCAATTTAATAATTAATATGTAAAAAAATAAGAAAGATGTATTTTTAGGTATAAATAAAAAATATATAGAAAATATGAAGATAACATCAGTAAAGAAAGGAAGTATCGCGGAAAACCTTGGAGTTAAGGTAGGTGATCAGCTATTAAAAATAAATTCTGAAATAGTTCGTGATGATATTGATTTTAGATTTAAAGTAACTGAGGAAGATTTATCTGTTCAATTTAGGATAGGTGGTATCTTACAAGATTTTCAAATTGAAAAAGATTTTGATGACGATCTTGGCATAGAGCTTGAAGAATTTAAAATATTAAGCTGTGCGAACGATTGTATATTCTGCTTTGTTGACCAAAATCCTCCTGGAATGAGAGATGGAATGTATTTTAGAGACGGAGACTTTCGCCTTAGTTATTTACATGGACATTATGTTACCATGACTAATATGAGTCAAAGAGAATTAAATCGAATAGTTGAACAACGATTATCCCCTTTATTTATTTCTGTTCATACAACTGATACAGAACTTCGACAGAAAGTTTTATTATATCGGAATAATAAAGATGATCATATTCTTTCAAAATTAAAATTTTTAGTTGATAATAATATAGAATTACATGCTCAAGTTGTATTAATGCCTGGTATCAATGATGGTGCTCATCTCATGAAAACCATTGATGATTTATATTCATTCTATCCAGGACTCAATTCATTAACTATTGTGCCGGTAGGATTAACTAAGCATCGTGAGGGACTTCGAGATATAGATGTTGTTACACCAGATTATGCAATATCAATGATGGCCCAATTAGAGTATTTAAACTCTAAATTTAGAGCTGATACTAATAGACCATTTATATATTTTTCTGACGAGTGGTATATACTATCAAATATGAATTTCCCAAATATAGATTATTATGAGCCTCATGATCTAATTGAAAATGGTGTTGGACAGGTTCCTAAATTATTAGATGATTTTGAGATTCAGAAAAAAGATTTCCCAAAATCTTTTAGTAGCCCTAGAGAATTTAGTATAGTAACTGGAAAGTTGATGGAAAAAACATTTAAGAATCAAATTCTACCATTTTTATCAAAAATAAAAAACCTTAAAATCAATTTCTATGTTATTGAAAATGATTTTTATGGTTCTATGGTGACGACGACAGGACTACTTACTGCAAAAGATATAATCTCTACGTTAAAAGGTAAGCCTTTAGGTGAAGCAGTATGGACTAGTTATAGAATTTTAAATGATGAGGGAACTCTTACATTAGATGATATGACCTTAGAGCAAATTTCAGATAGACTTGGAGTTCCATTTAATGTATCTAGAGATAATATTTTTGAAATTTTTGAAAGGAATATAGTTGGCTAATAAGGTTCTAGCAATTTTAGGTAGGCCAAATGTAGGGAAATCCACCTTATTTAATAGATTGGTGGGTTCAAGAAAATCCATTGTATCTCCAGTTGAGGGAGTTACAAGAGATAGAGTGTACAGTACATTTGATTGGGTTGGGCGTGATTTTGATATAATTGATACCGGTGGTTTCCTGCCTAAAGAAAAAGATATAATGAATAAACATATTCAACAGCAGGCAAAAATTGCTATCAAAGAAGCAGATTTAATAATTTTATTAGTTGATGGTAAAGATGAAATTACTTCAAGTGACAGAATATTAGCTGATATGGTTATTCGTTCTCAAAAAGAGTCAATCTTAGTGGTTAATAAAATTGATTCTATAGATCAAATTCAACAAGCAAATAATTTTTTTCAATTGGGACTAGGAGACCCTGTTCCTATATCAGCAGCTCATGGAAGAAGTTTAGGCGATATGCTTGATGTTGTGGTCGAAAAAATTCCTGATACTGATAAACAAATTGATATCAAAAAAAGTGATGTAGACCTTGCTCTTATTGGAATGCCTAATGTAGGCAAATCTTCATTAATGAATGCTTTATTAAAAGAAGATAAGTCCATAGTTACTGACATAGCAGGCACTACAAGAGATTCTATCGATTCATATATAACATATTTCGGAAAAGTTATAAAAGTTATAGATACAGCTGGCTTAAGAAAACGTTCAAAAGTTAATGATGACATTGAATATTACAGTGCAATTAGAACAAATAAAGTTGTTGCAGATTGCAATGTTACAGCTCTAATGATAGATGCAAATAAAGGTTTTGATAAACAGGATAAAGATATTGTTAGATCAGTTATTAATTTAGGAAAAGGTTTAATTATCGTTGTCAATAAATGGGATTTAATTGATAAAGATGACTCTACAATGAAGCGAATGAAGGAAGATATCCATTATGAGTTCAGCGCAACTAGACATTATCCTATTTTATTTACATCAGTGAAAAATAATTTAAGACTACAACAAATATTAGAGAGCGCATTGAATGTATATAAAAGATTAGTAGCAAAGGTTTCCACTCCGTTATTAAATGAAATAATGCAAAAGATAGTAAATAATAATCCACCACCTGCTGTAAAGGGAAAACATTTAAAAATCAAATATAGTGCACAAACAAGACATTCTCCTCCAATATTTGCAGTTTTCATGAATTATCCTGATTTAGTACCCATAAGCTATAAAAGATATATAGAAAATCAATTACGAAATGAACTTGATTTGGAAGGTGTACCAGTTAAAATTTCTTTTCGAAAGAAATAAATGAAAGTCATTTATATAATATTTATATTTTCATTTCTTCATTCACATGATAAAATGAGATGTCCAAATGAAATCACAAGAGATGAAAGACCTATCTTAGAGAATTCTTATCAATCACCATCAGGACATTTTTTAATTCATTATGACACCAATACTGAAAATTCTCCTAGTTTATTAGATTTAAATCAAAATGATGTACCAGATTATATTGAACAGGTTGGTATAGCTGCTGATTCTTCAAGATATGTACTTACCGAACAGATGGGTTTTATACAAGAGACGAATGATGATGATGGTGTCTATGATATTTATGTTTTGGATTTAAGTACAAATTTATGGGGACAAACACAATATGAATCAGGTGGTAGTACATTTATAAAGATCAGAAATAGCTATCAAGGTATGTCCAATTTTTGTGAAGATTCAAATCAACTGTTATGGTTAACTGTAGCACATGAATTTTTCCATGCAATTCAATATAGCTACAAACCTAACTTTAATGATTCTTATTTTAGAGAACTTAGCTCTATGTGGTTTGAAAATATATTTGTACCAAATTGTTTTGATTTTCTTGACTTTGTTGATATGAGCTCAAATTCATTATTTAATAACCCAGACAGATCCTTTGATTACAATACTTCAGGAACATATGGATATAGTTTATCATTATTTGCACATTACCTTTCAACAATTGTAGACCTTGATGGTTCACAGTCTCAATTAAATAGTAAAATTATTAGAGACATTTGGGAGAGATATTCAGAAAGTCCAAATAACCAAACAATATTTCAGGTTTTAAAAGAGGTTTTAGTTGAAAATTATGAAACAACTTTTTCTTATGCTTGGGGTGATTTTATGTCTCGAAATATGTATAGTGGTATATACGATTCTATGAATAATGATATTTATTACCACCCTGGATTAATAGAGATAGAACCTCCAAACTATACATTTGAATCCTCTTTTGATAGTTTAGATTTTTTATATAATATGAATATAGATGATGATAAAGTATCATTTTGGGGTATCAATTTATATCAAAACTCATCTATAAATGCTAGTTTTTCAAATGGAGATTATAATCTTTGGAGCGGGATATTAGATAGTGAAAATCAACCACAAAATATATTGGATCAGACTGAATTTAGCTACTCAATTGATAGTCAGCCAGCTAAATTGTTTTTTATGATAACCAATAATATGAATAATGATATTATAGATTTAGAAATAAATGTTATCATAGGTGGTTGTACTGACCAATATGCAGATAATTATAATGAATATGCAAACACTGATAATGGTTCCTGCATTTATTCAAATTATGTATCAAATGTTTTTCCAAATCCTGTAAACTCATCGCGAGATGATATAGGTTTTACATATATTTCATCTAATGAATTACCAGCAAATTTAGTTTTATATAACTTAGAAGGAAAAATCGTGCAAAATTATTTTATTTCAAATATTGGTATTGGGGAAAACCAAATAACCTTAAATATCCCCAATGATTTATCTTCAGGATATTATTTATTATCAATTAATGACAAAATAACTATACCTTTTATAAATGTTAAATGAGCTATAATACTATTAATGATGTAGGTAAAGGCTACTATAGTTCTAGGGGATCAAAATTTTATTCATTTATTCATCCAATTCAAACACATTCAGAACACAAACATTTAATCTCAATTTATAGAACCCAGTATCCTGAAGCATGTCATTTATGCAATTCATATAGAATATTTTTAGATAATCGCCTTGATGAATATTCATCAGATGATGGTGAGCCCAAAGGTAGTTCAGGTGCTCCTATTTTAAATCAAATTAAAAGAAATAATTTAATAAATGTAGGAGTATACGTAGCTAGAATCTTTGGAGGATCTTTGTTAGGTGTACCTGGACTTATTCAATCTTATTCCACAGCTACATTGTCAGCAATTGATAACATAGAACATTACAAATGGATACAAAGTTCAACAGTTTTGTTTTCTTTAACTTATGAATTTGAAGGTATCTTTAAATCCCTTATAAAAGATTTTAATGCTAAGATAATTTCAAGTACATATTTAGATGAAATTGAAATGTTAGTATCCATAGACGATAAAAGCTTGATAAGTTTTATCGATAAAACAAAAAATATATCGTCGAATAAGATTAAATATAAATTAACTGGGTAATCTTATTTTCCATTGTTTAATCAAAAAAGTATAACTAAGTTTTACCCCAATTAAAATCAGACGCGGGATGGAGCAGTCTGGTAGCTCGTCGGGCTCATAACCCGGAGGTCGCAGGTTCAAATCCTGCTCCCGCCACTAGGGAGACCCCTGTTCTTTTTTATAAAGAATTGGGGTTTTCTGTTTCTATATGCCATTAAAGTAATCTTTATACTTACATATTATTACATTCTATTTTGAGTTTATTATATATTTTTTTTTAAATTTAAACATGAAAAAAATTACAATTTTAGCTATATATATTAATTTATTGGTTGCTCAAATTCAGTACGGTGGCTCTCCAATTTTTTACAATCAACAATTTGAAAGAATTAATTCTGTTCAGATTAATCCAAATACTATTATCGATCGAAATTTTGATCCTATGGTCTTTCAATTTGGTCGTGAATATCTTGTTGATATCGATGTCATGTCAGAGGCTGAGGTCATTTTAAATCAAGATAACACATACACTTTATTATTATCAGTTTCTTCAGATGGTGCTTATGGTTTAGGTTTTAATTTTAGTGATTTTTATTTAAGTCCGAATGCATCTCTTTTCTTTTACGATGAAGAAAGAACAAATTATTTAGGGGCTTTAACAAAATTTAACAATAAAGAATCTAACAATTTAACCACATCAATCATTAAAAGTGATAGAATTATCATTGAGTTAACTACTCCAATTGATGAATTTGATCAAAATAGATTATATCTCAATTCAGTAATTCATGATTATACTGATATTATGAATTATTATGGGACATTAGATGAAAATAGAGAAGATTGTAATACAAATGTCATATGTTCAGAAGGTGATGATTGGAGAGACCAGATTAATGGAGTGGTTAGAGTTTCAATGGGAGGTGGGTTATGTTCAGCCTCATTAATAAATAATACTCAAAATGATAGAACTCCTTATATCTTATTTGCAGATCATTGTGTATCTGGAGCAGCGAGTGGATATGTATTTTATTTTAATTATCAAAGCAGTAGCTGTACGGGTACTTCTGGCTCATTAAATCAAAGTGTTAGTGGATCAAATCTATTAGTTAGTGAAGATATTAATAGTGGACCAGATTTTGCACTTTTAGAATTAACATCTAGTATTCCAGATTCATATAATCCCTACTATGTCGGTTGGTCAAGATCTTCCTTGCCACCCCAGGAAGCAGTTGGAATCCATCATCCAGGTGGTGATATAAAGAAAATTTCTTTTACTAATGATAATGTTGCAGCTGGAGGGTCTGGTGGATATTATTGGGAATTCCAGTATGATAATGGAAGAGTAATACCTGGATCTTCTGGATCACCATTTTTTGATCAAAATAAGAGGCAAGTAGGTATTGCTAGTTATATTTATACTAATTATTGTGATCCTTCACCTGATTGCTATTGTTCTCAGCAATATAATCATGGTTATGGAAGGTTTGATCAGGCCATGAATCTTGGAATGGCTAGTTTTTTAGATCCTACAAATTCTGGAGTAACATTTATTGATGGCATAAGTATAAGTGGTATTAATATCATTCATGATGCCTATGAAGACATCCCATTTTTAGATGATAATTTGACTTTTACAGCAGATGTTAGCGCCTATACTGGAGTTATTGATGCTGTTGAGCTTTATTATAATATTGGAGAAGGTTTTGTATCCCAAGAAATGTCACCAGGAATCAACAACTTTTATTCAACATCCCTAGATGGATTATACGAAGGTATGCTTATTGAATACTATATTATGGCTGTTAATTCAGAGGGAATCGTTCAAACATTTCCTGCCAGTGCCCCTGATAATTCAATTTTATTTATTCTAGGAGATTTACCGGATATATATTTCAATGATTTTGAAAATAATACAGATAACTGGCAAATAGGTGATATCAATGATAGTGCTACAGCTGGGATTTGGGAATTAGCTGAGCCACTGGCATCTTACAACGATCAAGGTTTTCTAGTCCAGTCTGGCCAAGATGATTCACAGGATGGAACCTTCTGTTTTGTTACTGGAAATGGATTTCAAATAGATGAAACTACTGGAGAAAATAGTGCCAGCTTTGATGATGTAGATGGTGGTCAAACTACACTATTGAGTCCAAATTTTAATCTTTCTAATTATGATGAGGTAGTTCTTACTTTTTCAAGATGGTATACAAATGATATCGGAGATAATGGAAATACTGATTCTTGGAAGGTTCAGGTATCCAATGATGATGGACAATCCTGGATTGACATTGAAAATACCTCAGTTTCAAACGCTAGTTGGATAAAAAGTAGATTTATTTTGTCAAACTTCATTGATTTTACTGAAAATATTCAGTTTAAATTTATTGCAGAAGATATTTTCAATAATGGTGATGCAGGCTCTGGAGGTTCTTTGGTTGAGGCTGCGATTGATAATTTCTTGCTTGAATATGCTTTAACTGACCCTTTAATCCTTGGAGATGTGAATTTAGATTTTATAGTTAATATTCTTGATGTAATAATTTTAGTAAACATGGTTCTAGGTTTTGAACAGCCCAATCTGTCTCAAGGTGATATAAATTCTGATTTTCAAATTAATATTTTAGATGTCGTAGGTCTTGTTTCATTGATTTTAGACAATTAATTATTGATTTCTAAATCCAAATAAGATATCTATCTATTTTTAATTTTATAGTAAATTATTGATTGAATGATTACGCAATCCATAATACTTATTAATATTATAATATTTTTCTTTATGATTTCTGTAGGCGGAATTACAGTTATTACAAATCCCTCAACAAATCTTCTTATCAATTTTGGAGCAAGTCATAGCCAATTAGTTTTTGATTATGGTGAATTTTGGAGATTACTCACTTCAAATTACCTTCATATAGGATTTGCTCATTTATTGTTTAATATGTGGTGTTTATACTCTATTGGTTTAGAACTAGAAGAGTCAGTTGGAAGTCCATTCTATTTATTAACATATACTCTAAGTGGCATTATTGGTAGCTTAGTTAGTTGCTTATATTATTCAAATATTGGTCAAAATATAGTTTCAGCTGGTGCATCTGGAGCTGTTTTTGGTATTGCTGGAACTCTTCTTGTTGTATCAATCTATTTTGTTAAGAAGTTTAACAAAAATCAATTTAATTATGATTATTCTTCATTGATATTTTTTATAGGATTTAATATTATTTATGGGTTTCAAGTTACAGGTATTGATAATGGAGCGCACTTAGGTGGTTTAATGTGTGGTTTGTTTATGGGTTTCGTTTTTATAATTATTAATGAGTTTAGTTAGAAGTAAATGGTAAAAAAGTTTATTATATTTATTTTATTAGGTCTATCAACTTTGATGGTTTGGATGCTATGGAATATGTCTACATTTTATAGTAAACAAATCAATATATCTAATTTAATTACCAAAAATAAAATAGATTTTCTATCTGAAGAAAAGACATTATCTGATTTATCAAAAAAAGAAGAGCTTATATTGAATTTATCAGAATCATTAAAATATAAAACTATTTCATATCAAGATTCTAATTTCTCTGAACCTATTCACTTTCTTTCTTTTCACAAATTTTTAGAAAGAGTATATCCTAAAGTATTTAGTCAGCTTGAAAAAAGAATTTTTTCAAATTATAGTCTTTTATTAAAATGGGGAGGAGTCAATAATACTCCTCACAATCCTATCCTTTTTATGGCGCATATGGATGTGGTCCCAATTGAAAATTATAATCTTTGGGATCATCCACCTTTTTCTGGAAATATTGACAATGAATATGTCTGGGGAAGAGGTGCATTAGATGATAAATCAAGTCTTATTGCTATACTAGAATCCATAGAATATTTACTAGATTCAGGATTTTCACCAAATCGTGACATTTATTTTGCAATTGGCCATGATGAGGAAAACAGTGGGATCAGAGGTAATGCTGTAATAGCAGATTCTCTTGCTTCTGAGGGAATTTATTTTGACATGATTATTGATGAGGGTTCAGTTATCACAGATGGAATAATACCCGGTATGGATAAACCCGTTGCAATAGTTGGTGTAGCAGAAAAAGGCTATGCTTCATTCGAGCTTATATGCAATCATGAATCTGGACATTCATCTATGCCAAACAATGAAACTACAATTGGAATGTTAGCGAAAGCTATAGTTGCATTAGAAACAAATAAAATGCCTGCAGAATTGACAGATCCAGTCATTAGTTTTTTTAATTTTTTAGGTCCAGAAATGACAATTCAAGATAGATTTTTTCTTTCGAATTCGTCTTTCTTCGCAACAAGTATTCTAAATAATCTTGATACAAATCCAATTACATCAGCAATGGTTAGAACTACTATTGCTCCCACGATTATAAACGGTGGTTTGAAGTCAAATATTTTACCTTCAACTGCAAAAGCTGTTGTTAACTATAGAATACGTCAGGGTGATAGCATAGATAGGGTAAAAAAACATATATCATCTACAATTAATAATGATTTAATTTCTGTTTCACAGCTTAAAAGTGATTTAAGCGCTGAACCATCCAAGGTTTCAAGTACTAAATCTCCTGAGTTTCATATTATTCATAAATCTATAAAAGAAGTTTTTGGAGATGTTATAGTATCTCCTGGAATGATTTTAGCTACTACAGATTCTAGGCATTATCAAAATATCTCTAAAAACATATATAGATTTATGCCAATACAACTATCATCTAATGATTTATCTATGATTCATGGAGCAAATGAGAAGATATCTATTGAATCATATATGAAAATGATTGAATTTTATATCCATTTGATTCAAAATATACATGCTTCTTAAGTTAAGTCGATATATCCTTAATACGGATATACCCTTATTCAAAGAAGTTATGTTTCTTGCTCTTCCAGTTATAATAAGTAATATTAGTCGCGTTTTTATGCATATTACTGATACTGCGATGGTTGGACATTTAGGAAAAAATGAACTTGTTGCTGTTGGTATGAGTGGAATGTTGATATGGATAGCTATAAGTATTGGAATTGGTTTTAGAATAGCTACACAGACAGTTGTTTCTAGAAGGATTGGGCAGAAAAAATATCCTGACTGTGGAACAGCTTTAAGGAACTCTCAAATATTATGTATTATTATTATGCTACCAATTTCTTTTATTTGCTATTCTTTTTCCAACTTCATTGTATCATTTTTTTTAAATGATCCAGAAGTTGTTTCAATTTGCTCTAGTTATTTTTCTATTGTTTCATTTTCTATATATTTCTCAGTATCTGCCTTTATTTTTCAAGGGTTCTACACAGGAATTGAAAAAACTAAAGTATTAATGTACGTTACAATTATTTCAAACTTATTAAATGTTTATCTCAATGCTGGCTTCATTTACGGTTACGAAAAAGTAGTTATTTTTTTTAATTTTTATGGAATATCATGGATGTCATGGTTTTGGAGTTGGTATGAATTCTCAGAGCTAGGTGTTCAAGGTGCAGCTATAGCCACTCTTTTATCATCATTTACAATGATGTTCGTTTATTTTTTATATTTATTTGCAAAAGATATACGTAATAAATATAAAATATTTTATAAATCCATTGATCTTAAAATGATGAAAAAACAATTAATAATTGGATATCCACAGTCAATTAGTGAAATTGCTTTAAATTTAGCGTTTGTTACATTTTATAAAATAATGGGTATTATTGGAACCACGCAGCTTGCAGCTACACAAGTTGTTTTTACTGTTGCTCATGCATCATTCTTACCAGCTGTTGGTGTAGGGCAGGCTTGCGCAACTTTAGTTGGTAAATATTTAGGTAAAAAAAATATAGATAAGTCAAAGCAGTCAATCATTGAGGGCTTAAGAGGTTCATTTATTATAATGGGCTCAATGGGATTAATATTTATATTCTTCCCAGGTTATATAATTTCTTTTTTTACAAATGACAGTGAAGTAATAAGAATGGGTACAAATATTTTACCTTGGGTTGGAGTTTTGCAATTTGTTGACGTTTTTGCAATTACTTTATGGTTTGCATTATCTGGCGCAGGTGATACTAAATTTACGGCATTATTGGGTATTGTTGCTAGCTGGACGATCTTTATACCTTTGAGTTATGTTCTAGGTATAAAGTTAAATTATGGATTATATGGCCCTTGGGTTGCTTTTGCTATATTTTTGGTTATAGAGGCCACTTTTATTATATTTAGAGTAATACAAGGAAAATGGAAACATATTGAAGTTTAATTTGTTTAATTATAAAAATGGAGTTTATATGAAATTATTAGTGGTTACTTTAGTTGTATCATCTTTACTTCTCCCTGCAAAACATCTAGATAAAATAAAAAAAAATAATTCTCAAAGATTCCTAGATAAAGTTCAAACCATAGATCCAAATGCCAAATTTGAAATAGATCAGCTAAAAGTAGAGTTCCAAGCCCAGAAAGATCAAATTGATATCAGATATGAACAAAAAAGAAACACATTAAATAAACAAAGAAAGCAAGAAATAGATAATTTGAGA
This sequence comes from Fidelibacterota bacterium, assembly GCA_002731795.1. Classification (GTDB taxonomy): domain Bacteria; phylum Fidelibacterota; class Marinisomatia; order SCGC-AAA003-L08; family D37C17; genus TMED161. The sequence goes on from PCCQ01000040.1 coordinate 20,701, forward strand.
AACGCATATAAAAATAGGCTTAAACGCCTTGAGCAAAAATATCCTGGTAAAATTAAAAAACAGGAAATGAGCACCGATATCAAAAGACCTCTTCCATTAAATAAAAAAGATAGTAAGTACCTTGATCCAAGAGAATCTGAAGTAAATGATGAAAAAAATGGTAAAGAACCAAAACTTGATAAGGTAAAAAGGAATCTCAAATAGAAAAGATTTATTTTAATTCATTTAGTGACTTTTATATATATTATTTAAAAGAACACGAGAATCCGTTCACTAAGATTTTTCATTTCATAGGAACAATTTTTGTATTCATTCTACTTTATCTTTTTATTGTTACACTAAATTACTTTTATTTGTTGTTATTACCCGTATTTGGATACGGTTTCGCGTGGATATCTCATTTTTTCATAGAAAAGAATAAACCTGCAACCTTTAAATACCCCTTTTATAGCCTGGTTGGTGACTTTAGAATGTTTTTTGAAATTCTTTCGGGTAAAATCAAACTATTTTAAAACTATATTATTAGGCATATGTTGTAGAAGGTTGGATCACTATCCCCAAATTTATTTAATCAAATTTGATATAGGAATTATAATTCCAATTATAGCTTAAAGAAAATCACAATATTATGTATATTATTCACAATTATTATGACTGATTATTCAAAATATATATGGCATAATGGAGAAATTATCCCTTGGGAAAAAGCTCAGGTTCATGTCATGTCCCATGTGTTGCATTATGGTAGTGGAGTCTTTGAAGGAATTAAATGCTATAACACAGAACATGGTCCACAAATTTTTAGACTCGAAGATCATATTGACCGTTTATTTGATTCTGCTAAAGCCTATAATATGAATGTTGAAGTTGAGCGCTCAGATCTTATAAATGGATGTAAGGATATCGTTTCTGCAAATAAACTTACTGAATGCTATATAAGACCTTTAATATTTTATGGATATGATACTTTGGGGGTAGATCCTAAAAATTGTCCAATAAATATTACTATTGCTTCATTCTATTGGGGTGCATATTTAGGTGATGAAGGAGTTGTTAATGGTGTGAATGTTACAATCTCACCTTATCAAAAGTTTTCATATAAATCCATGCCTACGACTGCAAAAGCTAGTGGTCAATATATGAACTCTTTATTATCTGTAACCAATGCACGAGAACGTGGATATGATGAGGCTATATTATTAAATGATGAGGGTAATATTTCTGAAGGTTCTGGTCAAAATATTTTTTACATAAAAGACGATGTAATTCATACTAATGATGAAAAATCGTCTATCTTACTAGGTATTACAAGGTCTACAATCATAGAAATATGTGAAATATTAGATTGTAAAGTTGAAATTCATGATTTTAATTTAGAAGATTTAATAAATGCTGATGAAGTTTTTTTTACAGGAACTGCTTCTGAAGTTACTCCGATAAGATCAATTGATGATCAGCTAATATCTAATGGTGATCCCGGTCCAATTACATTAAAATTAAGACGTTACTACATGGATATAGTTTTTGGCAAAAATAGTAGTTTTAACAAATGGCTCACACCAATCAATAGTGAATCAAAAGTTTAGCTCAACTTTTAAATGTCTAGTTTAGGCTTCTAAAATATGAAGTACGGTATGATTGCAACAGGATCTAAAGAAGCCAGTCATGCAGCTTTAGAGATACTAAAATTAGGTGGTAATGCATTTGATGCATCTATATCTGCTGTAATAACTTCAATGACATCTGAAGTAAATTTAACAAGTATGGCAGGTGGAGGAGCAATGCTTGCTTATGAAAAAGGGAATAATCCTATTTTATATGATTTTTTTGTTGATGCTCCACCCATTAGAGGTAATAAGTCCTTCGAATTTTATAAAACTAAAATTGATTTCGGTGGCACTGAGCAGTTATTTCACATAGGAAAAGGGTCTGTCGCAATTCCTGGTAATATTAAAGGCTTATTATATGCTCATTCAAAATTGGGAGTTTTACCTCTAACAGAAGTTCTATCTCCAGCAAAAGATATTGCACGAAATGGGGTAGTATTAAGTAAATCTCAATCATACATAACAAGTTTATTAGAACAAATTCTTAATACATCTGAGGCTACAAAAAAAATATTTCATAAAAATGGTAAATTAATAAGTGAAGGAGAAACATTTTTAAATCCAGATTTTGCTGATTTTTTGGATTGGATAGGTGAAGAGGGTGATCGACCATTTTATGAAGGTGAGATAGGAAGAAAGTTAGTTTCTTATCTTGGAGATGATGGACTTATAAAAATAGAGGATTTGAATTCTTACAAAGTAGTTGAAAGAGTGCCTCTAAGACATGCAATAAAAGATAAATTATTTTTTACAAACCCTGCTCCATCAGTTGGGGGAACATTGATAGTATTTTTTCTTGAGTTATTAAATCGAGTTAATAAAGATTATCACTTTGATAATAATTTATTGATTCGATTAATGATTGCAACGACAAATGCTAGATATAGGTTTTATAAAGACCCTAACTCTCAAGAGCAATTAAATCAATTATTAACAGAAGATATCCTTGATTATTATTCGAATGCTGTTTCTCGGAACTCTATTTTTGATACCAATGATTTTTTAGATAATGGGTTAGGCTCAACAACTCATGTAAGTATTATCGATCGGATGGGTAATGCATCATCAATTACAACAACAAATGGTGAAAGTTGTGGCCATATTATACCAGGTACAGGGGTCATTCTTAATAATATGTTAGGTGAACAAGATCTAAATCCACTTGGATTTCATAATTGGATTTATAAAAAAAGAATGCCAACATTAATCTCTCCAAGCATGATAATTGATAAAAATGGAGAAGTTCATCTAACTGTAGGTAGCGCAGGTAGTAATAGAATCAGATCTGCTATATCTCAGGTAATGATGAACTATTTAATCAAAGAAATGAATTTAAGAGAAGCTGTAAATGCTCCAAGGTTACATCTTGAGAATTCTGATTTATTTGTAGAGCCAGATATTGAAATTAATAGTCTGGAAGATTTAGGACCTTTGTCAATTAATAGGTTTAATGATTTAAATTTATTTTTTGGAGGGGTAAATGCAGTTTCTAAAAAAGAAGCAGTTTCTGATCCTAGAAGAGGAGGTTTTAGTATAGAATGTTAAAATATGATAAACTTATTAGACCTATTGCTATATCAATAATTAGAAAAAATAATTCAATTTTAGTATATGAAAGGACAGATGATATTTCTAAAGATAAGTTTTATAGATTAGTTGGTGGTTGTATAGAGTTTGGGGAGCTATCAAAAGATGCTCTTAAAAGAGAGTTTCATGAAGAATTATCACTAGAAATAATAAACTGTAAATTGCTTTCAATATTTGAAAGCATATTTACATTTAATTCTAGCAAGATGCATGAGACAGTATTCTTATATACCAGCGACTTTAAGGACACTAACGCTTATAATAAAAAAAATATAGAAGGATTAGAAGGAAGTCGAAAATTTAATGCTGTTTGGATATCAGTATCAGATTTTTTGAATGAAAAATATAAAATATATCCAAAGGAGATAGTTCAATATTTATAAAATAATACATATGACAGTACTATTAGTACTAGCTTATGGGATTGAGCCAGATTTATATCATGGGGTTGGCGAAGATTTTAATTCTGGTATTACTACATCCTCAAGAGGCGTAGGCCAATATGGTTATCCTAGTGATCCTATGTCAGATAGAGCTAAAGGTTATTTATTAAAAGGAAAAGTTAAAAATGCTGTTTCTAACTGGGGAGATTTTATTAATTGGTATGTAACTCCAGCTGGATTATGGGGTGAGTATTCTTACCTTCCTGATGTTGCAATGATTGCAGGTATTCCTGGACATGAATATAGTTCGAAATATCAGGATTGGGTGCAATCTGATATGTCAACATATTATAATGATTGGTTTTTAGAATATGGGGATGATTTAGCGGTCTGGTGTTCAGAAGATTTATATGAAGATTGGGACATCAATTCAGAGCTTCTAGTCCAACAAGATCAAGATGCTCAAAATCAAGGCTTTACACTTACTAGTAGGCCTAATGGGAAATTCATAGGTATAGTTTTTGAAACTTATGAAGATCGAGGCTTACTTGGTCAAAGAAAAATCAGTTTAGAGGATTTGGATAGAATTAATCAATGGACATTTGATTTTTATAATTATGAAAATGAAAATAGTAACTCACGTGTCTGCATAACAACTCCTTCAAATGGAGTATCAATTGATCCCAATCTTTCAAATGCAATGATAGGAGCAATATACCCATGGGCATTGCGTCCAGCTTTAAAAGAAAGACAAGAAGAGTTTGACCTTTATGAATATGGCCCAGATGGAGATGATTGGTCAGAAGATGATGAATATGTTTTTTATGGAGCTACAACACAAGAATCTTGGTTTACAAGATGGGACCCAAGTACAAATACTGATTGGCAACCATCAACTAAAGCCAAACAAAATTCTCATGCTACTGACGTTAATGCAGGAGAACTATTTGGTAATACAGTATTTACCGATAGTAACGATAGTTATCCATTGCTTGCCCATAGTTCTTACTCACAAACATGGCCGAAAAGATTTGATGAAGAATCAGGGGAGTGGATTTCTTTTTGGCCTGGATGGTATGCACTTGATTTCAATGAAAATTTAGAGGGTTGTGATGGGAATAGGGATAATGATGCATGTTGGGAACCAGTCCCAGGAAGATTTGTTTCTGATAATGATGTATATATGGAATTTGATGATAGATGGGCTCATAGGGGTAATATGGTTGATAGTAATAATGAGTATGAACAAACAGGATATCCTCTTGGCCTAAAAGTAAAATCTACAGCACATTCTTATGGAGTTTCATTTGCTGAAGATATTATGTTTGTAACTGTGTGGGTTTACAATCATAGTGATGAAATGATTATGCCAGATGGTACAAAGCTAAATGGCGCTGATGGATTTAATTATGAAGATTTATCTTTGGGCTTTTTTATGGATGCTGATGTGCTTACGCATGATATTTTTGGAGGTATAAGTGTTCATACAAATGATGATGATTTTATGGAGTATATTGATTGTAAGACATCTTCAGACTATTATCCTAATGGATGTCCAATAATAAATGGTAAGGAGCTTAGGGTAAGCATTGCTGTTATAGGAGATTGGGATGGTGTTAGTAATTCAGCCTATGGATATAGTATGAATCCAGATATCCCTTCAATGGGCAACGATTTTGGATTAGTTGCTGTTCAAATGCTTGATTCTCCACTTGCAACAGATAACGTAGATCTTGACCAAGATGGGATTACAGATATTTATATTGGTGAAAAACTAAAAATGACAGATTGGCATTGGTTTAGCTGGTACAACAGACCTGGAGTAGTTTTTTCTGAAAGTAATAGTGGTAGTTATGCTGGTAGTCCTGGAGTTGACCAAGCTCGAAATAAGGAAGAAATACAGTATAAAATTATGGCAGGAGATACAACTAATCTATCAGACGATGAGAAAGAATGGTATTTCCATGCAAATCCTAGTTTGGATCAATTAGATCCTAATTTTAACCCTCATTTTGATAACGTAGAAGATTTAAAGCTCACAGAATTTTTTCAAGAAGATCCAGATGGTTTAGACTGTACGATGAAAATGACATCAGGACCATTTGATCTTGCTGTTCAGGATTCTGTTCCATTTTCTTTTTGTATAATCTATGGACAAAACATGGAAGATTTGTTAGCTAATGCTGAATTTGCTCAAGTTATGTATAATGCTAAATATCAAGGGTTTACATCCCCTACAATACCTAAACTTGAAAGTGAAGTTGGAGATCAGTATATAAAATTATATTGGGATCAGTTAGCAGATTCTTCTAAAGATGTTGTGACTGGATATTATGACTTTGAAGGTTACAAAATTTATAAAAGTATAGATAATGGACTTAACTGGGGAAGCGAAAATGATAAGATTTTTGATAATACAGGTGTTCATGTAGGGTGGAGGCCCTTAGTTCAATTTGATTTATCATATGAAGAAGATTTCTATCATTGCGTTAAAACTCCACAGATTGGAAATTGTGATCAAATAATCTTGCCAGGAGGTGAAAGTGATACTCACAGAGGTATGGATATTTCAGGTAATGATCCTCTTGCACCTTGGTTTAATTTAGGATCGAATACAGGAATGCCATCAGAAACAGATTTAGATTCTTTGTCTGGAGAAGAATGTAGGGATTTTGATAATGATGGTACTATAGAATGTAAATATTATTACATTGATAACGATGTTCTTAATGGTATTGAATATACATATTCAATAGTTTCTTATGATACTGGATTGCCAGATAGCACATACTTTACAGCAAATCCAGATTCATGGGCAAGGCCAAATGGATATCAACATATTGAGTCATCAAGAGGCTCAACAATTTTAGATAAGAATTTTACGACTATAATCCCTGGGTCTCAAAATACTGGAGATAATTGTAATCAGGTTCGAGTAATTCCTAATCCTTATTTTGGTAGATCAACTTTAAATGAGACTGTATATAATAGACGTATTTCATTTATGGATTTACCTGAAAGGTACACACTGTCAATTTATACTATTTCTGGAGAATTAGTATGGAGTCAAAATGAAAGTCATCCAGATGCTGGCGATGGATTGACTTTTTGGGATTTACGATCAGTTAATAATCAAGAGGTATCCCCAGGGCTTTATATATACACTTTAAATGCAGAAAATGTTTATGGTGATAATAGAGAGTCAGTATGTAACTATGTGGGCAAATTTGCGATTGTTCGTTAATTTTTGGGGGTGGTTTTACCACCCCCTTCCTTTTTTGAGTTAACTGGTTGTGTGTTATTTTTGGAGAGGTTTAAGATCAATTAACTCTTCTTTTGTGATTTTTTCATTGTTTTCTTTTATTTCAGTTAAATAAAGATTATCCTTCCAATAGAATATTCCATCATTCCCCTGACACTGCCTACAAAGCTTGAAAGCTTCACTAAATGTAAAATCATCATACATATTTGTATACTGCATGTCATTTTTAATTTTAGTATCAACTTCATAGATATTTTTACAAATGCCACAAGGATCAACAGTCTCATTTATTTCTTTATTGATCTTAACTGGAATCTCTAAATCACTTTTATTAATATTCTCAATTTGATCAGAGTCTAATTTTTCACTCATTTCATAGTTAGTTTGCGATTGATATTTTGAAGTATATACCTCACCTTGAGATAACCATACAACTCCAAACAAAATAGCTATGGTTGCTAATCCTAGTATCGATTCTTTCATATTTCATTTACTCCTATTTGTTTATATGGATTTAACATTTAAAATCTTTAAATGTTTCAATAAAGAAGTAAAATAAAAATTATTTAGGGGAGAAAATTAGATATGATATCGGTAGTTTCTTTGTGTTTTTCTAAAGGAAATAAATGTGATGAGTCAGATAAAGTTACTACTTTAATATTTTTATTTTTAGAAATTTTCTTAACTGCATTTAATCTAAAAACTGGGTTTGAATCAGGTTTAATTATTAAAACTGGAATCTTAACTTTTGACAAATTTCTCCATATATACATATCATCATATACAGACTTCAGGAATATATGTTCTTCCCATACTTTTGAAAAATTAAGTTCATATCTTGATTGAGATTTTTCAAAGATAGAATCTATATATTCATTTAATTGCTTATTTTGGATGTTTTTAAAAATATTCTTTTTTCTATATGAAATAAAAATGTCTTCTTTAGAACTATACGATGTTTTTCTATTTCTGGCTGCTTTAGCTAAAGGAAAATTTTCTAAGGCTTTAGGGAACAAGCTTAAAATTTTCCAAAAATATATTATAGATGGCGCAAATATAGTAGGATCAAGAAGTACTATAGATTTAAAAATTTTATCATTTTTTATAGCCGCTTTTAAAATTATATTTCCACCGATTGAATGTCCTATACCTATAGAATTAGTTATTTTTTGCTCATTTGCATGTTGGATAAAGTCATCTACAAATAATCTCCAATTTTTTAATTTATATGGACTTGATGTTTCATTCCAATGTGGTCTTAATAGCATACTTGTTATATCTAGTGTATTAGATAATTCTGTTAGTAGCGATTTGTACGTAAGTGGAGGAAAACCATTTCCATGTATGAAACTGCACTTTGTATTTCCATTATTTGTATATTTCTCAAATGGTATCATTTAATATGTTTTTTTATTTGTAAATTTAAGTATGAATATAGCTAAAACTCTTATAATTGTTGGATTAATTTTGTTTTTTATTGGTGTTTTCATCTTTTTATTTAGACCATACTTAGGGTGGTTTGGTAATCTTTTTGGTGACATTTCTTATAAGACTGATAATTTTTCATTTTACATGCCAATAACAAGTATGATAATTTTAAGCTTTATAGTTAGTCTTATTTTTAACTTATTTTTTAAATTTTTTGATAGGTAGCTAAATTGAAAAAAAGTATAAATAATTTATTTAGCTTATTTTTTATGGGGACTGCATATTTTCTATCATATATATGTGCAAAATTATTTTTTGGTAGAGTTGTTGTTAAAAATCAGAAATTAGTTCCCAAATCAGGCCCTTTAATTTTTGTAGCAAATCATCGAAATATGATTTTAGATCCAGGGATGGTTAGATATTCATGTGGTCGAACAGGTTATTATTTAGCAAAGCATACTTTATTTCTAAATAAAATTCAAAGTTGGGTTTTTTTAAAAGCAGGTGCAATTCCTGTATACAGAAAACAGGATGACCCTAACTTAACATCCAAGAACAAGGATACATTCGATTTAGCATATAATATTTTTGAGGAGGGTAAATGTCTTATATTATTTCCAGAAGGTATTTCTCTAGCAGGTAGAGCATTATTTAAAATAAAAACAGGTGCTGCTAGAATAGCGCTAAATGCAGAGCTAAAAAACAATTTCAGTCTCAATTTAAAAATCATTCCAATTGGTATAAATTATTCTGACCCTTCAAGATTTAAGAGTGATGTTTACATTAAATATGGAACTCCGATTTCAATTAATGAATATAAAGAAAGAGCAGTTGATAATTTTTCTGATTCTGTAGAGGATATTACACATCGTATAGAAGAATCACTTTTAGATTTAACTACAAACTTAAGCTTTATCGACCTTGAAGATGTAATTGGATACTTAGAAGTAATATATAAAAATGAATTGTTTTTGGAGAATTCATTAGGGAAAAAAAAGAGTTATGATGATTTTGCTATTTCAAAAGAAATAATAGATTCTGTTGAAACATTCTTAGAGGACAATCCAGATCAGAAAGATAGATTTGTAACTTTAACCACTAAGTATATGAGGTTTTTAGAAAAATTGAAATTAGATGATCGATTTATCGTTTCTAAAGGAAATGGTAAACCTAAAATACTTCCAGAGAAGCCCCTCAAAGCATTTTGGTTTGTACTGCAATTTCCAATATATCTATATGGACTGGTAAGTAATATTCTAGCTTATAAAATTTCTGCAGCTGAGGTTTATACTAAAAGCATAGATGAAGTTGAGATAGGACAATACAAATTTTTTATAGGTGGAGCAATATTTTCTTTATTTTATGCGCTTCAAACATTCATGGTTTATTATTTAACCGGAAGTATTTCAATTGCCTTTATATATTTTATATTACTTATACCAACAGGGAATTTTGCACTTAACTATCATAACAATTTTATGAGTTATTTAATGCAGTATAGATTATTTAGAATATTCTCAAGAAGAAAAGATATAATTACTAGACTTGAAAATAAGCGAAAAGAAATTATTGATTTTATTGAAGAGGCCAAAAAATATAATAAGGATAAAAACGATTAAAAATAAAAGTGCAATAGAAGAGTTCAATAATTGGGCAAAAATTGGTAAAGATGTCGGAATGGAAAATGGCCATGCAAACTCTGTATCTCAAATGATAAATATTTTTGAAAAAAGGTTTGATGTAAAAAATGTTAAATCAATGCTTGATTTGGGTTGTGGCAATGGATGGATGCTTCGCAAACTTGCATCAAAATATAGTTTAGATGTGGGATTGGGAATTGATGGATCAGTAGAAATGATAAATAAAGCTAAAAAATATCAAACAAATTTGGACTACTTATGTGCGGATATAACTAAGTGGAAAGCAAGTAGATCATATGATTTAATAATGTCAATGGAGTTCATTTATTATTTAAATGATCCAGAAACTGTTTTTAATAATATTTTTAATAACGCTGCTCATAAAGAATCTATTTTTATCTTTGGCATAGATCATTATAAAGAAAATCAAGATAGTTTGTCCTGGCCATCTGATTTAGGTGTTTATATGAATACATTATCTATTAATGAATGGATTGATTTATATAGAAAAATTGGTATGAAGGATATAGAATACGAACAATTTGTTACAAAAGAGGATTCTGAAGGGACATTAATTATTTCAGGAATTAAGTAAGAGGAATATATGATTACAAATAAAATTAATTTCAACGAAAAATTTTCTAAATTCAATGATTATTGGTCTCCACGAATCATTGCAGAATTAAATGATTATCAATTTAAGGTTGTAAAGATTAAAGACGAGTTTGTGTGGCATTCTCATACACATACTGATGAAGCTTTCATTGTTTTAGATGGTGAAATGTGGATTAAATTTACAAATAAAGAAATTCATCTCTCTAAGGGAGAAATGTTTGTAGTACCTAAAGGTATAGATCACAAACCTTATGCGAAAAAAGAATGTAAAGTATTAATAATAGAGCCAAAAGGTGTTATTAATACTGGTGAGAATTATGGAGAATTAACAAAAACAAATGAAGAATGGATTTAAAAATGAATTTATATTTAATACATACTGGATATTATGATAAGAATATAGGAGATGGATTTTATGAACAACACACCAATATTTTTGTAGTAGCAAAAAGTCCATTTGAAGCAAGAGAGCTTGTAAAAAAAAATAAAGAATATATAGATAAGAAGATGCACATTGATGGTATTAAAGAAATAGAAAATATTGATGGCTATGATATCAAACTAGTTGATAGCAATAATGATACAAAAGTAAATACATATAACCATTATCAGGTAAGATTTTTAAAAGATGAACAATAGGTAAGAGTATTATGAAGCCAAAGGTAAATATAAACATAAATAATGGAATATCTCTTGGGATGGCTATTGCGGTAGCAATATCATGGTCAAACTATAATAGTATTTTATGGGCAATAATCCATGGTTTACTAAATTGGCTATATGTCCTATACTTTGCTATTAACTAACAGCTCTACATTAATTTTATGAGTTACTATATCTACGTCATTGAGTTAGATAAAAAAGTAGGAAAAATTAAAAAGTTTAGAAATAAAAACCCTGAATATCTTTATGGAAATCGATGTTTTTATGTTGGTCAATCAGCAAGAGCACCTTTGTTAAGATTTAAACAACATAAAGAAGGATATAAGTCTAATAGTTTTGCAAAAAAATTTGGATTAAAACTTATTCCAAATTTTTATCAGAAATATAATCCAATTCCGACAAGAAAAGATGCTGAAGAATTAGAAAAGTATCTAACTTCAAAATTAAGAGATAAAAGATATGGTGTTTGGTCAAATTAATTTATAAAAGGAGATTTTAAATGAAAAAGATTCTTGTAACTGGTTCAAATGGTTTCATAGCTAAACATGTTATATTAGAGTTATATAAAAAAAATTATTCTGTAATAGGAACTGTTAGAAACTTAGATTATTCTGATACAATAAAGAATGATATTGAAACACATCTTGGTAAATCTATTGATATTGAGTTTGTCAAAGCAGATTTAAATTCTGATGGTGGCTGGGAAGATGCAGTGGAACATAGTGAGGCAATTCTTCATACTGCAAGTCCTTTTCCTTCAAAAAGACCAAAGGATGAAAATGATTTAATCAACCCTGCAAAGGAAGGTACTTTAAGAGTTTTGAAAGCTGCTTTGAAGAATTCGGTTAAAAGAGTAATTATAACCTCATCAAATGCAGCAGTATATGATGGTAATAAACATATTACAGAATTTGATGAAAATATATGGACCAATATTAATGCAAAGGGAGTTAGTGCGTATACAAAAAGTAAAACAATTGCAGAAAAGTCTGCGTGGGAATTTGTATCAGATAATCCAGAGATACAATTATCTACTATCAATCCAGTTTTAGTGTGGGGACCAGGCATAGGAAATCATTTAAGCTCTGCTTCTTTAAATATTTTTAAAATGTTAATGAGACGTGAAATGCCAATGATTCCTAGAATGAAAGCCCCTTTAGTTGATGTTAGAGATGTTGCAAAAGCTCATATTAGAGCTTTAGAAAATGATCAGTCAATTGGGAAACGTTTTCTGATTTGTGAAGATACACATTGGATGAAAGATATAAGTATGAAAATGAAATCAATGGGTTATAATGCTCCAATTAAAGTTGCACCAGATTTTTTGATTAAACTTTTATCATTATTTGATCCTAAACTGAAAGAGGCTGTAAATAAGCTTGGATATGATTATTCTATAAATTGTAATCAAGCACATTCGATTTTAGATTTCAATCCAATTAAGCTTGAAAAAACTATTGAAGATACACATAATTATCTAAATGAATTAATTTGATATTTTTATGAAACTAATATTTTTTATAATTTTTTCTTTAATATTTTCAAATGAAATAATAAATGATGCGAATAATAGTTTTGATTCTCTCCTTTCATCGTATGTTGATACCTTAGGAAAAGTTAATTATAAGGGAATCATAGATAACCCTTATTCCTTTAATGAATATTTTAACTTTATAGAAAATATAAGTCCTAATAACTACCCTGATTATTTTAAAACTAGTAATGCAAAAAAAGCATATTGGATTAATACCTATAATGCACTTATTCTAAAAATTATGATTGATAATCCTTCGAAGAATATTTTAGATATATCAAGAGGCCCATCTATTTTTGGTAGTTTTATTTTTTTTCAAAAGTTTAAAGTTGGAAATGAAATGCTATCCCCTCACTATATTGAGCATAGGATATTAAGAAAGTTAGATGATCCTAGAATTCATTTTGCGATTAACTGTGCTTCGAAAAGTTGTCCTCCTTTAGGTAATAGGATTTTGAAAGAAGATAACTTGGACAAACAACTAGATGAGAAAGCTATTAAATTTATAAATAGCAAAGAACATGTATATATAGATGATAAGAATAAAATAATTTATCTTAATAAAATATTTAAATGGTTTAAAAAAGATTTTGGTGATTTGAAGTTATATATTTGTAAATATCTTGATAGTAATATTGAATATGAAGATATTTATAATTATAAAATTTCATTTTTTGAATATGATTGGTCTTCAAATAGCATCAATAGTTAATTTGGTCACATAATTTATAAAATATTATGAATGATAATAAAAATTTGGCTCTACATAACAGCTACTTAACTTTACCTAAATGTTTCTACGAACGAATTGAACCAACTCCAGTTAGTGACCCTACGTTAATTTATTTTAATGAAAATTTAGCAAAAAAATTGAATTTAGAATTTCTATGTTATGATAAGTCGCTAATTACTAATTATTTTTCTGGAAATAAATTACCAGATAATTGTAAATCTCTATCACAAGCCTATGCTGGACATCAATTTGGAAATTTTACTATGCTGGGTGATGGAAGGGCTATATTATTAGGTGAACAAATAGATATTCATGATAATTTATATGATATTCAATTAAAAGGATCTGGGAGAACAAGTTATTCTAGAGGTGGTGATGGTAGAGCTACACTAAGTTCTATGCTAAGAGAGTATATTATGAGTGAATCAATGTATCATCTTAATATTCCAACCACTAGAAGTTTAGCAGTTATTAACTCTGGGGAAAGTGTCTATAGAGAATCTCATAATCAAGGAGGAGTCTTAACTAGAATTGCATCTAGCCATATCAGGGTTGGGACCTTTGAATACGGAAAGCATTTTTGCACAAAAAATGATTTTAAAAAGTTTATCGATTATGTTATAAATCGACATTTCCCAGATTTATTAAATGAAAAGTTAGCATATTTAGAATTAATAAGATTAATTATGAGAAATCAGATTGATCTTATTGTTAACTGGAATAGAGTAGGTTTTATTCATGGGGTAATGAATACTGATAATATGAGTATTTCTGGAGAAACTATTGATTATGGTCCATGTGCTTTTATTAATGATTATAATCCAAATACTACCTTTAGTTCTATAGACCACAATGGTAGATATGCGTTTGGCAATCAACATAAAATTGCATATTGGAATTTAACTGTATTTGCAGGTACACTATTAGACTATATTGATAATGATAAAAATAGAGCAATAGAATTAGTTCAAGATATTTTAAATCAATTTCCAATTCAATATTCAATTAAATGGCATGATATGATGTTTAAAAAATTAGGTATTGAAACTCCTATTGATGAAGATAAAAATTTGATTGAAAAATTGCTTTCATTAATGCAAAATCATAAAGCTGATTATACGAATACATTTGCAGCTTTAACATTAAATAAAAGTAATAATGATTCTTTATCTGAATCAGATGGTTTTATGGATTGGAAAAATAAATGGAAACAAAGAATTAAAAACAATGAAAATAGCTATAAAATAATGCAGAGGAATAATCCACTTTATATACCAAGAAATTATCTTATTGAGTCAGCTTTAACAAACTGTGTTAATGGAAATAATAAAGAATTTGATGGATTATTGAAAATAATGTCTGAAACATATAATTATGAACTGGATAATCATGAACTTCAAATTAGTCCAGATGGATTTGATGATCACTATAAGACATTTTGTGGGACATAGTAATTTATTTTTATGATTAACAAATTTAATAATGAAAGGAAAATATGAGTTACGATCCAGCAACTAAAATACAAGAGCTTTCTGCTTTTGGGGAATTTGGAGGTGTAAATCCTTCTATAACCGATTCTTCTACTTACACATTTTTAAAATCAGAAACAATGAAGGAGTTATTTGAAAGTGAAATCGAAGGTTGTTTTCTGTACAGTCGGCATTGGAATCCTAGCAATAAATATCTTTCAGATGCAATCTCTGCATTAGAAAATAGTGAAGCATCACAAATTACTTCCTCAGGTATAAGCGCTATAGCATGCACAATACTTCAAATTTGTGAACAAGGAGATGAAATAATATCATCTCGCACAATTTATGGTGGGACTTATGCTTTATTTAAAAATGTACTACCAAAGTTCGGGATTACAGTTAAGTTCGTTGATATCTTAGATTTAAGTGTTGTTAATAAAAATATTACCTCAAAAACAAAAATGGTATATTGTGAATCTATAAGTAATCCACTACTAGATGTTTCAGATTTGCCAGAATTAAGTAAAATCACAAAAAAACATGCTATTAAGTTAGTTGTTGATAACACGTTCAGTCCTATGGCAATTACACCAATAAATCATGGTGCAGACATTGTTATACACTCATTGACTAAATTTATAAATGGTACATCTGATTGTGTTGCAGGTTCTATAAGCTCAACTAAAGATTTTATATCACAGCTTTCAGATGTTAATAACGGTATGTGTATGTTGCTAGGTCCAGTCCTTGATAGTTTTAGGTCTGCTAGTATTTTAAAAAATATTCATACACTTCATATTAGAATGAAGCAACATAGTATGAATGCGCAGTTTATTAGCGAGGGCTTAGAAAAGTTAGGTATAAAGGTTATGTATCCTGGTTTGAAAAGTCATCCTCAAAACTCTTTAATGTCTGATATAATGAATGAAAAGTATGGATATAGTGGAATTCTAGCTATTGATGTAGGTAATGAACGTTTAGCTGAATCTTTGATGGAAAATATGCAACAGAAAAATATTGGTTTTCTTGCAGTAAGTTTAGGCTATTTTAAAACTTTATTTAGTTTGCCAGGTAATAGTACTTCTTCTGAAATTAGTGATGAAGAGCAAATTGAAATGGGATTAAGTAAAGGGATAATTCGTTTATCAGTAGGTATAGATGATAATATTGAAGCTTCATTTGAAAAAATGAAAGACAGCATGAATGAATTAGGGATTTTAAAAAAATAATTATTTCCTCGTTGATAAAATACTGGTAGTACACATTACTGGGGGTTAAGGGGTCGCCAGTTTAAATCTGGCCGTTCCGTAACCATTAATAAACTCAAAAACCCTTCTATTTTTAGAGGGGTTTTTTATTACATAGTATTTGTTCATGCGTGCTCAAACTTAAGCAATAATGAGCAATGGGGAACACATAATGGGGAACAATACCTTTAAGGGCAATTAGAGGTATCTTGTGAATCTATACTACTTTGAGGTATACATTCTGGATATGGTGGACAGAGTTGGTTGTTTGAAATGTTGAAACTATAAGGATAATTCCAATTAATATTCAAATCACATATACTTTCTGGTATCTCTCCTGTGAGGTTACTTGAAGATAAATTCAATTCAGTTGTAGTTTCAATATTATAACACTCCCCCCATAATTCTACCCATTCTAATTCTTGTCCATCACAATTACCACACTCATCTACTTCATAAATACAACTATTGTTATTAATATCAGCATTAGGGTTGTAGTTACAAGCAGTTTCATCTGTGCAACCATAACTATAATCTCCTGCACTGGGATCAAGACCTGAATAATCTATATTTAGATCACAACTAAACCAAAGCACACTTAAACACAATATTTTAATTAAAGTCTTCATTCTTTGTTTGATTCTATTCTTTTTTCATACTCTTTGAATAGTATTGAAAATTCTGATTCAGTAATTTTATTACGATTGGCATCTGTGTAACTATACTTGTCAATTAGACCTTGATCTGCTA
>PCCQ01000041.1 GCA_002731795.1 Fidelibacterota bacterium
CAGTAGGGTGAATATACATATATCCATCCATACCTATATGAGCAATTACAGTCCATGAAGGTTTATTATTAACTAATCTCTTTAACCGATCATGAAAGATGTCCTCTCTAAAGGGCAGAATATTCCTAATCTTTTTTGGTAGATCCATATATTTACTACCTTGCTTCATGTATTTGAATACTCTTTTTGCCCTTTCATTTGTCATTCGACAAATATTATTTTTTACAGTTCCATTAGTTTTAGCTCTCATCTTTTTTTGATAATTATTTAAGTTTTTTGATTTAGAATACTCACACTCATCAAGTCTCCAATTATCAGTAATCTTAGGTAAATCTGAAATTGCATCTTTCACAGTTACATATTTTTGATTTTTTGAAAAAAGATTGTCTTCAGAAAAGTATTTTATTTCAGGAATATTATATTTAAATTTCTTAATTTTCGTTCCTATCAAAATCATTCTTTTTCTTGTTTGAGGTACACCATAGTCAGCAGCATTAAAAATTAAGTTATTTTCATTGAGAATTTTATACCCTAATTTTTCAATCATATTTTTTGTTTGAGTAAAAATAGAACCATTATATTTTGTCATAAAATTCGGAACATTTTCCATTACGAAATGATCAGGTTGGAAGTATTCAATGTAATTAAAGTAGTTTTTAAATAAAAAATTTCTATCATCATCAAATAAAGTGAAATTAGAATTTTTTTTGCTTTTGACAGATTTGATTTTTGCGTGACCTATTGTTGAAAAAGTAGGACAAGGTGGTCCACCTATAATTAAATGTATTTTTTTATTTCCAATTTTTTCTTTAAATTTGTTAGGTTTAATCTTTGAAATATCAGAGTTAATAGAAACACAATCAGGAAAGTTTAATTTATGAGTATTAATACAAGCCTTTGATACATCAATTGCACCCACACATTTATAACCAGCTCTTTCAAAACCTAGGGATAAACCACCAGCGCCGCAAAATAAATCTATAAAATTTTTACCCACAATATTTTTTAATTACTTTTGCTAATTTATAAGCCATTAAAGGAGGAACAGCATTACCTACTTGCTTATATTGTTCGGTTCTTGATCCTAGAAAAATAAAACTATCTTGGAAGGATTGTATTCTTGCAGCTTCTCTAACAGTAAAAGTTCTCTCTTGTTTATAATCAGGATGTATAAAAAGATTTCCATCTTTGTAAAGATGAGAAACAACTGTTTTACCAGGTAAGTTATATTTTTGAACTGTATACCTGTTGTGGAAATGCTCAGGATCATGATGGATTAAATCAGGCCTTACCTTTTTGAGATCTCTTAGTGCCCAATTTTTTTTGCTTAAATATTTATATCTCTGTCTGTCTTTTTCATTATGTTTTCTAGCAACATGATTATAGAGAACTTTACTATTTTTTATTTTTTTTAAATAATTATTCTTGGATGAATTTTCAAATTTTGATTTTTCTTCACCCTCACCAGGTTTTAAAGAAGGTAAATCAGCGATAGCATCTTTGACTGTAAATATTTTTTTTTCTTTGCTTTTATTAATTAATTCATCATAAATTTTTGGAATTATATATGAATATTTTTTTAATACTCCTATAACAAATACCCTTTTTCTTACTTGAGGCACTCCATATTCGGAAGTATCAAATACCATTTGTGATGTATTGTCTAAAGTTACATATCCAAGTTTCTTTGATAAATTAAGAATATCATCAAAAATTCTTGTTCCATTTGGTTTTGCTGAAAGTATACCTCTTACATTTTCAAAAACATAAAATTTTGGTTTTATAATTTTTAAACATTCAAAAAAATCTTTATAAAAATAATTTCTTTTATCTTTACGCATTGAGTATTTGTCCTGAGCCCTACCAACACTTGAAAAACTTTGACAAGGTAGACCAGCCACTACACCTTCTATAGGTGTACCATTCATCTTGCTTTTAAGAATTTTTTTAAATTTTTTTGTTGTTATATCTTCGTTAATTACATGTGTGTTTTTAAACCTATTTTTGAAAGTTTCACATGACCAAAAATCAAAATCTGCAGCAAGAAATGACTTATATCCTGATTTCTCAAAACCTTCTGCAAAACCTCCACAGCCAGAGAATAGATCTATTATGTATTTGTCTTTATTTTTTTGATACATTTTTTAAATGGATGAAACCTTTATAACATTATCTATTAACAAATTTTTAAGTGAAAACAATTACGAAGTTATTCAATGTATTCCACCAGGAGGACAGGGTGGAATTTATTATTCATTAAAAAACAATATAATTTACCCAGATATAATATGTTTAAAAGATAAAATTCTATATATAGGTGAAAATAAAACACTCTTTAACGAATCAGATGAAAAAAAACTGATTGAATTAAGCAATGAAGAGAGCTTATTTGAAAAATCTCAAAAAATTGTTGATAACTTTTTAAAATCTAAAAATAAACCACAAGAAAAAATCGAAGATATAAAATTCTTTTTAGGCTTTTCATCTAGCTCAAAAAAGCAATCAAATGTTCATATAAACATTCTAGTAGATAATAATGGTAAAGTTTTATTAAAAAATTAAAACTCCATCTTTAAAAATCATCATATCACAAAAATATCCATATATTCTCAAAGGCTTATTTTTTGTATAGGTGCAGCCGTATTGTAAATGATGAGAAATTTTAAATTGACTTTGATAATTTTCAAGCTCAGAACTTTTAAAAGGACAGTTTACATCGTAATATTTTTGATATCCTTTTGGTCCCATAACTTTTTTAATTTGAGCATCTTCACTATTTAACGGCATAAAAACTAAATTTATTTTTCTTTCCTCAACATTTCTTCCAACTCTACAGAATGCATAGTCAAATGATCCGAGCATACCTACATAAGGATCAGCAGCATGAGCAAATAGACGACTCGATTTTGTTTCTGGCTGTAGTATCAATGTTTTTTCTCTAGATGAGATTCTTGAGGGTAAATTTTCTACAGTTTTATTTATCCAATTAATATTTAGGTCTTGATAACCTTCTAAATAGTTTTTTAATTGAGAAGTATTTATTAACTTGCAGGTAGGAAGGTCTTCTATTTTGTAAATTTTTCCTTCTGTATCATTTTTTTGTTTTTCAAATTTTATTTTCCAAGATTGACAGTCGAAAACTTTATAATCATGATTTTCAAAATTTTGATCATGATTTATGTAATCTTTTATTAAATCAAACATTTCTGACATATTTGGATGTAAAAGTTTTGGTAAGCCAGGAAAACCATCCTCATCTAAAAGAATATCGTTTGAATTTGAGTAATGAAAAAAAACAGATGGAATTTTATTAATTGAAGAAATTTTATTTAATAAGTCATAATGCTTTGGATTAAATTTATATGTGTATCCATCAATTTTTTTTGGACATATATAAATTGAGCAAACATCACTTTCAGCCGCTGCAATTATTCTAGGAATTCTTTGCTCGATATGTTGAGAAGCAGGTTTAGATTTTGTTATTTCAATACATAATATCGGTCTCTCAATATTTTCGTTTTTTTTACTAATAATTAAATCAGGTTTATCTAATCTTAAAATATTTTTAAGTTTTTCTGGAAGATTAAGAAATTTAGGGTCTCCTGGATTTGGTATTTTCTCAAAAGTAAAATTGAAATCACTTGAAATACCTTTTTTAAACCAATTAAAATTAAGTTCGTTTTCTGTTCTTACAACTATTTCCATAATTTTTTATTATTCTATGAAATTTTCATCAGAAACAAATTTTTTCATCCTATTAATATCAATTGAAAATGATACCTCATTTATTCCCTCAGCCAAATCTTCTTTTAATATTGTTGGAAATTTATTTGTTAATTTATAAAATAGTAAAGAATTAGCTACATATTTAGTTTCATAATTTTTTTTATGTATTTCAAAATACCCATATGCACTTAGTTTTTTTTCAAAGGAAATTTTTAAATTATTGTTATCATTAAAATTTTTTTTTATATCATCTATAGTCTCAACAAGTGTTTTTCCAGATAAATTCTGTTCTATCTCAGCACAACCAAGGTATAAATTTGAAAAAAATTTATAATTAAGCTGATCTAAATTATTTATTTTAATTTTATTTTTTCTTTTTGAATAAGTTTTAATTTCTAATAAAAATTTTGGAAATTTGAAATCATGCAATCCACCTTCAGGTCCTTCCCAATAATTCAAAATATTTGACGAATTAATATTTTTTGAAATAGCTTTATTTAAAAAAGTAAGCTCTCCAAATAATCCAATTTCTTCCTCTTTAGTTAAACCTTCATATTTTTCATCTTCGAAACATTTTCTCCAGTTTATTAGTAAATTTGAAATAATATTAAAGCACAATTTTGGATCTACGATTTCATAAATTGAAGTAATTATTTTTTCTAAAAGATTTTCATATGCGTCCAAAAAAGAACTATTTTTAAGATAAATTGATAAAATTAATAAATTTTTATCGTCTTCATCATTTTCAAAACTTACCTTTATCCCTTTGGTTTCTTTAAATTCAAAATTTGATTTATTGACCAAAGTTTTGTTGAAAATAAAGTTTACTGATTTGAATTTATTTTCATAAATAACTGATGCACTAATAGGAGTTTTGCAGTCTGTAAATATACTTCTTGAATATTTTCCAGGATTATTTATTTCTGAAGATATTTTTTTCCAAGCATCAATAATTTTATTAAAATCAAATTTCATTTGATAATTCGTGTTCTGCGTAAACTGAATTCACTCTGTACTCTACAGCAGCTTTATCTCCCATTCTTGAGTATGGAAAACTAATTTGAAATCCCATTAATGGGTATTTTGTTAAGTGATCTTTATCAATTTTATTAATATCGTTATGTCCTTTTACAACATGCTTTTTACAATTTTTTTCACAATCGCTTTTACAATTTTTATAACCTTTGAATTTTTTAAAGGATGATAAATTTTTTATTCCTAGAATAGGATATAAATTTAATAATCCTCTTTTTTCACTTCTATGATATCTTGCGAAACCTCTTTTGGCAGAAGTTATTGTTTGCTCCTCTGTCTGTGTATCATGTGTTTTTGTGAAATTTTCCAAACTATCTTTGTATGCTTTTAGCTCATCGCCTTCTAAACCTAGCAACTCATCTGTTGGCTGGGTAATTACTTTAAGACTTATTTTTTTTTTATTTCTTTGATTAGACGGTGTTCTTAATATTAATTCGACATTATGTTTGTCTAATATATTTAAATTTTGTCCAGACGAACCATTACCATGTAAACATACAGTCCAATTCGTAAGTTCATTGTATTTATTAAGATTTTCAATGTATCTTGCAAATTGAGATGTTCCCAAACTTCTCTGTTCCTCAAATCGTTTATACGTGTTCAGATAATTTATTATTTTCTCAGGATCTACATTTTTCCATAAAAAAATATTTTTCCATCTATGTAAATCATTTTCAAATTCTCCCGATATTTCAGGATCACTTATTGACTCCAGAAGTTTTTCAGAAGAAATAAAATTAGATTTAATTATTTCATCATCATTTACAAATGTTATTATTTCCTCAACTTCTTGAGAAAAAGAAGTTTGTTCTACTCTTGAATGACGCATTTTAGTTTTTGATGTAATAATCAAATTTGGATTAGTTCTAACTTTAAGTCCAAATTCACTAGGAGTTGATCCTTGGGCGGCCATTATTCTGAAAGCATTTCTTAACTCTTCTGTAGCCACAGAAATATGAAAAAACCATCTAATAACATTATCTGTTGTATATAACCTACATAAATCTTGATAGCCCATACGATAACCAAACCATCTACCCATTTGCATTAAGGTGTCATACATTGGCATTTTTGCAGATCTTAAGAAATAACTAATAGACAATCCTTCAAGAGTTAATCCTCGAGAAAGTTTATCACCACCAATAATTATTGTATGTAATCCAAAACCATTGTCACTTTTGAATCTTTTATACTCTAAAGTATCGTTTTTTCTTCCGTTTAAAACTTTAATATTTTGACAAATTTGATTTATAACAAAATCTAAACTTCTTTTATCATTAATTAATTCTGACCAAGAAGGATATTTATTTTCGTTTGTATCTTTATAAATATAAAACTTTTCTTCCCAAATTTTTTTAAAAGTAGAAATTGTTTCTTCGTATTTTTCATTATCTTTATTAATTCTATTTCTAAGTAAAAAAAGATAATCGTTTACTTGTTTGTATACAATATCTTGAACATCTACAAACTTAGTTACATGAATAAGCATTGACTTTGCATCCTCTACATAGCCTCTAAAATTTCTACAAGCAGAAGTTAAGATAAATGAAATTATTGCTTCTTTAAGAGAGGGTGGAAGATCTATTTCTGGATCATTTTTATTATTATATTCGGGCTGATGGTAACGATCATGACGTGGAGGCATCCAACCCTGACTACAATCTGGGTCATCTGGGAAAAGTGAGCTATCTTCAACTATTTGAAAAAAATGATTATCATCTATCTCTCTGTCTTGAACTTGTTCACCGTTTACAATTTCAGTATTAAATATTTTTTCTAAACCAACATGGTTAGAAGGTATTGGTAAGTCGATAATATAATCTTTTGGAAATAAATCTAATCCTTCTTCATTAGTTTCAGCGCGATTATGTATAAATATATTTGCAAAAGGAGTTGCTGTATACCCTATGTAAACACGCTTATCAAAAATATTTAACAAAGTTCTAATTAATCGATTAATTGTTTTTGGATCGTAATCGAGATCTAAGTTTCCTTCCTCATTAATTGGTTGTTCTCCAGTATCGACAGAACCATTATCAACCTCATCATCAATAATTAAAATTGGTTTATCTTTTATGAACGGTGGAAGTGCAGAGAAGTGACCTCTTACTTTGAAAGGCTTTTGTTCTACAGTTACACCATGAACTTTAGGAGAGCTTAAGTAATAACCAATAAGTTTTTCAAGTACTGATTTGTTTTTTTTCACCACAAATATTGCAGGATCGTCTGTATGAAAATTTAAGTTATCAGCAACGTTCTTTTTGAAATCTCCATTTAATTTACTATTAGTGCCGCAACTAATAATTGGGAGTTTATAATTCATTCTTCTTGCTGCGAGAGGACCTTGATATATCTTAGTCCCTAAAGAACTTGCTTGAGTATCATAGGCTAGCAAGCCTTCATCTACTCTAATTTGAGTTTGTTGCCTAAGATTGTTGTTTAAACCAGATAGAACAATAATTTTTTTATAGCCAGCATCAACAGCTTTGTTCAAGAAACCAATAAAATTTGATGTTTTTCCTGATTGCACACTACCTACAACCAAAGCTCTAGAATCCCAAGAGCCA
>PCCQ01000042.1 GCA_002731795.1 Fidelibacterota bacterium
CTTCATAGACAAGGTCAACGCACTTAATACTGGAGATCCATTTGATTCAAAGTCAGATCAAGGAGCCATTGTTTCATTAAATCACTTAGATAAAATTTCGAAGTATGTAGATTATGCAAAAAAAGATGGAGGTGTAATTTTAACAGGTGGTGAAATTGTAAAAATTGATGGTGATTGCTCAAATGGTTGGTATTATAAACCAACAGTTATTGAAGGTTTACCTCAAAACTCTAGAGTAAATCAAGATGAAATTTTTGGTCCAGTTGTGACTATTACAAAATTTTATGAGGACGAGGAGGCTATCGAAATGGCAAATAATACTCAATATGGCCTGGCCTCAATTCTATGGACTCAAAATATAAATAAAGCACATAAGCTTGCAGAATTAGTAGAATCTGGCTTAGTTTGGGTTAATTGTTGGTTAGAAAGAGACTTGAGAACTCCATTTGGAGGAATTAAAAAATCTGGTTTTGGTAAAGAGGGCGGTAAATATGCACTTGATTTCTTCACTGAAACTAAAAATATATGCACTAAATACTATGATAAATAAGTTAAAAACAAATAATGCCCCTAAACCTGTAGGTAATTATCCTCATGCAGTAGAAGTTAATGGTACTCTTTATCTATCAGGAATTGGTCCTAGGGATAATGAAGATAATTCAATTCCTGGTAACCAATATGATCAAAATAAAAATCTTATTGACTATGATATTGAACAACAAACACATGCTGTTTTCAAAAATATTAAATCAATTTTAGAAGCATCAAATTCATCATGGGAACAGTTAATTGATATAACTGTTTATTTAACAAATATGAAAAAAGACTTTAAGCAGTTTAATGCAATATATAATTTATATTTTCCTGATAGTCATGCGACAAGAACAACAGTAGAAGTAAATGCCCTGCCAACAGATATTGCTGTTGAACTTAAATGTATAGCATTGGTTAAAAAATGATAATACCTCCAATAAATTTCAAAAAGTGGATTGATGAAAACAGAGAATTGTTAAAGCCTCCCGTTTGTAATAAGGTTGTATATGAAGATACCGAATTTATTATAATGGTCGTTGGTGGACCTAATACCCGTAAAGATTATCATGTTGACGAAGGGGAAGAGTTTTTCTATCAACTTGAAGGTAAAATGACATTGAAGATTATTGAAGATGGCAAACCTAAAGACATCCACATAAATGAAGGAGAAATATTTTTATTACCCTCAAAAGTACCTCACTCCCCTCAAAGATATGAAAATAGTGTTGGTTTAGTAATTGAACGAAAAAGAACTAAAGATGAATTAGATGGTTTTCAATGGTATTGTGATAAATGTGGTAACTTATTATATGAAAAATTTTTCCCTCTAAGAGATATTGAAAAAGACCTACCTATTGTTTTTAACGAATTTTGGAGCAATAAAAAATATAGAACATGTAATAGATGTGGAGATTTTTTAGAAAAATAATAATATGCTAAAAATAGATATACATACACATATTATACCAAATGACTTACCTGATTTTTCTAAAAAGTTTGGATACGAAGGATTCGTAAAATTAGAAAAACGTAATGAAACAGAAGCAGACATGATGCTTTTTAATGAAAATTTTAGAACTATCCAATGTAACTGTTGGGATCCTTCTGTAAGAGTTAAAGATATGAAAAATTCATCAATAGATGTTCAAGTCATATCACCAATTCCTATTATGTTTTCATATTGGGCTGATCCAGAAGATGCTCTAATTCAATCTCAAATAATTAATGATTTTATCGCAGATGTATGTACAAAGTATCCAAAAAAGTTTATTGGATTGGGCACAATACCAATGCAATCATCAAAGCATGCAATAAAAGAACTTGAAAGATGTAAAAATGATTTAGGTTTAAATGGAATTGAAATAGGCTCTAATGTCAATGATCATAATCTTAATGAAGAACAATTTCATGATATATTTGAAGCATGTGAAGATCTATCTTTATCATTATTTATCCATCCATGGCAAATGATGGGAATGTCAAAGATGAAACAATTTTGGTTACCTTGGCTAGTAGGAATGCCAGCAGAAACAACAAGAGCAATTTGCTCAATGATTTTTGGAGGAGTTTTTGATAAATTTCCTAAATTGAGAGTTGCATTTGCTCATGGAGGTGGAAGTTTTCCTTATACTATAGGAAGAATTGAACAAGGATTTATTCAAAGGCCTGATTTATGTGCAATAGAACATTCAAATAATCCAGCTTCATATTTAGATAAATTTTATGTTGACTCGCTTGTACATAGTCAAAATTCACTTGATTATTTAGTTAAAACAATGGGTGTAAATCAAATTGCTCTTGGAACTGACTATCCATTTCCCTTAGGAGAAAATTTACCAGGGGAAATCATTCAAAATTCAAAATCTTTATCTATTGATATGAAAGAAAGACTTTATAATGGAACTGCTCTTGAATGGCTAGATTTAGATAAAAAATTATTTATATAAATATGCAATTTGAATCTACACTAAAGTACGCAGAATATTTAGATAATCAGGATCCACTTTATTCATTAAAAAATAAATTTTATTTCCCATCTTCTAATCCAATTTATTTCTGTGGACATTCACTGGGACTACAACCAAAACAAACCTATGATTATGTTAAGGATGAACTTAATGCTTGGGAAGAATTAGGTGTTGAAGGCCATCTGAATGGGAAAAGTCCTTGGCTTGATTATCACTCATATCTTGCTGAAAATATGTCAAAAATTGTTGGAGCTAATACCTCTGAAGTTGTTGTAATGAACTCTTTGACAACCAATCTACACTTATTAATGATATCATTTTTTAAACCAAGTAAACATAAGTTTAAAATACTTATAGATACACCTTCGTTCCCTTCAGATAAATATGCTGTACAATCTCAACTAAAGCTCCATGGACTAAATCCATTAGAAGATTTAATTGAAATTTCTACCTTCCAAGATAATAAATGTATTTCAAATAAGGATATGCTAAATCAAATCGAGACTAATTTGGATAATGTAGCCATGATGTTAATTAGTGGTGTTAATTATTATACTGGTCAGTTTTATGATTTAAAATCAATTTCAAATTTAGCAAAGAAATATAATTGTATCATTGGTCTTGATTTAGCACACGCAGCAGGAAATGTACAATTGGAATTAAGTAATTGGGATATTGATTTTGCGGCATGGTGTGGATATAAATATTTAAATGGAGGACCAGGTGCACCTTCAGGAGTTTTTGTAAATGAAAAGTATCATTCTTCTGATTTAAATCGATTAGAAGGTTGGTGGGGCCATGATAAGGAAACACGATTTAGCCCACCTAATTTATTCAATCCAATTAAGAGTGCTGAAGCATGGCAGCTTAGTAATCCCCCTATTCTATCTATGGCTGCTCTTCGAAGCTCTATAGAGCTATTTGATAGTGTTGGTATGGATACATTACGAAAAAGAAGTAAACTATTAACATCTTATATGGAAAATATGATTTATTCTATTAATAATAGTAATATCAATATAATTACCCCTTCAGAATCAGGTGACCGAGGCTCACAGCTTTCACTGGCAATACATTCTAATGAAAAAAATATTGAGTTATTTCTTAAAAATAAAAATATAATATGTGATTTTAGGAAGCCAAATGTAATCAGAGTAGCCCCATGCGCATTTTATAATAGTTATAAAGATATATATAATTTTGTTCAAGTGTTGAAAGAGTTATGAAAAAAAATATCATAATTATTGGATCTGGACTTAGTGGTCCCTTGTTATCTACAATTTTATCTAAAAATTCAGATTTGCAAATTAGTGTATTCGAAAGATCATCTGATCCACGAAAAATTAATAAATTTTCTGGAAGATCAATAAATCTAGCATTATCAAGAAGAGGTATCGAAGCATTGAAATATGCTGGTGTATATGATAAACATTTTGAATCACTTTTAATACCTATGCATGGAAGAAGTATCCATTCCATCGACGGTGAAATTACATTTCAACCCTATGGAAACAAAGATGAACATTATATAAATTCTGTTTCTAGGCTAGAAATAAATAAGGCACTAATGAGTTATGCTGAAAAAATGGGTAATGTTGATATAAAATTTGATATGCAATGCAAACAAATTGATTTGCTAAATAAAAAATTACATATTCAAAATCAAACTATAGATATTGATTGTCCTGTAATTGGTGCTGATGGATATAGATCTATACTATCTAAAAATATATCTGAAATCACTAATACCGAACTTGACTATGTTAATATTGAACATTCCTATAAGGAGCTAACAATTGGCCCTAAAAATGGTGAATATCAATTAGACCCAAACTCTTTACATATTTGGCCCAGAAGAGATATGATGATGATTGCGCTTCCAAATTTAGATTATAGTTTTACATGTACATTATTTATGAAGAGTAGTGGTAAAAATAGTTTTGAAGATATTAATGACAACCAAAAACTATATACTTTTTTTGAACAAAATTTTAATGACACAATTCCATTAATTGAAAACTTAGAAAATGATTTCTTTGAAAACCCCACAGGAAAATTAATTGGCCTTAGAGTACCAATCTGGACATGTGAAGATAAGGGATTATCAATAGGTGATGCAGCGCATGCAACTGTTCCATTTTATGGACAAGGTATGAATGCATCATTTGAGGATTGTCATATATTTGGACAAATGTATCGTGAAAAATTTTCTGGGAATTGGGCAGCATTATTTTCAGAATTTTATCATTCAAGGAAGAAAGATGCAGATGCATTACTAGATCTTTCATTGGATAATTATAGAGTTATGAGAAATGATGTACTAGATGAAAAGCACATAAAAAAACAAAAACTATCCTTTCAGCTAAATAATGATTTTCCAGATTACTTTATACCTCTTTATACAATGGTCTCTTTTACAACTATACCATATGCTACAGCTCTTGAAAGAGGATATATACAGGATAAAATATTAGATGAACTAGTTAATGTAAACGATATCTATGATAAACAAAAATCCGAAAAACTAATTTTTAAATATTTAACTCCTATTGGCAACATTTAAATATATGAATGTTAAGATAGAATATAATAAGAAAGTATATGAGATTAATTCAAATCATGGACAAAGTATTTCGATTTCTATGAATTTTAATAGTAGTAATAATCCAAAATTCTATGATGAAAGTAATCCTATTAAGGAACCTTACACCTCAAATAATGTTTCATACGATATTAATAAAAATGCCGGTTGTAATGTCCCGATTGTTAAGTTTAATGTTCATTGCTCAGGAACACATACCGAAACTGGAGCACATATATTTAAAAAAAGTAAAACTATTGGAGAATTATCAAATCTCAATTTTATACCATCACGTTTAATTACTATTAAGCCTCAAAAGAAGTCAAATGAAATCTATCATGTAACATATGATTCAGCAGATCAGATAATTACAAAAGAAATTTTAATAGAATCTTTAGATGATTATGATGACTTTTTAGAATGTATAATAATTAGGACACTTCCTAATAGTGAAGACAAATTAAACCTTAATTACAATGAATATAATCATCCATTTTTATCAAATGATGCAATATACTATTTAAAAGAAAAAGCAGTTAAACATATTATAATTGATACTCCTTCGATTGATAGGTCTGATGATGGAGGTCAATTAAAAAATCATAAAATATTTTTTTCTAATAATGATAATTCAATTAATAATAATACTGTTACTGAACTAGCATTCATTCCTAATAGTTGTATTGATGGAAGATATTTTGTTTGTATTGGATATCCTAAGTTTCAACTTGATGCAGCGCCATCCAACCCAGTAATCTATAAGGTCATATAAGAAAATTTATTAGCTAAGATGTTTGTCTTCTTCACTTTCTTCAAAAACATCAAGCAATTCTGATGTTTTTATTTCTTCAGATCCAGTACCCATATCTTTTAACTTTTTCATACTGGGGATTAGGCGAGCATTCATTGAGCTTGCAGCTTTATTAAAAGCTGTTTGTGTAGTATTCAGTTTTTTGCCAATATCTTGAAACAGTAAGTTGAATTTTAAAAACCTTTCATAAAGATTTCGTCCAGCATCAGCAATTTTTTGAGTATTCTCATCTAATTGCACCTGCATCCATCCATGATGAACAGATTTTAATAAAGCAATAAGTGAAACCGCTGAAACGATTAGCACTTTATGTTTTAAGGCATCATCAAATAATTCCTTATCATGTTCAAATGCAGAATAAAGTGCAGATTCAAGAGGAATGAACATTACAACAAGTTCAGGTGCATTTTCAAATTGTGACCAGTACTCTTTTTGATATAAAGACCTCATAAATGTACGCATTGCTCTTGAATGTTTAACTAATTCCTCTTTTTGGATTGTCTCATCCTGCGATTCAGATGCATTTAAATATGACTTCAGAGGTGCTTTCGCATCTATGGCAATACATCCTCTATTTGGTAAATTTACTATCATATCAGGCCTTATATCTGATCCATCTCGATGTATTGTTTCTTGAGTTGTATAGTCAATATTTTTTTGAAGACCTGCAATTTTAGCAATATTCTCAAGCTTCATTTCTCCCCATTGACCTCTGGTTGATGATGAACGGAGCGCACTTTCTAAATCATATGCTGTAGTATGTAATTCTTTTTGTGCTAATCCAAGCTGTTCAAGCTCTTTTTCAAGAGACTTATAAGCACCCTCACGCTTTGTTTCAATTTCTCTAATTTGTTTATCTAATATTTTTAAATTTTCAGAAAGAGGATTGACAACTCCTTTTAGATCTATTTGACCTTTCTCCCAATCCTTGCGCTGGATTTCTAATAAATGATGGATATCTTTTGATAATCCATCAAAATTAACTGGTTCACTCTTATTAAATAAGAAGTGATATAATAAAAGTCCAAGGATAAAGCTAAAAATTGCTATTAATGAATATTCCATAAGTTAATTGTAAATATTTAGTTTAATTTCTAACATATAATGCAAATTTAAATAATGACTTCAAATAAAAAAAATCAAGATAAACTTATTGTTATCACTGGACCTACAGCGAGTGGTAAAACTAGTTTAGCATCTAAAATAGCTTATGACATTGATTCAGAAATTATTTCAGCAGATTCAAGACAAATATATAAAGGAATGGATATTGGTACTGGAAAGGATTTAGATGATTATATCGTAAATCAAAAATCAATTCCATACCACCTTATTGATATACTGGACCCTAAAAAAAATTATAGTGTATATGATTTTCAAAAAGATTTTTATAATGCATATCAAAAAATAAGATTAAAAAATAAAGTACCAATACTTTGTGGAGGAACAGGGTTATATATTGAATCAACATTGCTTAAATATGATTTATCCACAAAGCCTGCTCCAGATGAAAATCTTAGAACCTCAATGGAAAATCTTGATAAAGATGATCTTCTAAAACACCTATATACTATTACTACAGAGAAAGAAAGGTCTGGCTTATTACTAGAGACACGAAAACAAATCATTCGAAATATAGAGATTTTAAAAAATAGCTCAGATAGCAATGGCTTTAAAATGAAACCCTTGAATGATAATGCCATTGTGTTTGCAACTAAGGTAGATAGGGAAGTATTGAGACAAAAAATTAAACAACGATTGATTGATAGAATAAATGAGGGGATGATAGCTGAGGTTAAAGGTTTAATTAATCATGGACTTCCAATAGAAAGATTAAATTATTTTGGTTTAGAATATAAATTTATCGCTCAATATCTAAAAAATGAGATTTCTAAAGAATTACTGATTACTTCATTGACAACAGCTATAAGAAAGTTTGCCAAAAGACAACGAACTTGGTTTCGAAGAATGGAAAAAAGGGGTGTTAATATCAACTGGATTGAACCTCATGACTATAATAAAATTAAAATACTAATCAATCAATATATTGAATCATAAAATTCAAAAATATAAATCAAATAAGCTCGCTGATAAAAAATGGTCACTGAATAAAACGCCCCATAAGCCATCATATGATATAGCCATTACCATTCCCAGCTACGCTGAATATGACTATTTATTTAAGACATTAGACTCAATTAATAATCAAGATACGGACATGTTAAAAAATACTTTGGTTTCCATTGTTATTAATAACTCTAATAATGAAAAACAATCTGTGATCGATAATAATAATAAAACATATGAAAAGTTACTAGAATCTACTTTTCAATTTGAATGTTTGATTATTGACGCATTCACATCTAAAAAAATAATCAATAACAAATATGCAGGTGTAGGAATGGCACGAAAAATATGTGTCGACTCCATTCTCGAATACTTAAATGAGGACTCATTAATTTGTTTTCTTGATGCAGATACTACCATATCAAAAAAATATTTAAGTACAATTTATGAATCTTATATTTCAAAAAAATGGAATGCTGCTACAGTTAATTTTAATCATCAAAATGATGAACCTAAAACTAAAGAATTGATTAATACATATGAGAATTATTTAAAAGAAACTGCGCTGAATATTAAAAAAAGTGGATCGCCATATTGTTATGTATCTCTTGGATCAACAATGATCTGTAGCTATAATGCCTATATTGCAGTTGGAGGGATGAACAAAAAAAAAGCAAGTGAAGACTTTTATTTTTTACAGGAACTAGAAAAATACTGTGGTGTTACCCAAATTAAAGATATCCTTGTTCATCCATCATCAAGATATATAAGTAGACTATATCTTGGAACAAGTAGGAGGCTTGAAAAAGCCTTAAAAGGTGAACTAGATTTATCTTCATTATACTTTTCTGAAAAATCATACAATATATTAACTCAATGGATATCATTAGCGTTGGATTCGAGAAGTATAGATCTGGTAGATATGAAAAACAAAATCACTAATATTGATAAAAATTTATTAAAATTTTTAAATGATATAAACTTGGATAATGCTTGGAAAGCTATAAATGATGCTCCAACAAATGATCATTTCATTAAACAATTTCATAGATGGTTTGATGGTCTATGTGTTTTTAAGCTTTTGAAATTTTATACTAAATCTTAACTTTACAAATATTATGTCAACCACATCTAATATAAATGGTAAAGAATTATATAATGCAATAGTTTCAGGTATCTGTAAAGTTATATCTAGACACGAGTATTTAAATAAAATAAATGTTTTTCCTGTTCCGGATGGTGATACTGGAACAAATTTACTTTTTACCCTAAAACCAGTTCTAAATATTCAAGATAGTATATCTAATGATGTTAGTAAAGCACTTACTCAAATTTCTGATGTTGCAATAGATTCAGCTAGAGGAAACTCAGGAACAATCATGGCGCAATATTTTATTGGAATGGCTGAAAAGAGTTTAAATGTAATTGAAATCAATAATAAAAATATCTATGAATTATTAGATGGTGCTTACAATGCAGCGAAAGAATCTATGGAAGAACCTAAAGAAGGTACTATCATAACAGTTATGCGTGATATCGCCATTGAATCTAAAAACCATATAGATAGTAATGATATTGAAAACACATTTAAAGCTATATATGAAGTATCAATTAAATCTTTAAATAATACTCCTGAACAGATGCAAATTCTAAAGGATGCAGGTGTTGTTGATGCTGGAGCGCAAGGCTTTGTTGATTTAATTGAAGGACTATATCATTATATTAAAACTGGAGAAAATATAAATCCTGAATCAATTGAAACACATGAAACAGGTAGTGCGGATATTAATATTGAAAATTACGATGATTCAAATTATCAGTTTTGTACAGAATGTATTGTTGAAGGAGATTCAATCAGTAGAAGGGATATGAAAGAAACACTTACTTCAATGGGAGATAGCTTCATTCTTGCAGGTACTAAAAGTAAAGTTAAAGTTCATATTCATACTGATCACCCTAATAAAGTTTTTGAACTATGTTCAAATTATGGGACCGTTAAAAATCAAAAAGCTGATGATATGCATCAACAAGTTTCATCATCACATGATAGTAAATCTGAAATAGCAATTGTAACAGATTCAGGATGTGATATACAATATGATACTCACAATAATAATATCCATATGGTGCCAGTTAGGTATAGTTTTGGAAGTAAAGAATACATTGATAAAGTTTCACATACATCAGATGAGTTTTATATGGAGCTAATGAATAATCCTGTACATCCAAAAACATCACAACCTCCTACTGGAGATTTTATTCGTAAATATGAAAATTTATCTACCCATTATAAATCTATTATTTCAATACATATCCCCGCAAAATTGAGTGGAACGCTTCAATCAGCAAAAAATGCGACAAAAAATATAGATACGAAGATTACTCATATTGACTCTTTATGTGCATCGGTAGGATTAGGATTAATAATTAAACAAGCAAGTGAATGGGCTAAAGAAAGTAATGATCATAAGCTGATTGTACAGAAAATTAACTCTCTAATAAAAAATACAAAAATACTGCAGGTTGTCAATGACATCAGCTATTCAATTAAAGGAGGGAGAGTTCCTAAATTTGCAGGCCCCATTGCTAAAATTTTAAAAATTCATCCTATTTTAACTAATGATAAAGAAGGGTCACTTAAAGCAGAATCTGTTTTATTTGGAAAAAAAGATTTACATATAAAATTTGCTAAATACATTTTAAAAACTTTAGATAAAAATACTCATTATAACATTTCTATTTCTCATAGCTTTGCAGAAAACGAGGGTCATGAAATTATTGATATCATTGAAAATAATTTTGATAATATAAATTCAATTGACCTTGTTGAAATGGGATCTGCATTGGGCATTCATAGCGGTCCAAAATCATTTGGAGCTGGAATTCAAAAG
Organism: Fidelibacterota bacterium; assembly: GCA_002731795.1. Taxonomy (GTDB): domain Bacteria; phylum Fidelibacterota; class Marinisomatia; order SCGC-AAA003-L08; family D37C17; genus TMED161. The sequence goes on from PCCQ01000042.1 coordinate 10,852, forward strand.
ATAATAGATGAATAAATTCTTTTTAATTATAATACTAAGCTATCTGATAGGTTCTATATCTGGAAGTCTACTATTAGGAAAAATCTGGAATGTTGATATACGTAAGCACGGAAGTAAAAGTGCTGGTGGAACTAATGCATTAAGAACAGTAGGAGTTGTTTTTGCATTATTAACATTAGTAATTGATGTAGCAAAAGGATTTTTACCAACTTTCATTATTGGATACTATAGTAATTTTAATTCATATGAAATGATGTTAGGAGCTGCCGCAGCAATCCTAGGACATGTATATCCATTATATTATAAATTTAATGGAGGAAAAGGGGCTGCAACGATACTGGGGGCTTTATTTGTACTTACCCCACAATCAATACCATATATACTTGCAGTATGGATATGCTCCGTACTTTTATCTGGATATGTAGGCATTAGTACAATTCTTGCGTCTTTAACATTATTTGTATATGCAATAATATATTTAAACACAGAGTTTCAAATATTTGGTATGATAGTATTTATTTTCATTGTGTTTACACATAGAAAAAATTTATCTAGAATGTGGAATGGAACTGAGAATCGTTTCACAAGTGTTATGATTTTTAAACCAAAATAAAAAAGGCTCCAAAAGGAGCCTTTTTTATTTTAACTAATATATATTTCTTACTTACGGCCTCTTGCCATAGGTGCTCTAGAAACATCGCCATCTTTATCTATAAAATATAGAAATCCACCTTCTCTAGTTACATTAGTATCAGCCACTTTTTCAGCGCTTCCACCTTTGCTTGCTCCTCTAGCCATTTTTGATCTCCATACGTTACCATCTTTACCTAAATAATATAGATAGCCTTTTTCTTTAGTAACTCCTGAAGTTGCAACTTTATCTGCCATGATTTATCTCCTTTATGTAAAAAATTTTATCAATCACGTTAACTATACCCTAATACTATCAATTTCTCCTCTAAAAAACAAGTAATTTCTCCTCTGAAAGAATTTTTTTTATTTATTTCGTGATTTTTCAAAATTTTTCATTACTAATTCAAACTCATTAAAGGATTTACATTGAAAAAAATTTGAATTTTTAACATTCTCATGAATAGTAATTTCTTTTCGAAATCCATAATGATGCCCTGGATATACTATCGTTTCAGTTGGTAATTTTAATAAAATCTTATATATACTTTGATATAGGTTCTTGATATTACTTCCATTACCTACGGTTCTACCTGTTCTACCAACAAACATAGTATCACCTGTGAATACCAATTTTTCTGATTTTATCCAAAAACACATACTATCGAAGTAATGTCCTGGAGTAAACAAAGATAAAATAAATAGCTTTCCAAGTATAATCACATCATTATGTTCAACCTTTTTAAATTCAATATTAGTTTTAAAAGCTGCATTAGTTGATGCATAAACCTTAGCAAGTGGATATAAATCTATAAAATCGTTTAAATAATATATATGATCATGGTGAGTATGAGTGACTAGTATTTTATCTAATATTAAATCTTCTGATTCTATGTATTCAATTACAGGATTAATTTCAACTGCAGGATCAATAATTGCAGCCATACGAGTTTCATCGCATGATACTACATAGCAAAAATTCTTATCATAACCTCCTTGAAATCGTTTAATCTTCATGATACTTAATATACCCTCGCATATAAGATACTATTCTAAACAATTCTTTAATTTTATAAATGAATGAACGTTTAAGAGCAATTTCATTGTGCTCATATAAGTATGAAATGAATAATTCAGAATTAGGTAAATGATTAGCTAAATCAACAGATTGAGTATAGGGTACCATATTATCATTAGCACCATGCATGACATATATTTTTGTATTAATATTCTTACACCAATTTTTGGGAGAAATTGAATCTAACTCATTCATTTTTTCTTTAAAAATAATATCAATAATTCTAGAAACTTCATCTGATATTGTAGAAGTTAAAATATCATTCATTAATTGTCTATTCTTTTCAGATAAATTAAGCAATTGTTTATCGACGTTCTTATCTTGGACTCTTAATGCTAAAATCTTTTGTAAATGAGAGGAATCAAACCCTACATCTACACTTGCTAAAAAATTATGCATAAATACAACAAGACCCCACTCATGTGGTTTTATAGATACATCTTTACCTTTTATTTTTATTTTTCCAAATGTTAAAAACTCTAAAGTTTTTCGTACATCATAAAATGTACCATAAGTAATTATACTATGTGGAGGTGATTTTAGCATTAAATCTTGTAGAGAGGCTTTAAGTAAAATTGCCCCTCCGAAACTTACCCCCATACAACTAATTTTTGTACCTTGAATATCATCTCTTTTTACTAGCTGACTATAGCCATTTGAAAACCAATTGACGTTATCTTCAGATATGTTTAAATCCTTTAAAAGGGGCATTCTAGGTATATATACATTAAAACCAATGTTTGCTAATACAGATGATAAAAAAAGTAATCCAGAGTGTTCTTCTGCCGTAGGAGAAGCTCCAGGGAATATAATTAAGGTACGATTAAGACTATTTTTACTTTTTATAATTTTAAGTGGAAGCTCATTTCCATCTAGTCCAATGTATGATGAATCTGTTATCTTAATATGACTTGGAATCGATTTTGAAAATCTCATTAATGAGATTATATATTTTATAGATAGATATAAACTTTTATTCTTCATAATTAATAATGTTATAGCTATAAACTAAGAAAGCTCAGAATAAATTCTGAGCTTTCTTGTAGCCCGTAGGAGAATCGAACTCCTGTTACAGAGATGAAAACCCTGGGTCCTAACCACTAGACGAACGGGCCA
>PCCQ01000043.1 GCA_002731795.1 Fidelibacterota bacterium
CGCATCCCTATTCAAGGATGACGGATTAGCAATCCGCTGCATTACCACTCTGCCAACTCTCCAATGCGGAAGGGACAGGATTCGAACCTGCAACCCCAGTGGGGCGACGGTTTTCAAGACCGCTTGACAGCCGTTGTCCACCCTTCCTATTTAAACGTCTTTAGATATTCATGTAAATCGGGTATATGCTCCTTCAAATGAGGTAGAGGAGCCATTTTTGCATCAGGCCATTTGGGCTCTACTCCTACAGGATGCTTTCCCGTCATTATCATGCTTTTAATAAGTTCGTAATTCGCACCTGCGATATTAGGAGCGAGTATGCCATCTTTTCTTGGATCTATATTATGACATGAAATACATAGTGTCTTGTATATAGTTTCACCTTTTTTAAAAGAATCCGTTGCATAAACTGACTTATTACTATTATTGCAACTAGTAAGTAAAAAAATAAATACTAGAGTTATCAAAAAACATGCTCGATCCATTTAATGGAAACTAATTCTTACGAGCGTCTATAAAACTTTTTATAAAACAAACGAAAACATAGAGTGTAGTTAACATCATTACAGCAACCCTTAATATAGCAAAAGAATCACCTCTATCTATTGCTCCAGTCATCGGTTTATATAAACCAGCAAGCAACAATAATATTAACAAAACAGCTATATGTGCAATCAATTTATTATTTTTATCATAAAGAAAATGAAGGATAATTAAAAATAATCCAAAAAAAGAAGGGATTAAAGCAGTAATAGAAGTTGAAAAATAGTAACTTATTAAACTTATAACAATTACAACTAGTCCGTTTAACTTTAATGCGGTTTTTGGGAATAACATTATTTAAGACTCTCCTTTTTGTATGCTAGAATATTTGTTTTATTAATTGGTCCAAAGTTGTGGCTATCAAAAGAAGAAGTCGGATCTGGGTTATCACCAGATACAAAACATGAATCTTTAGATAATGACTTTATTCTTTTGAACATCTTTATATTTTCTTTGAAAGGATGATTAAACACAACTAAATCGTTTTCACGTAAAAGCTTTAGATTTTGCTCTGTAATTTTATCAAATATTATAGTTTCACCTGGGGTATAGCTTGGATACATACTATACCCTTTAACAGTGAATTCTATATATTTTGACATTAAGTATCTAACCTGCTGTGTACCAGGAGATATCTCTTCCTTTTACACTCCAGAAAAGATCATGAACTTCTTTAACTTTTTCAAGTAATTCAGTAGCATGATCAATAGAAACTTCAACCTTACATGCACTGCATAATTTTGCAGCATTCCAAAATATTTCATGAAGATCTGGATGAGATTCTAGATGTTCAGGTTTAAAGAAATCAGTCCAAAGAACAAGCAATTCATCCTTACACTTTTTTGCCTCTTGTTCTTTTATGGAAGCATATCTACTCATTGTATTTAAGTATGCACTCATAGCTTTACTATTACTTGAATCTGGAGTTGATAGGTCAGACATTTTTTTTGTCATTGATAAAACCGCTTCAGCTGCAATTCTTGCACTTGCTGGGTCGTATATTCCGCATGGGCCATCACAGTGAGCTTCAATATATTGTTTTTTCATTCTTATTCCTTTAATTATAATGATTCTGAATTTTCTGATAAATAATTTGCTACACTTTCTGGAGTTTCATTCATACCAGTTTCTCCATCTTTCCATCCAGCAGGACATACTTCTCCATGCTCTTGATGAAAGGTTAAAGCATCAACCATTCTCAGCATTTCATCGATGTTTCTTCCTAGTGGCAAGTCATTTAGAACAGCATGTCTTATTATTCCATCTTCATCAATTAGAAAAGAACCTCTTAATGCTTTTGAACCACCAACAGTAGTAGTTTTAGCTTCATTTTCAGTTTCAACAAAAGCTTCTTCAGCATCTAGTAAAACATCATAACTTCTAGCAATACTTTTATCTAAATCTTCAAGAATTGGATACTGAACATTACCAATACCACCATTATTTACATCAGTATTTTTCCAAGCTAAATGACTCCATTTAGCATCAACTGAACAACCAAGAACTTGCACTCCTTTAGATTCAAAATCATTTAATCTTTTATCAAAAGCTAAAAGTTCTGTTGGACATACAAATGTAAAATCAGTTGGATAAAAGAAAAGAACAACCTTTTTACCTTTATAATCAGATAAACTCACTTCTTTCATTGTATTATCTGGCATTACTGCCATTGTTTTAAAATCTGGCGCTGGTTTTGTTACTAACATTATGTCTCCTTGATTAATTGTAATATTATTATAATAAATTTGTTTTATAATTTAGGTAAGAAAAAATATAATTTAAAAGAATAGTTCTAGATTATCTTGCACCAATAATCAAATCTTTGATGGTCTGATAGTTTTCACCACAAGTTGAGTTGGGATCAGGATTATTTCCTGTCAGGTTTAAACGTGACACTTCATAACCTTCTTTATTAATAATAACAAGATCTCTTAAAGTGATATCCCAATTACCCCAAATATCTACATCTTCAAGGCATCCATATATAAACTCAATGCACTGACCATGAAACCAAGTATACCCATTTTCAATACATTGATTTTCATCTAAAAGATTCCATTGAATTTGTTCACCTACACCCCAAGAGAGATTGTTCTCTTCGCAATCTAGTTGATTATCAAATTCTTCAATAATAATCGCTGGGACATCCTGTACCCATGGAAGGATTCTTTCTTCAGTACAATTAGAGCATTCATTTGGAGTATCGCATATCATGCAATGGTAATCATTATCTATATATGCATATCCATTAACACCTACAAACTTAATATCTTCATATCCTTCATCAACTAAATCTAAATACATATCATTTAAAACACCGAACCGGTGTCGACATAGGCTTCAGCCAGCCTTTCCAAAATAATAAACAGATACTTGTTGATCTTCTACATATGAACTTGGACCTATAGTTTCGCCATAATCTGGGAAGTAATAATCTGAGTTTGGATTTATATCTTCTAGAGACCAATCATAAACTGTTTCTAAGCTGGGCTCAGAATCATCAGTTTCAAAAATTTGCTCACCAAATATTTTCATGCATCCAACTTGACCAGTTGATGTTTCAAGCCAATTTACGCCCATATCATTACTAGTTGAGTATGTAAATTCCTCTTCTGATAGCAGCCATAATGCTTCATCTCCATTATCTTTTGGATTGACTGACAGCCAATATGATGCAAATGGTTCTAGTGTTATACAGTCAGAATCACCTGTGAAAACATAGTATTCACGAGCAGTATTTTCACCCACTGTTAATTCCCAACTTCCTAAGATATCTCCTGGAGTGTTAAAATTATCTTGATGTAAGTGAATTTCAAACAATCCTTGCCCCTGCAGATCACCTGTTTCAAAAATCACCGAGAATGCTTCAAAAGTATATTCTACAAAAGTTGTAAATTTAATCGCTGCAGATAGCCCCTCTTGGCATAGATTGGTTGAATTTGATCCATCTAGTATCATACCTACCAGAATAATTACATCTAAAACATCAATGTTTGTATCTTCATTAATATCTGAAATTATAGTCTCTTCAGCTGTTGGAATAGCATTACCTAGAATGAAACTTACAATACTAACAACATCTAAAACATCTACACCGAGATCATTATTAATATCACCAATATTATTTTCTTCAAATTGATTACAAGTTATATCCCATCCTACACCTAAATCAGGTGGAGTGCCTGTATTAAAGATAGTAGATCTATCACTTTGTGAAAATGAGATAGAAACAAAGAATATAGTAATAAATAATTTCTTCATACCTAAAGATAATACAAAGATCCTATAATTGTCAAATAGGTGCATCATTTTATTTCTATAGCGTATGGTAGCATCATTAATGTGCCTTCTTTACTCATTTCATTAATATCAATTAAAAATTGATATTCTTTAGGTATTTCTGAAAAAAGTATTTTGTTTGAAAATAATGAGCTATTTAATAATTCTTTTTTTAGATTTTCTGTTAACTCTCTTTTAGGGTATTCAATAATATTCACATTTTTAATATCTTCAATACCAGCTTCTTTAGCTGCTAAGGTAATTGCATCATCAATTCCCCCAATTTCATCAACTAAAAAATTTGATTTTGCATCATTTCCAGACCATATGCGTCCCATAGCAATATCGTCTAATTTATCAATACTGTTAAGGCTATCTCTGCCTGCTATAACTCTTGATTTAAATACTAAGTAACTATCATTAATTGATTCTTTTATTCTATTAGTTTCATAATCATTGCGAAGTCTTGAAGTTGTGTAAAAATCTGCATGTTCACCTTCTTTTGCAATAACCTCTTTATTAATTCCATATTTATTGAGTAAAGCTGATGTATTGAAACTTAAGCCTATTACTCCAATAGATCCTGTAACAGTTGATTCATTAGCAATTATTTTATCTGCCTGACAAGCTATATAATATCCACCAGAAGCTGCAACATCTGACATAGAAGCTATAAATGGTTTATTATTTTTAATATCTTCATTATTTGTTGTTAAGTCAATTTCTCTCCACATTTGATCTGAAGCAAAAGCTGAACCACCCCCACTATCAATTCTTAAGATAATTGCATCAATATTCTTGTCTTCTCTAGCGGACTTTATTGCCTTATTAATAGTTTTATGACCCATTATAGTGGAGCCAGTTGGACCTTTTTGGCTTTCACCGGGCATAATTCCTCCAACAGCATAAATTAGTGCAATATTATTTTTCTTTTCTGGTAACCAATCATTCACATATTCTTTACTTCTGTCTACATCTTTCCATTTTACGATTGAATAGTTGTAATCACATTTTTCATCTTTTTCACATGAAGTAATTTCTTCTAAATAAGTTTCAAATTGATCTGGATACATAGTACTTGTAATTAAATTATTTTCTATAATTTCAGATGTAATTGAATATGGACCGTTATTAATTATATTTTTTGTTTTTTCCTCTGTCCAAGACCTTCCATTTGAGATCCCTTTTACAAATATAGAATATATATTACTTAAAAGTTGTCCATAGTTTTCTTTCATCTGGTCTGTTGCAGTTGATTCCAGAAATGGATCACCAGCTGTTTTATAAGATTCACCATCAATGTTAACTCTGAAAACTTCTGGAATTATATTTATAGTATCAAGAAAGTCCTTATAAAATGTTACTTCCATTGAAAGACCATGTAGATTTATACCGGTTAAATCATTTATATATATTTCATCTGCCATAGAAATTAAATAGTAATCAGTATTTGATATTCCATAATCAGCATAAACGATTATTTTTTTACCAGAATTTTTAAAATCCATTAAAGCATCATGCATTTCTTGTTTTTTTGAAAAGCCTGTTCTTACCGTTTTTAAGTCAATAATAAGTCCAGCGACTGATTCATCGTTTTTAAATTTTTTAATCTCATTAAGCCACTTCCGTAATTGCTGTCCTTTTTCTTGATTAAGAAAAGAAAAAGGAGAAAATGGGATTTTCCCAGGTTTTTCTTCAATGAAAAGTCCACCTAATTCAAATCTTATATATTTACGATCCTTTTTTTTTGTCTTATTAAAAATATTTGTTTTTTTATGAGTTCTTGTGAAATAACCAAATCCATATCCATAATCTGAGGTAGTAGGTTTAAGTTTATTAATATAAAATCCTTCCTTACCAAAATCAAAGTTTATTGATGCAATTAAGTCAATGTCATCAAAAGTAAAATTATCAAATGACTCTGTATCAAATTGTGATCTAAATGAAATTCCATTTCCAATTGTTATATCAAAAAATGGAGAATAGGATGTAATTTTATTTATGTTTTGAGACGTATATGTAATATCTGTTCCTATAGTAAGTAAATTCGATGAAAATGGTCTGAGACCTAATCCAAATCTACCTCTAGTCATTTCTTTTAAATCTTCATCGAAATGTGTTACTAAACCTATTGATAGGAAGTTTACTGGTCTATATAGAAGTCCTGTTGCTATATTTTTTTGTTCTTTACTCCAGTTCGCTCCAAAGTTAATCCCCCTAGTTACTTGACCTGCAAAAGATATATTTACATCAGTTGCATTGAAAAGTTTATCGCCTTTATTATATTTAAGACTATAGCCAAAGCCATTGGATTTCGTAGCATAATATAAAGTTGAATTATTTGAAATACTCCCATTATCATCAGGAGCAAAATAATACCCTGATTCAATTCCATGATTTATACTCACACCTGCAGGGTTATAAGTAAAAGCATCTAAATTCTCAGAGTTACTTACAGAATAACCATTCCATGGGTCCGGAAAAGTATTTGAAAAAAGTAAAGATGTAATTATAAAAAAGATATGCATGAAGTCTCCAAATAAAAGTTATAAATTATTGTATTGTTATGTCTCTGTATTTTACCTAATTAAATTATTTATAAGGAGAACTTTGTGAAAAAATATTGTGTAATTGGCTCAGGAAGGCAAGGTACGGCAGCAGCATATGATATTGTATCCCATGGGAAGCCCAAATCCTTAACGGTTATAGATTCTAATAATCATAATTTAGAAAAATGTAAAAATAAGATTAAAAAACTTACAAACTTTGATGTCGATATTATAAATATCGATATAAATGATGAAAATAGATTAATAAAATCGCTATTGGATATTGATATTTTTCTTAGTTCGGTTCCATATAAGTTTAATTTATATCTTACAGATGTTGCAATAAAATCTAAAACCTCAATGGTTGACTTAGGTGGCCATACAAATAATGTCATCAAGCAACTTGAAAAATCAAAAGAAGCAAAAGATGCTGGTATAACCATTGTCCCTGACTGTGGTATGGGTCCAGGGATGAATGTATCTATGGCATTGCTTGCAATGGAAGGATTTGATAAAGTAGAAGAGGTAAGAGTTTGGGACGGTGGTTTACCTCAAGAACCAAATCCACCTTGGAATTATAATTTGTTTTTTAATATTGCAGGATTAACAAATGAATATGATGGTAATGCTTATTTTTTAAGAGATGGTAAAGTTACTGAGGTCCCTTGTTTTGAAGATATCGAGATCTTAGGATTTGATAGTATAGGAAATTTAGAAGCTGCTGTAACTTCAGGCGGATTATCTACCATGCCATGGACATTTGAAAATAAAATAAAGTTACTTGAAAATAAAACACTTAGATATAGTGGTCATTGGCAGCAAATGATTGCTTTTAGGCAATTAGGTCTTTTTCGTGAAGATAAATTAAAAATTGAAGATGTAGAAATATCGCCTAGAGATTTTTATCACTCTTTGCTAGAGCCTCAACTAGAGGAGGATAGCTTAAAAGATATCTGTATCATGAGAACGGAAGCTATCGGGGTACTAAATGGGCAGAAGTCAACAAAAACAATTGAATGTATTGAAAAATATGACGAGCACACAGAATTCTTAGCAATGGAAATGTGGACTGGTTATCATGCATCTATGGTAATGCAGCATATTGCTGCTTCTAATATAGAGTCAGGTGCTTATCCAATAGAAACAGCTTTGTCAGGAAATGATTTCTACAAATATGCTTTATCTAGGAATTATAAGATAGAAATTAAGACTAGCTAATTTTTTGATATAATTTCTTTTTCGCAATTAAGAGCATATTCAAGAAGTTCAGACCATTTTTTATTGTATAGCCCTGGATCTTCAATTCCAATTTCATTGAAGGATAAAATTCTTTCAACATCTGAGCCTGTCATTCCGTCTGATCTTCCATTTTTATCAGGAGAGTATGTTGTAAGAGTATTGCTATAAATCAAATTAAAGTCCAAACCAAGATGTTTACAAGAATTCATACCATCTTTAATGATTTGAGATTTACTAAAATTTATATAGGGTAAATAAGTATCTATATATTCACTATCCCAGTTTCCAAGATGAAATGATTTTATAATACTTTTATAAAACTCTGGTCTGCAATCAGGGTATATTAAATGGTCCCCAGAGTGAACTCCTAAGGAAATGGAAGTGTTTTTAAGAGTTTTCTTATAAATTGAAATTGCATATCCATATATAACAGATGAGAAAATTGCATTCCTATTGGGTACAAATGTAGATTTCATATTTGAATCCATATAATGCCCATTAGGAATATTTATATTTGGATCAGTCAATGAAGACTCTAAAAGAGAAACTATAGAAGATATATTTACTATTTTATGGTTAACATTTAAACCATGAGCTTCAAGTAGCTCAATATTTTTTTTTGCAAACTCAATTTCAATTTTATGCTTTTGTCCATAGTCAAACGATATGGCATATACAGGCTTATTTTTACAAATAAGATGTAGAAGAAGAGAAGTAGAATCTAGTCCACCACTAAAGCTCAGGACATATGACATCAGTTATTCACCAGAATATTCTACGCCAGTACCGTAGTCTTCTGATACAGATACTTTATGTAAGTATTTTAATTTTTCTTTCAATTTATCCCATATGAAAATTGATAAAAGTTCACTACTAGGATTTTGTAAACCATCAATGTCATTTAGGACCTTATGATCAATTAAAGAGATAATTTCTTTATTGATAATTTCATCTAATTCATAAAAGTCCATTACAAATCCACTTTTATCATTAATTGGTCCATCTAAGAAAATTGTAATATTAAAAGTATGTCCGTGCATCTGTTTACAAATATGAGAATCATCTAGATTAGGGATATATCTTGCACAGTGAGCTCTATATGTTCTGTGGATTATCATTTTTTCTTTCTAGTACTTTTTGAAATTAATCCCCACATTTTTTTAGGAACTTTTTCAAGCCAGTTAAATTCTCCAGCCTTATGTATCCATTCTGCACCGTCAATAGTTACAACTTCTCCTGTAATATATCCTGAATGATCTGACATCAGGTAAGCAGCCAAATTTGCAAGTTCCTGATGGTCGCCAAATCTTTTCATAGGCAATTTTTTCTCAATATTAATAAAACTGGAAAATATTTTGGGGAATAGTCTTGAAAATGCGCCTTCTGTCGGGAAAGGTCCAGGCGCTATAGCATTACATCTTATACCATATTTTACCCATTCGGAGGCTAGTGACCGAGTCAGTGTTAAAACGCCACCCTTCGCGCAAGCTGAAGGAACTACATAGCCAGAGCCTGTGTATGCATAAGTCGTCACAATATTAAGCATTGTACCATTTATCTTATTATCTATCCAGTATTTGCCCGTTTCAAGAGAATAATTATATGTTCCTTTCAAAACTATATCAACAACAGTATCAAAAGCTTTTGCTGATAGATTTTCAGTTGGTGATATAAAATTTCCTGCAGCATTATTTAATAAAGCGTTAAAGCTTCCATATTTATCTATTGTAGAGTCTATCGTTTTCTTTACGTCATTAATATCTCTCACATCTCCAACGACGTAATGAACTGAACCTCCAGTTAAATTTTCTAATTCTTTTTTAGCACCTATGAGAACATCTTCTTTTCTACTTGTAATTACTACTTTCGCTCCAAGTTCTAAGAAATATTTTGACATACTTTTTCCTAGGCCCGTGCCTCCACCAGTAACAATGATTACTTTATCAGCAAGAGTTCCATCTTTAAGCATTCCACTAAATGACATAATAATTAACCTTTTTTGTAATGTGCTTGTATCAGAAATATAAATTAAGATAAATTCACCATATAAATAAAACATATAATTTAGTGCTAAAACGGAGATATCATGTCTACAATAAAAAACTTACAAGTTAAAACTAATTTAAATACAAGTTGTGATTTACTCTTAGTGGGTACCCAAGACGGTGTTACTAAGTTTCCTTCCATGGATTGTGTATCAACATTATCTAGAAAGTCAATAAGTAATGCGCTTTCAGGTGAGAAAAAAATTGGATCTGAAAAAAAGAGAGTTGTTATTTATAATGATAATAAGGTTAAACGTATTGCTTTGTACGGATTTGTTAAGAATACAGATTTAGATAAAGTTAGAGCCCTTGGAGCAGATGTTACATCATACATCATTTCAAATAAAGTAAAGCACGCTGCAATAAATCTAAAAAGTTTTTCTATTACAGATAAAAATCTACAGGCTTTTTGTGAGGGCTTGGTAATGGGCAGTTATGAGTTTCTCGATTATAAACCAAAAGCAAAGGGTATAGTTTTAAATAAAATAACATTAGTTGGTGATGTTGATAAAAAAATTGCACAAAAAGGTGAAGTGTTAGGTCGTGGTGTATGTTATGGAAGAGATTTGTCTAATCACCCAGCCAATGTACTGACACCATCTTATATTGCAAAAGATGCCGTTAAAATTGCAAAGACGAATGCAAAAATGAAAAGTAAAGTGATTGATGTATCTAAGTTTGAAAAACTTGGATTAGGTTCATTTTATGGAGTAGCTATGGGTGCTCATGAACCAGCAAAATTAATTTTAGTTGAATATAAGGGTGGTAAAGCAAAAGATAAGCCAATTGCTCTTGTTGGTAAAGGTCTAACTTTTGACTCAGGTGGTATTTCAATAAAACCATCAGCAAAAATGGATGAAATGAAGTTTGATATGTGTGGTAGCGCTGTTGTCATGGGAGTGTTACAAGCAGTAGCAGAACTAAGTCCTAAATTAAATATCATTTTTGCTATTGGTTCAACTGAAAATATGCCTGGTGGGAAAGCTCAAAGACCAGGTGATATTGTAACAGCATATAATGGAAAAACCATTGAGGTTCTAAATACAGATGCAGAAGGGAGATTGGTACTAGCTGATGTACTTGCTTATGTAACAAAAAACTACAAGCCAAAAGAAATCTTAGATTTTGCAACCCTAACGGGAGCTGTATTAATGGCACTTGGAGATCATGCTAGTGGATTAATGGGAAATGATCCTTCCCTTATAAATAAGGTTAAAAAAGCTTCAAAAAAATCTGGAGAAAAAGTTTGGGAACTTCCAATGTGGGAAGAGTACTCTAAGGATGTAAAGTCTACTATTGCTGATCTTAGAAATCTAGGAAGACCACCAATGGCGGGTACAATTGCAGGAGGTGTATTTCTTCAAGAATTTGTTGATAATACTCCATGGTGTCACTTAGATATTGCAGGGACAGCATGGGGTCCCAAAGAACCAAGTTACCAACCTAAAAACGGCGCGACAGGGGTTGGGGTTAGAATGGTTTATGAATTTTTAGAAGATTCTATTTAATTAGTTTTTTTAGTTAGTAAAAGATTTTATAAATTCTTACAGGTTTGGCGGCTTAGCTCAGTTGGTTAGAGCACTGGAATCATAATCCAGGTGTCCGGGGTTCGAATCCCTGAGCCGCTACAATTTTTCCAAAATGGCATACTGTTGCCAAAAGTCAACAGACTCTGCCCATTTTTCAGATTCATAAAAGCCCTTAGTTCCGCCTGGTTTTTGAAGTTGATTCCTCATCATTGTTATAGGTCCCATTGGCATTTTAACTGATTTTGGTTTTGCCATAAATGCAATGAGTTCCCAATCTGCATCAGAAGATTGTTCATTTGTCTCCTTTAATACATCATTTCTATAAAGAACTAAATCTACAGTATCTGTTTTAAGAGTTTGTCCATTTAGTGCTCTAATTTGTATATATGGCTCTTCATCTTGCCTTCTTTTAATATATTTTGCTGATAGCTTAGTATCTTTATTTATTTTTACCAAAGGGCACTCAAAATTATTCGCAAGTTCTCCTCTTATTTCTATAAGAACAACCCCATCACGATAACCTTCAACAAAATCACCCGAATTCAGTTTGTCTTGTGCTATTTCTGCAATTTCTTCAAAATTTAATTTTTTTGAGTATGTTTTTCCCGAACCTGGTATTTGCCTTTTTACAAAATCACTTGGCTCAACGGTATTTTTCATAATTAGTAACCTTTATTTTTTTAAATATGAAAGATATTATATTGTAAATTTATAAATAATTCTAAATACTAATATCTTAAAATGATTTTATATAACAAAATACAGAAAGAATGCATAGAACATCCACCTTCTCCTCTAATGATAATTGCAGGAGCTGGGACAGGAAAAACTACAACGATTGTAGCGAGAATAGCTCATTTAATAAAAACACATAATATTGACCCAAAATCTATATTAGCAATGACCTACACAGTTAAGGCAGCAGAGCATTTAAAATCTGAAATATCAAATGCAGTTGGATCAGGTTATGATTCAATAAATGCACTTAATTTTCATTCATTTGCTCTAAATCAGTTACAGTCATTTTATGAATTTTTAGGATATAAAAAATCTCCAACGTTAATAGAGTCTAATGAATCAAAATACTTGATTCGAAAGTTAATTCTGGATAATGTAAATAGTTTTATTAGTTCTGAATTTAGAAAAAAATCTAAATCTGCATTTTTATCTTTCCCAAAAATCTTTAATGATTTAAGTGATGATTTGATTTACGGTGATGAATTAAATAAAAAGTATAAAAAGCTTCTTATTAAAACTGAACAAAATGAAGAAGACAAGCAGCTAATTGATGCACTGAGTACATATTTCTTATACCAAAAATTTAAAAAAGATAATGATTTTATAGATTTTGGTGATATGCTGGTTAATTTGTGGATACTACTTTGTGATAC